>NZ_OZ245882.1:639155-958732 GCF_965229465.1 Cellulomonas sp. | reverse complement strand
GACGGCCGCGTGCTGCGCCGCATCGTCCGGGTCCACCTCCGGGCGGGGGTTGGCGAGCGCGAACACGATGGAGTCCGGGGCCATCGTCGCGACGTCGTCGCCCGTGATGACGTCCGGGGCGGAGACGCCGATGAACACGTCGGCGTCCTTGAGCGCGTCCGGGATGCTGCCCGAGATGCCGCGCGGGTTGGTCATGGACGCGGTCCAGAACAGCGACTCGTCCAGGCCCGGGCGGTCGGCGCGGACGACGCCCTCGATGTCCGCGACCACGACGTCCTTGGCCCCCGCCGCCAGCAGCAGCTTGAGCACGGCCGTCCCCGCCGCGCCCGCGCCCGAGAGCACGATCCGCACGGTGGCCAGGTCCTTGCCCACCACCTTGAGGGCGTTGGTCAGCGCCGCGACGACCACGATGGCGGTGCCGTGCTGGTCGTCGTGGAACACCGGGATGTCGAGGCGCTCGCGCAGCCGGCGCTCGATCTCGAAGCAGCGCGGGGCGGAGATGTCCTCGAGGTTGATCCCCGCGAACACGGGCGCGATCGCGCAGATGGTCTCGACGATCTGGTCCACGTCGGTGGTGTCCAGCGCGATGGGGAACGCGTCGATCCCCGCGAACCGCTTGAACAGGACCGCCTTGCCCTCCATGACCGGCAGGCTGGCCAGCGGCCCGATGTTGCCGAGCCCCAGCACCGCGGTGCCGTCCGTGACCACCGCGATCGTGTTGCGCTTGATGGTCAGGCGGCGGGCGTCCTCCGGGTGTGCGGCGATCGCCTCGCAGACGCGCGCGACCCCCGGGGTGTACGCCATCGACAGGTCGTCGCGGTTGCGCAGCGGCACCTTGGACTCGATCGAGAGCTTGCCGCCGATGTGCATGAGGAACGTGCGGTCGCTGACGCGCTCGACGACGACGCCGTGCAGGCCCTTGAGGGCCTCGACGATGTCGGCCGCGTGCTGCTCGCCGCGCGTCGCGCAGGTGACGTCGACGGTCATCTGCTCGTGACCGGAGGCCGTGACGTCCAGGGCGGTGACGATGCCGCCGGCCTTCTCGATCGCCGTCGTGAGCTCGCTGACGGCGGTCGGTCGGGCCTGCACCTCGAGGCGAGCGGTGATGGACGAGGAGACGCTCGGGGAGACCATCCGAACATTGTGGACTCATCTATAGGGTGACCGCGTGACCGACCCCCTCGCCCCCCTCCTCGAGCTCGCCGGGGTGGCCGAGGCGGTCGAGCGCTCGCGGATCGCCTGCGAGGAGCTGCGCTGGCACGAGGCCTACCGGCGGCGCTGGCGGGAGGTCCGGGCCGAGGCGGGCCTGCGGGCCACGCGCGCGTCGTGCGAGATCGAGGGTGTGCGGGTGCCGCTGTCGCTGGTGCGCGAGGTCGCGACCGGTGGCGGCTCCGATCCTGTCGTCGTCGGTGCGCTGCGGGCCACGGTGCTGGTGGAGCGGTGGATGCCTGCGCTCGGGATCAGCGGGTCGGCCGCCCTCCCGCCGCTGCGCCAGGTGCTCGCCCGCGTGCACACGGCCGCGACGGCCGGGTGGCTGGAGGAGCCCGACGTCGGCCGGCTCCGGGTCGACGAGGCGGCGCGGGACCTCACCGGCCTGGGACCGGCGCCCGTCGGCGACGAGCTCGCCGCGCGGATCGACCTGCTCGACCGGACCGTGCGGACCACGACGGTCCCCGCCCTGGTGGTCGGCGCCGTCGTGCACGGCGAGCTGCTGGCGCTGCGCCCGTTCCTCGCCGCGAACGGGCTGGTCACGCGGGCCGTCGCGCGGCTTCTGCTCACGGCGCGGGGTCTGGACCCGACCGGGTCGGTGGTCGCCGAGTCCGCCTGGGCCGACGCGCTCAACCCGTACCTCGGGGGCGCGGCCGGGTTCGCGACAGGGACGCCGGACGGGGTGGCGGCCTGGGTGCGCGGGTACGGGGACGCGGTGGTGCGCGGGGTGACCGAGGCGCGCGGCGTGGCGGACGCGGTGCTGGCGGGGTCGCTGGGCTGACGAACGACGGCGCCCCAGGGGGCGCCGTCGCCAACAGCCGACCGGAGGGTGATCAGGCGTGCACCGGTGTCGGTCGCGACGGGACAAGCCCGGTCGACCTGCCCATAGGTGGGCTCTCCTGCGCGTGGGTGCCCTCGCGGTCATGCAGTTGTGGTCCTTTGGTACCCCACTTACCGGATCCGCGACAGCCAGGGCGACGACGGTGCAGGCCACCCGTCCGGGAGCGCCGGATGCTGGGACGCTGGTCCGCGATGCGGACTCAGCGGCGTCGACGGCTCCGGCGGATCGCGAGGGCGGTGACGACCGCGGCCACCACGACGAGGGTGACGGCTCCCGCCGTGACGATGCGGGCGCGGCGCGGGAACAGGGGCACGGGCCGGACGAACGAGAGGGCCCCCCAGCCGCGCTCGATCGCGAGGCGGCGCAGAGCGCGGTCGGGGTTGACGGCGAACGCGTGGCCGACCGTGCCGAGCATGGGCGCGTCGGTGATGGAGTCCGAGTACGCGTAGCTGGCGTCGAGGTCGTAGCCCTGCGCCTCGGCGAGCTCCCGGACGGCCGACGCCTTGTTCTCGCCGTAGGCGTAGAAGTCGATCTCGCCGGTGTACCGCCCGTCGGCGACGTTCATCCGCGTCGCGATGACGTGGTCCGCCCCGAGGATCGCCGCGATCGGCTCGACCACCTCGGCGCCCGAGGCCGAGACCACGACCACGTCCCGGCCCGCGGCGTGGTGCTCCTCGATGAGTGCGACGGCCTCTGCGTACACGGTGGGGTCGATGGACTCGTGCAGCGTCTCCGCGACGATCGCCGACACCTGCGACACGTCCCAGCCGGCCACCATGCGGGAGAGCTGGGCGCGCAGACGCTCCGTCTGGTCCTCGTCGGCGCCGCCGAGCTGGTAGAGCAGCTGCGCGTACGCGGTCCGCACCACCGACCGGCGGGTGAGCAGGCCCTCGGCGAGGAACGGTCGGGAGAACGCGGTGGCCGACGACGTCGCGATGATCGTCTTGTCGAGGTCGAAGAACGCGGCCTCGCGCAGCGGGTCATCCTGCGTCGGGTCCTCGTCCATGCTGCTCCGGGGCGTCGTCGTCGGGTGCCGTGCGGGTCGCCGCGAGCCTAGTGGCCGACGCCCACGCGAGGGCGAGCCGCCCCCAGCCCCGGGCGTGTGGAAGGCCATCCCAGATCCGCTGCCTCCCGCGGACGGGTCCCGTCCGCCGCGGCAGGGTGCGTGGTGCGCCGGCGGCCAGGTCGGATCCCGACGGAAGGTGAACCCGATGACCCCCCTCACGGGCACCCCCTCCGCCCCACCGACCTGGCCGTCGGTTGCCTCGACGCCCCGGCGCGCGCTCGTCGTCGGCGTGGTGGCCGGACGCGGGGGCGGCGGCGCCTCGACGCTCGCGGCCGCGCTCGCCCGCCAGCTCGCGCGGCGGACCGCGACCGCCCTGGTGGACCTCGACCGCGCCTCGGGCGGGATCGACGTCCTGCTGGGGCTGGAGGGTGCCGACGGGGTGCGCTGGCCGGACCTGGCGGACGCGCGCGGCGAGGTGTCGGGAGCCGACGTGCTGGCGCTGCTGCCGCGGTGGGGGTCGTGCGCGGTGCTCAGCGCCGACCGGGCCCGGCCGGGGGCGCCCGAGCCCGCGGTCGTGGCCGACGTCCTGCACGCGCTGACCAGTGCGGCGGGTGCCCTCGTCCTCGACCTGGACCGGGCCTCCGTCGTGGCCGGGGAGTCGCTGGCGAGAGCGTGCGACGCGGTGCTCGTGGTGGCCCCGCGGGACCTGCGCACCGTGGCCGGCATCCTGGCGATGCGGCCGCACCTGGGCGCCGGCGTGCCCGCGTCGCTGATCGTGCGCGGCCCGGCGCCCGGCGGTCTCGGCACCGCAGAGCTGGCCGAGGCCGTGGACCTGCCGGTCCTGGCCAGCCTGCCGACGGACCGGCGCGTGTCGGCGGCGCTCGAGCGGGGCGGGGTGCCCGTCGGCGGCCGGATCGCTCGCGCCGCCGACCGGATCGTGGCTGCGCTCGACCGGAGCGTGCGGTGACTGCGTTGGTCCGGGGGGTCGGCCCGGACTTCCTCGACGCCGTCCGGACGAGGCTGGGTGCGGGCGGAGAGTCCGGCGACGCCCTCGGGGCAGTCGTCGAGGCGGCGGCGCGGGAGGCCGGGGCGGTGCTCGGCTCCCGTGCGCTGACGTCGATGACCCGGACGGTGCGCGACGAGCTCTTCGGTGCGGGTCGGCTCCAGGGGTTCCTCGACGACCCCGAGGTCACCGACGTGCTGGTCAACGGACCGCGCGACGTGTGGGTGGAGCGCGCGGGACGGTTGACCCGGGCGGACGTCGACCTCGGCGGCGTCGACGACGTCCGCGCGCTCGCGGTCCGGCTGGCGGCGGCGGGTGGCCAGCGCCTCGACGACGCCTCGCCCGCGGTCGACGCCCGCCTGCCGGACGGGACCCGGCTGCATGCCGTGCTCCCGCCTGTGGCCGAGGGGTGTGCCCTGATCAGCCTGCGCGTGGTCCGGTCCCGCGCGTTCACGGTGGAGCAGCTGGTCGCGTCCGGCACCCTGGCGCCCGCGCTCGTCCCGGTGGTCCGGGCGCTGGTGTCCACCCGCGCCAACCTGCTGATCTCGGGCTCGACCGGCTCCGGCAAGACCACGCTCCTGGCCGCCCTGCTGTCGCTGGTCCCGCACGACGAACGGCTGGTGGTGGTCGAGGAGGCGGGTGAGCTCGCACCGGCGCACCCGCACGTGGTCCGCCTGCTGGCTAGGCACGCCAACGTCGACGGCGCCGGCCGGGTGGACCTGGCTGGCCTGGTGCGGCATGCGCTGCGGATGCGGCCCGACCGGATCGTGCTCGGCGAGTGCCGCGGCGCCGAGGTGCGCGAGGTGCTCGCCGCGTTGAACACCGGGCACGACGGCGGGTGCGCCACCGTGCACGCGAACGCGGCGGCGGACGTACCGGCGCGGCTCGAGGCGCTCGCCGCGCTGGCGGGGATGTCCCGCGAGGCGGTGGCCGCGCAGGCCGCGAGCGCGTTCGACGCGGTGCTCCACCTGCGCCGCGCCGGCCGGCGTTACGTCGCGGAGGTGGGTGTCGTCCGCCGGGGCTCCTCGGGCGAGCTGGAGGTGGCGTGCGCGCTCCAGGTCAGCCCGACGGGTGTCACGACCGTCGGGCCCGCGTGGCCCGCATTAGCCGCCCGCCTCGGTCTCGCGGTCGAGTCGCCCCGATGAGCCTGGTCGTGGGGGCGCTAACCGGGCTCGCCGTTGCTGCGGTGACGGGGACGCCGGGTCGGCGGGTGCGCGCGGCGACCCCGCCGAGCCCTGCGGGGGCCGTGGTGGGTGCGCGTCGGCCGGGTGGTGACCTGTCGGAGCGGCTGCTCGGCGTCGCGGCCCAGCTGCGTGCGGGGGCCACCCCGGCGCAGGCGTGGTCGCGGGTGCTCGGCACGGTCGCCGGCGGTCCCGTGCCCACCGCCGCCGCGCTGCTCGGGGCGACGGTCCCGCCGCGCCGGGGGCCGATCCGTCGCCGGGCGCGCGACGGGGACGTCCAGCGGGTCCGCGCGGTGCTGGCGGCGGCGCAGGTGTCCGACCAGCTGGGCGCACCCCTGGCCGGTGTTCTCGAGCGCATCGCGGCAGCCGTCGCCGCCGACGAGGAGGCGGAGGGCGCGCGACGGGCGGCCCTCGCCGGACCGCGGTCGACCGCGCAGGTGCTCGCGTGGCTCCCGCTGCTCGGGGTGGCGCTAGGCGCCCTGCTGGGTGCCGACCCCGTCGGGGTGGTGCTCTCCGGCGGGCTCGGGACGACGTCGGCCGTGCTCGGTGTGGCACTCCTGCTGGCGGGGCGGTGGTGGACGTCCGCCCTGCTGTCCCGGGCGGGCCGCGCGGGAGCAGCCGGTCCGGTGGTGCGTCGCACCAGGACGGTCGCGCGGCGGTGACGCCACTGGTGCTCGCCGTCGTCGTCGCGTCGTCGGTCGGTGCGGCGACCAGCCCGTGGTGGTGGGGCCGTGCTCGGTCGAGGCCCACGGGTGCTCCGCGTGTGCCGCGGCGCGCGACGGCGGGGAGGCCGCCTGCACCGCTGGACCCCGTGCTGCTGCTCGACCTGATCGACGTGGCGATCGCGACGGGTGCGTCGGTGCCGCGCGCGCTGGCCGCGGTGGGTGCGGCTGTCGGTGGAGAGCAGGGCGACGCCCTGGCTCGGGGTGCGACCGGCCTGCTGCTGGGCGCGTCGTGGCACTCGGCCTGGTCGGGCGCACCCGTGTCGGGCGTCGTCGATGTGCTGGAGGCCAGCTGGACGACGGGGTCCGCGCCCGGGCCGGCGTTGCGCGGGCGGGCCGACCAGCTGCGGCGGGAGCGCCGCGCTCGCACGGCTGCTGCCGCGGGTTCGCTCGGGGTGCAGCTGGTCCTCCCGCTCGGGCTCTGCTTCCTGCCCGCGTTCGTGCTGCTCGGACTGGTCCCGATGCTGCTCAGCCTCGCCGGCGACCTGCTCGGCTGACGAGACGTCCACAGCCCGGCCCTTCTGCACGGGGTCCACCGATCGGGCTCCGGCCACCCCGAGGGCGTCGCCCGACGCCGACGCTGGCGAGGCTCCGACAGTCGTCGGTGCTCCGCGAGAGGAGAGGTCATGACGACCACAGAGATGCCCCACAGCCGGCCAGCCGACGACGCCGTCACGCCCGAGGGCGCCCCGACGGCGGGCACCGACGCCCCGGCCCATCGCAGGGCCGTGCTCCCGCGCGCCGCCCTCGCCATGCACGCTCCCGGCCGGCACGTCCGCACCCGGCTGACCGACGCCGGGATGGCGACCGCCGAGTACGCCATCGCGACCCTGGCGGCGGTCGGCTTCGCCGGACTGCTCGTCGTCATCCTCAAGGGGAACGAGGTGAAGGGCCTGCTGCTGGGGATCATCCGACAGGCGCTCTCGCTGTGACGACCGCGGGCCGGCGGGACCGCGGGAGCGTCACCGCCGAGCTCGCGGTGGGGCTGCCCGCGGTCGTCCTTCTGCTTGTCGCCCTGCTCACCGTGGCGTCGGCGGCGGTCGCGCAGACCCGGTGCACCGACGCGGCGCGGGCGGGCGCCCGGTCGGCGGCGCTCGGTGAGGCCGACGGGACGGTCGTGGCGACCGCGCGGCGGCTCGCCGGTGAGGGTGCCGCGGTGGCGGTGAGCCGGTCGGAGGGCTGGGTGACGGTGACGGTCTCGGACGCCGTCGGGTCCTGGCAGGGAACACCCCTGCGGGCGCACGCGTCGGCCGTCGCGCGGGCGGAACCGTGACCGGCGGGCGCGGGTGTCGGGACGATCGCGGGTCGGGGACGGTCCTGCTGCTGGCGCTGGTCGCGGTGCTCCTGGTCGTGGCCGGTCTGCTCGGCCTGCTCGCCTCGGCCCAGCTGGCCCGTGGGCGCGCGCAGTCGGCCGCGGACCTGGGCGCGCTCGCGGGGGCGGCCCGGCTGCTGGCTGCGGGCACCGGCGACCCGTGCGCGGCGGCCGGGCAGGCGGTGCGGCGGAACGGGGGCGCGCTCGCCGCCTGCACCGATGACGGGCGCGGAGTGCTGACCGTGCGGGTGCTGGTGCCGACCGCGACCGGCACCGCGTCCGCCTGGGCGCGCGCCGGCCCCGTGTCGGCACGCTCGTGACGGCCCGGTCGCCGTCAGGCCGCCGGCGCGTGGGAGAGGACCACGTCGAGCAGCCGGACGGCCGCGGCCTTGTCCAGGGGGTTGTTGGCGTTGCCGCACTTCGGCGACTGCACGCAGGCAGGGCAGCCGGTCAGGCACCGGCAGGCGGCGATCGCGTCGCGGGTGGCCCGGAGCCACGTGGCGCCGAGCGTGAAGCCGCGCTCCGCGAAGCCGGCACCGCCGGGGTAGGCGTCGTGCACGAACACGGTGGCGTGCTCGGTGTCCACGTGCAGCGCGGTCGACAGCCCGCCGAGGTCCCACCGGTCGCAGGTCGCAAGCAGGGGTAGCAGCCCGATCGAGGCGTGCTCGGCGGCGTGCAGGGCTCCGGGTGTGGCCTCGACGGTCACGCCCGCGGCGAGCAGGACCTCGGCCGGCGCGGTCCACCAGACCGCGGTGGTGCGCAGCGTGCGGGCGGGCAGGTCGAGCTCCTCGGTCCCCAGCACCTGGAGGTCGGGGATGCGCTTGCGCTGGTAGCCCAGCACCTGGGTGGTCACGTCGACCGACCCGAACCCCCAGGTGATCGGCCCCCAGGGCACCTCGGCGTCGACCGACTGGATCTCCGTCGTCGTGACCCAGCGCGCCCAGGTGCCGTAGTCCACGTCGCGTCGGGTGACCAGGGCGATGCCGTCCTCGAGGCGCAGCTCGTCGACGACGAACGTGGCGCCCTGGTGCACGTAGACGGCACCGTCGTGCACGGTGGAGTCGGCGGAGGCGGCGTCGACCGTGCCGAGCAGCCGCCCGGTGACCGACTCCACCACGCGGACGGGGTCCCCGCCGGACCCGCGCAGGTCGGTCAGGCGGCTGGCCGGCTCGTTGTGCGTCCAGTACCAGCCGGAGGGTCGGCGGCGCAGGGTCCCGCGCTCGACCAGCTCGGCCAGCAGGTCGGCGGTGCGGGGGCCGAACAGGTCCAGCTCCTCCGTGCGCAGCGGGAGCTCGGCCGCGGCGGCGCACAGGTGGGGGGCGAGCACGTACGGGTTGGTGGTGTCGAAGACCGTGGCCTCGACGGGCGTGTCGAAGATCGCCTCGGCATGGTGCACCAGGAACGTGTCCAGGGGGTCCTCGCGGGCGACCAGGACGACGAGCCCGTCGGTGCCGGCCCGCCCAGCGCGCCCGGCCTGCTGCCACAGCGACACCCGCGTGCCCGGCCAGCCGGCGATGAGCACCGCGTCGAGTCCCGAGATGTCGACGCCGAGCTCGAGCGCGTTCGTCGTCGCGAGCGCGCGCAGCGCCCCCGACCGGATCGCGGACTCGAGCGCGCGGCGCTCCTCGGGCAGGTAGCCCCCGCGGTAGGCCGAGACCGAGGCGGCGAGCGTCGGGTCGATCTCCAGCAGGTGCGCGCGGGTGGTGGCCGCGACGGACTCCGCGCCCCGACGCGACCGCGTGAACGCCAGGGAGCGGGCGCCCGCGGCGGTGAGGTCGGCGAGCAGGTCGGCGATCTCCGCGGTGGCCGTGCGCCGCGGACGGTCGGAGGGTTCCGCGACGATCCGGTCGCCCGTGCCGAGGGGGCCGGACCCCTCGCCCGGCGCAGGCGTGCCGATGCCGGGGAGGACGGCGGCGAGCAGCTCCGACAGCACGACCGGCTCCGCGCCACCCGGACCGGCCGGGACGGCAGAGGGCTCCTCGGTGCCGTTCGCGGTCGCGCCGTCTCCCCAGACGTCGTCAGGCGCCGGGACGCTGAGGTCGTCCGGTCCGCGCGTGACGTGCCGGGGAAGCGCGAGCGGCGTGGCCCAGGGGTCGTCCTCGGGCAGGAGGGACGACCAGGGCGCTTCGGTGCCCGGCAGCTCCGGCGGCTGCCACAGGACGAACGTCTTGCGGCCGGCGGGGGAGGCGTCGTCGGTCACGGCGGTCACCTCCGAGGGGTCCACGCCGATGAGCCGGGCGGCGCTCGCGGCCGGGTCGGAGGTGGTGGCGGACGCCAGCAGGAAGGTCGGCGTCGCACCGTACGAGGCGGCGAGGCGGCGCAGACGCCGCAGGACCAGGCCCACGTGCGCGCCGAACACGCCGCGGAACGCGTGGCACTCGTCGACCACCACGTACCGCAGCGACCCGAGCAGGCGCGCCCACCGGCGGTGCTGGGGGAGCAGGGCGAAGTGCAGGAAGTCGGGGTTGGTGAGCACCACGTCGGCGTGCTCCTGCACCCAGCGGCGCTCCTCGAGCGAGGTGTCGCCGTCGCAGGTGGCGACGCGGACGTCGCGGGTGCGGGCGGCGACGAGCAGCCGGTCGAGCGCGGCGAGCTGGTCGGCGGCCAGGGCCTTGGTCGGGCACAGGTAGAGCGTCGTCGCGCGACGGGTGACGGACTCGATGCGGCCCGGGTCGAGCAAGGAGCCCGCGGCGGCGGACCGGGCGGTCGTCAGGGCGGGCAGCCAGAACGCGAGGGACTTGCCGGAGCCGGTCGAGGTGGCCAGGACCGTGTGCCGGCCGGACCACGCTGCGTCGGCCGCCTGCACCTGGTGCAGCCAGGGTCGGTCGACCCCCAGGGCGCGGTACCCGTGCACCAGGTCCGCGTCGGCCCACGTCGGCCACTCGGCCTGCACCCCCGGGCGGGACGGCAGGTGCCGCACGTGCGTCATGCGGTCGGTGCGGCGTCCCGCGGCGAGCAGCACGTCGAGCAGCTCACCGGGTTCCACCACCCGACCATCCTCGCACCGGGCGGTCGTCGGGCAGGATCGAGGGCATGGCGGTGCGGATCGACCTCAACTGCGACCTCGGCGAGGAGCTCGACGCCTGGGAGGCGGGCGTCGACGGCCTCGACACGGTGCTGCTCGACGTGGTGACCAGCGCGAACGTCGCGTGCGGCTTCCACGCGGGCGACGAGCGGATCATGGCCGCCGTGTGCCGCGCGGCGGCGGCCCGCCGGGTCGCGGTCGGTGCGCACGTGTCCTACCTGGACCGCGAGCACTTCGGTCGCCGCTTCCTGGACGTGCCGGCCGACGAGCTGCGCGCGCAGGTGGCGCAGCAGGTCGCCGTGCTGGCGGCGATCGCCCTGCGAGGAGGCACCCGGGTGGCCTACGTGAAGCCGCACGGCGCGCTCTACAACGCGGTCGTGCACCACCAGGAGCACGCTCGGTCGGTCGTGGAGGGCGTCGGGGACCTGCCGGTGCTGGGCCTCCCCGGGTCCGCGGTCCTGGAGATCGCCGCCAGGACCGGTCGCCGTGCGGTCGCGGAAGCCTTCGCCGACCGCGGCTACCGGGCGGACGGGACGTTGGTTCCGCGGTCCGAGCCGGGGGCGCTGGTCACCGACGCCGACGAGGTCGCCGCGCGAGTGGTACGGCTGGCGCAGCACGGGGTGGTGCGCGCGGTCGACGGGTCGGACGTCCGCGTGGCGGCGGAGTCGGTGTGCGTGCACTCCGACACTCCCGGCGCCGCGGTGCTCGCGCGCAGGGTGCGGGCGGAGCTGCGGACGAACGGGGTGACGGTCGCACCGTTCGCCCGATGAGCACCCCAACGAATCGGGCCGCCCGTCCGTCATGGTCGGTGTCGGGCCGATCGACCGACGCACCTCGAGCACGGAGAGCGGGCAGCGCGCGTGGACTGGCAGGACGTGCTGGAGCAGCTGGTCCGTGAGCGCGGACCGGCCCTGCTGCGGTACGGCTACCTGCTGACCGGGGACGCGGCGGACGCCCAGGAGCTGGTGCAGGACGCCCTCGTGTCGGTGCTCGCCCGCAAGGCCACGCTCCGGGTGCCCGCCGCCGTGGAGGGCTACGTCCGCCAGACGATGCTCTCCTCCTACATCGACGGGTACCGCCGCCGACGGCGGTGGCTGAGCGTCCGGCACCTGCTCGCCTCGCCGGAGGTCGCGGACGATCCCCGGCTCGGCGTCGACACGCGTCGGGACGTCGTCGCCGCCCTGGCTGGGCTCCCGCCGCGGGTCCGCGCATGCATCGTGCTCCGCTACTTCGAGGACCTCCCCGTGGCCGACATCGCCGACCGTATGCAGATCTCCGCCGGCGCGGTGAAGCGGTACCTCAGCGACGGCGTGCACGGGCTCGAGCGCGTGCTCGGCCCCGTCGCCCCCGATGCACCCTCCGAGTCCCACCTGATCACCACCAGGAGCACCCGATGAGCCTCGACCTGTCCTCCGCGTTGCGCGAGGCCGCCGACCACGCCCCGCTGGGCACGCTCGAGCCGTCGGTGCTGGGCCGCCGGATCCGCCGCCGCCGAGCGACGCGCACCGTGGCACGGACCGCCGGCGGGGTCGGTCTGGCGGGCGCGCTCGCGGTCACCGCGACGCAGACCCCGGGGCTGCTCGACTCGGCCTCGCGCACGGCGCCCGGTGACACCCGGTTGTCCAGGCTCCCCCCCGACCAGGTGGCGACCACGTTGCCCGCCGCGGATCCGGACGCCCCCCCGGGTACCTGTGGCTGGACCGTGCGTGCCCCCGCCGCCGCGTCGCCCTACGAGCTGGGGGTGGCGCTCGGGAACTACCCGACGCAGACCTACTCGTCGATGCCGGTGTACATCTCCGCGCGCCTCACCGAGGCCGTGGCAGGACCGAGCGCCGTCAGGGTGGTGGCAGCGCGCAACGGCGTCGTGGTCGCGGCGGCTGCCGACGTGAGCCAGTGGGACACCGGACCCCTCGGGCCGTCGTCCTTCGCGGGCGGGGACTTCCTGAGCCTCCAGTCCTGTGGCGGCCCGGACAAGAGCAAGGCGCTGCCGGACGGCGACTACGAGGTCTACGCGGCCTACGCCGAGCCTGACACCGGTGAGCTGGTCGCGCTCAGCCCGGCGGAGCCGCTCGTGGTGGCAGGAAACGCCCGGGAGCAGTGGTGCGGCTCCGCCGAGTCCGTGATCCCCGACGGCGACGCGCGGGTCGACCTCGCCGGAGACGTCACCCCCGAGGGTGCCGCGAGCCTCCGGGTCACGTGGACCGGGCACGAGGAGGCGGAGATGCTCGACCAGCGGATCCTGCTCGTCGACGACACGACCGGGGCGGTCGTCGCCGACTCCCGCGCGCCCGCGGAGTCAGAGAGTCGGGCGGGCGGCACGCTCACGCCGGGCGAGCTGGTCGCGCTCTCCGTGCCGGACCGCCCGGACGGCTGCGGCGACGGTCCGCCGCCGTCGGGGATCTACCGCGCGATCGCCGTCGTGACCATCGCGCCGCAGGAAGGAGAGGGGCCCACGACGAACGCGATCGCCGCCGTGGAGCTGTCCGGGACGGTCACCGTCCCGTAGGTCCGGCAAGATCAGCCGCATGACCGACGTGCGCGCGCCGCGGGTGCTGCCCTACGGGGACGACGCCGTCCTGGTCGAGCTCGCGGATCTTGCCGAGGTGCGCGCGCTCGACGACGCGGTGCGTGCCGCCCGGGCGACGGACCCGGAGGCGGCGGCCATCGTCGACCAGGTGCCCGCCGCGCGCACCCTCCTGCTCCGGGTGCGCGACGGTGCCGACGCCGGCAGCCTGCCTGTCGAGCGGTGGTGGGCCGGGCGCACCGACGCCGCGAGGGAGACCGCCACCACCGAGGTCGTCCTCGAGGTGGTCTACGACGGTGCCGACCTCGACGACGTCGCGCGCCTGGCCGGGCTGTCCGTCGACGACGTGATCGCGCGGCACACCGGCGCGCAGTACACCGTCGCGTTCGGCGGCTTCATGCCGGGGTTCGCCTACCTGGTCGGCCTCGACCCGGTGCTGCGCGTCCCGCGGCTGGACAGCCCGCGCGAACGCGTCCCGGCCGGCTCGGTCGCGATCGCCGACGAGTTCAGCGCGGTCTACCCGGCCGCGACCCCGGGCGGGTGGCGCCTGCTGGGCCGGTGCGACGTCCGGCTGTTCGACGTGGACCGCGAGCCACCCGCGCTTCTCCAGCCCGGCACACGAGTCCGGTTCACGGCGTCATGACGAGTGCGCTGGAGGTCGTCGACCCGGGACTGCTCACGCTCGTCGAGGACCTGGGACGGCCCGGCTGGGCGCACATCGGCGTCGGGCGCTCCGGGGCGGCGGACGCGGGCGCGCTGCGGCTGGCCAACCGGCTCGTCGCCAACGACGAGGGTGCCGCGGGGCTCGAGGTGCTGCTGGGCGGGTTGCGGGTGCGCGCCCGCGGGGCCGTGACCGTGGCACTCACCGGCGGGCACGGACCTGCGTGGGTGGACGGTCGGCCGGTGGGGCACGAGGCCGTGCTCGAGCTGCGGGACGGGTCGGAGCTGCGGCTCGGCACGGTGGAGCTCGGGCTGCGGACCTACGTCGCGGTGCGCGGCGGGATCGACGCGCCGCCCGTGCTGGGGTCGCGCAGCACCGACCAGCTGGCCGGGCTCGGACCGGCACCGCTCGCCGCGGGGGACGTCCTGCCGGTCGGACCCGCGCCTGCGGACTGGCCGGTGGTGGACGTCGCCCCGGTGCGCCCGGACCAGGGCGGCGCGCTCCCGATCGTGCGAGGCCCGCACGCCGACTGGTTCGACGACGCCCTGGAACGGCTGTGCGGCCCGCACGAGTACCGCGTCACGCCGGCGACGAACCGGGTGGCCGTGCGGCTCGACGGGCCGACCCTCGGGCGGACCGCCCAGCACGAGGGTCGCGAGCTCCCGTCGGAGGGTCTGGTGGTCGGCGCGGTGCAGGTTCCGCCCGACGGTCGACCGGTCGTGTTCGGCGTCGACCACCCCGTGACGGGGGGCTATCCGGTGGTCGCGGTGGTCCGCCGGCACGCGCTCGGGCGGCTCGGACAGCTGCGTCCCGGAGACCCCGTGCGGTTCGCGCCGGGCTGACGACAAGGCCGCCGGGAGCGACACGCCGCGACTTCACTCGCTCGACGACGATCCCCGCACGGGGACCGTCCGGCGACCGGGACCTAAGGCCCACTCCGCGCCAGGCCGCGGGCATAGAAATCTCTACATCTAGTCCTCATCGACCGCCTAGACCACAGCATGTTGTGGTGGCGGTCGGAGGCACCTCATCGTGGAGCAGGGAGTACGGGGCATGTCGGAGAAGGTCGTCGTGGACGTCGGTTCGTCGATCGAGGAGTACCTCGACCGCAGTGACTGGCGGGTGTCCGCCAACGCGAACCAGGGCTACTCGCTGGGCGGTCTGATCCTCCAGACCAGCGGCAAGGTCGTCGCCAACTACTGGCTGAGCCACGTCTACCCGCCCGAGGTCGGCACGGCGCACCGCGAGGGCGACCTGCACGTGCACGACCTCGACATGCTCTCCGGCTACTGCGCCGGCTGGTCGCTGCGGAACCTGCTCCAGGAGGGCCTCAACGGCGTCCCGGGCAAGGTCGACGCGCGCCCGCCGCGCCACTTCAGCGCCGCGGTCGGCCAGATCGTCAACTTCCTCGGCACCATGCAGAACGAGTGGGCCGGCGCGCAGGCGTTCAGCTCGTTCGACACCTACCTGGCGCCGTACGTGCGCCTCGACGGACTGACCTACGCGCAGGTGCTCCAGGGCATCCAGGAGCTGGTCTACAACCTCAACGTGCCGTCGCGGTGGGGCACGCAGACGCCGTTCACCAACCTCACGTTCGACTGGGTGTGCCCGGACGACCTGCGCGACGAGATCCCGTTCGTCGCCGAGGAGCCGTGCGACTTCACGTACGGCGACCTCCAGGTCGAGATGGACATGATCAACCGCGCGTACATCGAGATCATGACCACGGGGGACGCGTCGGGCCGGGTGTTCACGTTCCCGATCCCCACGTACAACATCACCAAGGACTTCGACTGGAACAGCGAGAACGCCGAGGCGCTCTTCGCGATGACCGCCAAGTACGGCCTGCCGTACTTCCAGAACTTCCTCAACTCCGAGCTGAACCCCGGCGACGTCCGGTCGATGTGCTGCCGCCTCCAGCTGGACCTGCGCGAGCTGCTCAAGCGCGGCAACGGCCTGTTCGGCTCGGCGGAGCAGACCGGCTCCATCGGCGTCGTCACCATCAACTGCGGCCGGCTCGGCTACGTGCACCGCGGCGACGAGGCCGGCCTGTTCGCGCAGCTCGACACGCTGATCGACCTGGCGTGCACGTCCCTGGAGCTCAAGCGCGAGCTCATCCAGCGCCTGATCGACGACGGCCTGTTCCCGTACACCCGCCGCTACCTGGGCACCCTCGAGAACCACTTCTCGACGATCGGCGTCAACGGCCTGCACGAGATGGTCCGGAACTTCACGGGCGACGAGTACGGCATCGTCGACCCGCGCGGGCACGAGCTGGTCATCCGCCTGCTCGACCACGTCCGGACGCGGATGGTGGAGCTGCAGGAGGCGACCGGCCACCTCTACAACCTGGAGGCGACGCCCGCGGAGGGCGCCACCTACCGGTTCGCCAAGGAGGACCGCCGCCGGTTCCCCGGGATCCTTCAGGCCGGCACCGACAGCCACCCCTACTACACGAACTCCTCGCAGCTCCCGGTCGGGTTCACCGACGACCCGTTCGAGGCGCTGACCCGCCAGGACGAGCTGCAGACCAAGTACACGGGCGGCACGGTGCTGCACCTCTACATGGCGGAGCGCCTCTCCACCGCCGACGCCTGCCGCGAGCTGGTCAAGCGCGCCCTGTCGACGTTCCGGCTGCCGTACCTGACCGTGACGCCGACGTTCTCGATCTGCCCGAACCACGGCTACCTCGCGGGCGAGCACCAGACGTGCACCACGTGCGGCCAGACGTGCGAGGTGTGGACCCGCGTCATGGGGTACCACCGCCCGGTCAGCTCGTTCAACATCGGCAAGCAGGGTGAGCACGCCGAGCGCACGCCGTTCCGAGAGCCGGCGCTCGTGTGAAGGAGGTCGCCGTCGCCGGTCTGGTTCCGCTCTCGTCGTGCGACTGGCCGGGAAAGCTCGTCGCGACGGTCTTCCTGCAGGGCTGCCCGTGGCGGTGCACCTACTGCCACAACGCGTCGATCCTCGATCCGCGCGCTCCCGGGCAGGTCCCGTGGGACGACGTGCTCGCGCTGCTGGACCGGCGGCACGGGCTGCTCGACGGGCTGGTCTTCTCGGGCGGGGAGCCGACGATGCAGTGGGCGCTGCGCGACGCCGCGGTGCAGGTGCGCGACGCCGGGTTCGGCGTGGGCCTGCACACCTCCGGCGCCTACCCGCGGCGGCTCGAGGCCGTGCTCCCGCACGTCGACTGGGTGGGTCTGGACGTGAAGGCTCCCGCACGGCTGTACCGCGCGATCACCCAGGTCGGCGGACCGCGGACCAGCGCGGACGCTGCGTTCACCTCGCTGCGGCTGGTGCTCGACGCGGGGGTCGACGTGCAGGTGCGCACCACGGTCGACCCGACGGTCCTGAGCGACGCCGACGTGGCGGAGCTCGGGGCCGTCCTGGCCGACCTCGGGGTGCGCGACCACGTGCTCCAGGAGGTCAGGCCGGACGGCACGACGACCGAGTACCAGGCGGCTCTGACGGAGGCGCGCCGGTTGCCCGCGTGACCCGATCCGTCCCCCTCTCTGTTTAACTTCGCGCAGAGAGGGGGACGATATGGACGTGCACGTGACCAGTCGGGACATCGGTCCCCGCACCGTCGTGGAGGTCGAGGGCGAGATCGACGTGTCCTCCGCCGACACCCTGCGCGACCAGCTTGCCGAGCTGCTCGACCGTGACCGCACCGACCTGGTCATCGACCTGCGCGCGGTCCGGTTCATGGACTCGACCGGGCTCGGCGTGCTCGTCGGCACCCTGAAGAAGGTCCGGCTGGCCGGCGGTCAGCTGCAGCTGGTGATCGACTCCGAGCGGCTGCTCAAGGTCTTCCGGATCACCGCGCTGCTGCAGGTGTTCACCGTGCACGAGACGGTCGAGGCGGCCCTGGACGCCTGAGCAGCGGGTGCGGGTGCAGCGGTCGCGCCGATCGGCTGACGGGTCAGTCCGGCAGGATCGAGTAGACGACCGTCTGCTCTCCGTCCTCCGACGTCGATGCTGTGACGCCGACCTCCCACCCCGCCACGGGGAAGGTGATGCCGGGCGGGGGTGCGAGCGCCGGGTAGGTCGACCAGTCGTCGCCGAGCAGCCGGACGGCCGCCTTGGCGGCGTCGTCCCCGTCGGCGGCGATCACGACGCTCCACCCCTCGCCGCTCGACCCAGCCATCGGGGTGACCGACACCAGCCGGCCACCGATGAGGGGGACGTCGTCGACCGGGAAGCCCTCGGGGAAGCCGGTCGGTGCCGGCGGCATGTCCAGCAGGGTCAGGGACCAGGGACCTGCCACGGTGCGCGCGCCGGCATCGGCATAGCTCACGTAGACCGAGTACTCGCCGGCGGGCAACGGCACGCCTCCGGGGTGCCCGTCAGTCGCGCAGGTGGTCAGCTCCGTGCTCGTCAGGCCCGAGACCACGGAGCGGTCGGGCGAGGACAGCCACGAGTACCCCGGGTCCGGCGACGGGTCGGCGTCGGACGCCACGACCGTGCCGTCGTGGGTGATCAGGATCTGGCTGTCCAGCTCGTCGCCGGTGCCGCTGATCCGCTCCGAGCTCTCCGCGGCCTCGAGCTGCTGGCGCGCGACCTCCACTCCACGGTCCAGTGCGTCGACCTGGCCGGCGGTGAGCGGGACAGCATCCGGCGGATCCGCCATCACGGCCGCGCGACGCTCCTCCGCGGCGGCCAGCGTCTCGTTCGCGCTGCGCACCAGCTCGGCGACCGCGGCGTCCCGAGCACCCGGGGACAGCTCGCGGACGAGGACCGGGTTCATGGCGCGCCCGAGCAGGGTTCCCAGGTGGCTGCCCTGCGGGGGGACGGCGGAAGGGTCCTCCATGTACCAGGAGCCGTCCGTCGAGGGCAGCAGACCCACCCGACCGGGGTCGGCCGTCGGGAGGAGCCCGATGTCCGACCCGCACGTCCCGGGCCCGGCGTCGGCACGCGCCGCGGGGAGCACGGACAGAGGATCTCGCCCCCCGACGTACACGGCGCCGAGCGCGACGGCTCCGACGGCTCCGACGGCGACCCCGCCGCGGACACCCGCACGGACGGTCCGGCGGCGCCGGATGCGGCCGGTGAGTGACGTGACGTCGAACGGGGAGTCGTCCGGGCCGGTGTCGACGGCGTCGTGCAGGGCTCGGGTCAGGTCAGGGCTCATCGGGTCACTCCTGTCGGGACCAGCTGGATGTCGATGGTGTGCGCGTCGGGCAGCGGACCCAGCAGGGTCTCGAGCTGCCCGATCGCGTCGAAGAGGTACCGCTTGACCGTGCCGTCGGAGATCTCCAGGCGGCGGGCGATCTCCGGCACGGTGAGGTCGTCGTAGAAGCGGAGCACCACGCAGGCGCGCAGCCGGGGGCGCAGGGTGAGCAGCGCGGTCTGCACGTCGAGCCGGGCGGTGGCGGTCGGGCCGTGGTCGGCGGTGGCGTCGTCCCGCGCCAGCAGGTGCCGCACCGCGGTCCAGCGGGCCTTGCGGCGGTGGCCGTCGAGGAAGATCGTCAGCACCGCCCGCCGCACGTAGGCCTCAGCGGCGGCGGCCTCCCGGAGAGGTCGCCCCTGTCCGAAGCAGCGCACCAGCGCGTCCTGGACCAGGTCCTCGCCCTCGCGCTCGTCGCCGGTGAGCAGGGTCGCGTAGCGCACCAGCGCCCGCCCCCGAGCCCGCACGAGCTCGTCCAGAACCTGTTCCCAGGCCGTCATGCCACCTCCCTGTGGTGCCGTCATCTTCCTGGACGACCGGGAGGTGTGAACCGTTGGTCGGATCCGACTAGGTGAGCGTGACCGTGAACGGCGCACCGAGCGTGACCGCGTAGCCCGCGCTGGTGTCCTGGAGCGGCACGGTCCCGGACGGCAGCCGGACGACGGGTGCCGAGAAGATCCAGCCGGGATACACCTGGTAGACGCCCGCGGGCAGGGCGTTCCCGTCGCTCAGCGGCTGCTCGACGCCGGAGATGCAGGAGGTCAGCACCCGCTCGGCCTCGGGGAAGGCCAGGGGTGCGCCCGCGCCCAGGTCGACCACGGAGAACGCGTCGTTCGCCTGCACGGTGGTGCCCACCACGATCCCGTCGCGCACGATCCAGTACTCGATCGCGTAGTAGCCGTACGCGCGCAGCCGGCCCGGTCCGGTGTACTGCACGGTGCCGCTGGCGCGCAGGGGCGACCCGGCCGCGAACGTCGTCGCCTGCGGGGTGACCTGGAGGTCGAGCATCGCCGTCCGGACGGGGGCCGCGGGCGCGGGACCGTCGCAGGCGGGTCGATCCGCCGTGGTGGTCGCGTCGAGCGGGACGTCCGAGCCGGGAGCCGCGAGCTGCTCGTCGGCCTCACCCGTCACGGTGACGGTCGCCGGCTCGCCGAGGGCGGTCGCGCGGGCAGCGCCGTCGAGCGCCGCCGTCTGCGCGAGCGTCAGCGTCCCCTGTGCCAGCTCCTGCGGGAGATCGCCGTCGAAGGTGACGACCGTCGCCCACGGCCGCAGCTCGTAGGTGCCCGCCGGCAGCGGACGTCCCGGGGTCGCCGGGCCGCCGTCCGCGGGATCGCAGACCGTGAGGTCGAGGGCGCCGCGGAACCAGGCCGTCTCGCCCTGGTTGCCGCTGCGGCCGGCCATCGCGTCGTCCGCTGCGGGGTAGAAGCCGGTGGTGCCGACGACGACGCCGTCGCGCACGACCGCCACCCGCGGTCCGCCGTCGGGCACGGCGAGCACCAGGGCGGCTCCGAGCTCCGTGCTGCGTTCGACCTCGCCGCCGACGGCCAGGTGCCCACCGGACAGCATCGAACCTGCGTCCGGCGCCACGCGCGCGACGACACGGTCGTCCACCGGGTCGGCGGCCGGCGAGGTCGCCAGCGAGCCGCACGCGCCGAACGGCAGGGCGGGGTCGCCGACCGGCAGGACGACCGGCGCGACCGTGGGCGTCGGCGAGGGTGCCGGGGTCGTCCTCGTGACCGACGGGGACGGGGTGGCCGGGGGCGCTGGGCTGGTGCGGTCGGGCAGGAACGCGAACGCCGTGCCCGCGACGATGACGACCACGGCAGCTGCGCCACCGATCGCCACCGCGGCGCGGGTGCGTCGCCGGGTGCGGGCCCGGGCGGTGATCCGGGCGACGGGCAGCGGGGCGCGTCCGAGCCGGTGGCTCTGCTCGGCACGGTCGGCCAGCTCGCCCAGGGCCGACTCGAGGTCGTGGTTCATCGTCCGGCTCCCTTCGCGATCGTGGGGACGTCCTCGGTGGACAGGCCGGGTTGGGGTCCCAGGAGCGGCTCGAGCTTGTGGCGGGCGTCGGACAGGTAGCGCTTGACCGCCCCGGGGGACACGCCGAGCCGGCGGCCGATCTCGGGCAGCGTGAGGTCGTCGGAGAACCGCAGGACGACGCAGGCGCGCTCGCGGGGGGACAGGACGGTGAGCGCTCGTGCCACGTCGGCGCGGTCACCGGCGGCCGCGAGCTCGTCCTCGGTGGCCTCGGGCGTCGCGATGAGGTGGGTCACGGCGGAGAAGCGACGGCGCGCCCGGTAGGCGTCGAGATACGTGTTCAGAATGACGCGGCGCACGTAGGCCTCGACCCAGGTGACGTCGTCGGGCCGGCGGCGGGCGTAGGTCCGCACGAGCCCGTCCTGCACCAGGTCCTCCGCCGCCGACATGTCCCCGGTCAACAGGTAGGCGTACGCGACCAGTGCCGACCCTCGCTCGGTGACGAGCCGGTCCAGATCGTCCTCCCAGCTCATGGGTCGACCTCCTTGGTCGGGCAGTGCTGCCCTCACCTGTCCAGACGCCCTGACTGCCCGAACGGTTGGGGGTGAACTCGATCGTCCCGCCGATCTGGGTCCCGGTCACCCGTCTGCACGCCGGTGCGATCCACGTCACATCTCGTGGCTAGACTCGCCCAGTCGCGCAGCAACGGGGCTGTGGGACAGGCGTGGTCAGGGGGGCCTCGCTGATGTCCGAGGAGGATGCATGGTCGAGCTCGGGTCAACGAGCATCACGATCGTCAGTGTCATCGCGGCCGTTGCGGTCGCGTCCCTGCTCATCGCCGTCGTCCTGCGCCGTCAGGTGCTCGCGGCCGGTGAGGGGACCGAGTCCATGCGCGAGATCGCGCGCGCGGTCCAGGAAGGTGCGGCGGCGTACCTGAGCCGACAGTTCCGCACCCTGGCCCTCTTCGCGGTCGTCGTCTGCGCCCTGCTCTTCCTGCTGCCGGGCGACAGCGGCGTCAAGATCGGTCGGTCCGTCTTCTTCCTGATCGGTGCGGGGTTCTCCGCGGCGATCGGGTACCTGGGCATGTGGCTGGCCACGCGGGCGAACGTCCGGGTGGCGGCGGCCGCGTCCGAGCCTGGTGGGCGCGCGGAGGGCGCGCGCATCGCGTTCCGGACCGGCGGGTTCGTGGGCATGAGCGTCGTCGGGCTGGGCCTGCTCGGCGCGGCGTCCGTCGTGCTGATCTACCGGGCAGAGGCCCCGGCCGTGCTCGAGGGCTTCGGCTTCGGGGCAGCGCTGCTCGCCATGTTCATGCGGGTCGGCGGTGGCATCTTCACCAAGGCGGCCGACGTGGGCGCCGACCTGGTGGGCAAGGTCGAGCAGGGCATCCCCGAGGACGACCCGCGCAACGCGGCGACGATCGCCGACAACGTGGGCGACAACGTGGGCGACTGCGCCGGCATGGCGGCCGACCTGTTCGAGTCGTACGCGGTCACGCTCGTCGCGGCGCTCATCCTGGGCAAGGCCGCGTTCGGCGAGCAGGGCCTGGTGTTCCCGCTGGTCGTCACGGCGATGGGCGCGCTCGTCGCGGTGCTCGGCGTGTTCATCACGCGGGTGCGCGGTGCGGAGAGCGGCCTGACGGCCATCAACCGCGGCTTCTACATCTCGGCGCTGGTCGGCGTCGCGCTCTCCGCGGTGGCGGCGTTCATCTACCTGCCGTCGACGTTCGCGGAGCTCACGGGCGGGACCGCCGGACTGGAGACGCACGGCGGGGACCCGCGCCTGATCGCGTCGGTGGCCGTGGCCATCGGCGTCACGCTCGCCGGCGTCATCCTCTGGGTCACCGGCTACTTCACCGGCACCACCAGCAAGCCGACGCTGCACGTCGCCCGGACCACCCTGACCGGCGCGGCCACCGTGGTCCTGTCCGGCATCGGGGTCGGCTTCGAGTCCGCCGTCTACACCGCGGGCATCATCGCGGCGGCCATCTGCGGCGTGTTCCTGCTGGCCGGCGGCTCGGTGTCGCTGTCCCTGTTCCTCATCGCGCTCGCGGGCTGCGGCCTGCTGACCACGGTCGGCGTCATCGTCGCCATGGACACGTTCGGGCCGGTCAGCGACAACGCGCAGGGCATCGCGGAGATGTCGGGAGACGTGACGCCCGAGGGCGCGCAGATCCTCACGGACCTCGACGCCGTGGGCAACACCACCAAGGCGGTCACCAAGGGGATCGCGATCGCGACCGCCGTGCTGGCCGCGACCGCGCTGTTCGGGTCGTACGCCGACGCGGTGAAGAACGCGCTGGGCACGGCGGGCCAGGTGGGCGACGAGCTCACCGCGGCGATGGTCAACTACTCGATCATCAGCCCGGTCACCCTGGTCGGCGTGATCCTCGGTGGCGCGACGGTGTTCCTGTTCTCGGGCCTGGCGATCGACGCCGTGACCCGCGCCGCGGGGGCCATCGTGTTCGAGGTGCGCCGCCAGTTCCGCGAGCACCCCGGGATCATGACGTACGAGGAGCGACCCGAGTACGGCAAGGTCGTCGACATCTGCACGCGCGACTCGCTGCGCGAGCTGGCGACACCCGGTCTGCTCGCGGCGTTCGCGCCCATCGCGGTCGGGTTCGGGCTCGGCGTCGGCCCGCTCGCCGGGTTCCTCGGCGGGGCCATCGCGACCGGCGTGCTCATGGCGGTCTTCCTGGCCAACTCGGGCGGCGCCTGGGACAACGCGAAGAAGATCGTCGAGGACGGCAACTTCGGCGGCAAGGGGTCCGACGCCCACGCGGCGGCGGTCATCGGCGACACGGTGGGTGACCCGTTCAAGGACACCGCCGGGCCGGCCATCAACCCGCTGATCAAGGTGATGAACCTGGTCTCGCTGCTCATCGCGCCGGCCGTCGTGGCCATCTCGGTGGGTGCCGACGCCAACCAGACCGCTCGACTGTCGATCGCGGTCGCGGCCGCGCTGATCGCGGGCGGGGCGGTCGTGATGTCTCGCTTTCGTGCGGCCCGAGCCGACCGAGAGGACCTGACACGCGAGGCCGAGAAGGCGCTCGCGCGCTGACGCGTGACGACGATGCCTCCGGCTCCTGCCGGGGGCATCGTCGTCTGTGCAGGAGGAGGACCGATGCCCCACGCGATCGTGCTCGCCGGCCACGACCGCTACGAGGACCCGTGGCACGACACCGCCGCGGTGGCGCACCGGCTGGCCGGGCTGCTGGCGCAGGACGGGGTCGACGCCACGATCCGCGGCACCCTGCCGTCCGCGCTGGACGACGTCGACCCGGACCTCGTGATCGTCGCCGCGGGTCGAGGCCGGCCGGACCCGGACTTCGACGGCACCGACGACGACTGGGCGCCGTTCCACGACCGGCTGGCCGCGCTGGTCGCGTCGGGTGTCCCGGTGCTCGGGCTGCACCAGGCGGCGAACGCCTTCCTGGACCGGCCGTCGTGGGCGTCGGTGCTCGGCGGTCGGTGGCTGGAGGGGACCACCTGGCACCCGCCGCTCGGTCCGGTGCTCTTCCGCGTGGTCGACCCGTCGCACCCGGTCTCCGCCGGGCTGTCCACGGTGGAGGCGCTGGACGAGCAGTACCTGTCGCTGGAGGTCTCGCCGGACGTGCACGTGCTGGTGGTCGCGGACCACGAGGGCGTCGCGCACCCGGTGGTCTGGGTCGCCCCGGGTCCCGGGCGGGTGGTCTACGACGCCCTCGGGCACGACGTCCGCTCGTACGACTCGCCGTCGCGCGTGGACCTGTTCCGCCGCGAGGTCCGCTGGCTGCTCGGCCGCTGAGTCCGACAGGATGTCCCGGTGACGACGAGCCCCGACGCCGGCCGCCTGCGGGTCATGACGTACAACCTCAAGGGCTTGCAGCTGTCCCGGGCCGACGCCGTCGCGGTGGTGCGCATCGCGGCGCCCGACGTGCTCGGGGTGCAGGAGCCTCCGCGGGGACTGCTCGGCCGGTGGCAGATGTGGCGGTTCGCGCGGGACGTGGGCCTGCGGACGGCGGTGAACGGCCGCGGTGCTCGGACGACCGCCCTGCTGGTCGCGTCGGGTCGGTCGGTGTCCGAGGCGCGCGCGCTCAAGCTGGTCAACCTCGCGGGCCGCACCCGCCGCGGTGTCGCCATGGCCACCGTCGACGGCGTCCGGTTCGTCGTCGTGCACCTGTCCCTGGTCCGCGACGAGCGGTCCAGGCACCTGTCCGACATCCTGCTCGACCACGTCACCGCCACGCAGACGGTCGTGCTCGGCGACCTCAACGAGCGTCCCGGCGGCCCCACGTGGAAGCGACTCGCCAGCGTGCTGGTCGACGCCGACCCCACCGGCGACCCCACCTACCCCGCGATCGACGCGCTGCACCGGATCGACGCGGTCTTCGTGTCCCCCGACCTGGGCGTCGAGGCTGCGCGGGTCCCCTCCGGTCCGCCCGTCCTGCGCGGCAGCGACCACCGCCCGCTCGTCGTCGACCTGCTCGTGGAGCCGGAGCCTCCGGGCGACCCGGAGGCGCGGACGGTGCAGGGATGATGGCGGGGTGATCCTGACCGATGCCGCCCTCGTCGCCGCGCTCCGCACCGACCTGACCGCTGCGGGGTACGGCGTGTCCGGCGTCGAGGACGTGCTCGGGCCGGTCGCCGCCGACGCGCTGCACCGCGAGGAGCCGGTGCCGGCGCTGCGGGCCACGGAGGCGTCCGACGACGTGGTCGCCGCGCTGGTCCGCACGTTCCTGCTCGGGTCCACCACGCCCCGGCGGCTGCTCGAGCGGGCGCTGCCCACGCTCACGGTCGACGGCGCCGAGCGCCTGGGCCTGGTCGAGTCCGACGGCGACGACGTCAGCGCCCGGGTGGACCTGCGGCCGTACACGGCGGTCGACGGAGGCGGCGAGGTCGACTGGTGGATCGCGTCGGACCTCGGCGAGCTGGCCACCGGTCAGGCGCTGCGCACCGACCACGTGCTCGGCGTCGGCGGGGCGTCCACCACGCTCGCGCAGGTCACGGTGCGCGACGACCGCGACCTGGTGCTCGATCTCGGCACCGGCTGCGGCATCCAGGCGCTGCACGCGTCGCGGCACTCGCGCCGGGTGGTCGGCACCGACATCTCCCGACGGGCGCTGGGCTTCGCGCGGTTCAACGCGGTGCTCGCCGGCGTCGAGCTCGATCTTCGGGAGGGGTCGATGCTCGAGCCCGTCGCCGACGAGCGGTTCGACCTCGTCGTGAGCAACCCGCCGTTCGTCATCACGCCCCGGACGCCGGGGATGCCGTCGTACGAGTACCGCGACGGCGGACGGTCCGGAGACGCGATCGTGCGGGAGCTCGTCGAGGGCGTCGGCGCGGTGCTGGCGCCCGGGGGAGTGGCGCAGCTGCTGGGCAACTGGGAGGTGCGGCGCGGTGAGGAGTGGCACGAGCGCGTCGGGTCGTGGATCGACGCCAGCGGGCTGGACGGCTGGGTGGTGCAGCGCGAGCTCCAGGACCCCGCGCAGTACGCCGAGACGTGGATCCGCGACGGCGGGACCACCCCCGACCGGGACCGTTCCGCGTGGGCGGTCCGGTACGGGCAGTGGCTGGACGACTTCGCGTCGCGGGACGTCGAGGGGATCGGGTTCGGCGTCGTGACCCTGCGCAAGCCTGCTGGGGAGGTGTCGATGCGCCGGCTCGAGGAGGTCACCGGAACGGTCCAGCAGCCGCTCGGCCCGTCCATCGCGGCGTCGCTCGCCGCCCACGACTGGCTCCAGTCGATGACCGACGACGACCTGGCCGCCCAGCGCCTCGTCGTCGCACCCGACGTCACCGAGGAGCGGTACCTGTCCCCGGGCGACCCCGACCCGCAGGTGGTCCTGCTGCGCCAGGGTGGCGGCTTCGGCCGGGCCGTGCAGGCGGGCACCGCGCTCGCGGGGTTCGTCGGGGTCTGCGACGGCGAGCTCACCGTGGGCCAGATCGTCAACGCGCTGGGCGCCCTGCTGGAGGTCGGCGCCGACGCGGTCGCGGCGGACGTCCTCCCGTCGGCCCGCGGCCTGGTCCGCGACGGCCTGCTGCTGCCTGCCGAGTAGGTCCACAACGTCCGAGCAGATGCAGGCTGGAACCTCCATCTGCTCGGACGCAGCGGTCGGTGCGGGTTGTCAGTGCAGCACCACGTCGTCGAGCACGTGGGTGCCGGCGTTGAAGTACAGGTTGATGCGCTTCACGTCGGCCAGCTGCGCGCCGCAGTCGGCGGTCAGGGTCTCCAGGTCGACGACGACGTCGGTCGTCGGCGCGGCGATCCAGCCCACCTGCGCGGTCTCGCACCAGGTCCACGACGAGCCCACCTGCAGGGCCGCCTTGGTGTCGAACCCGGTGGTGGACACCACGTCGAACGTCACCTGGGTGCGCCCGGTCCAGTCGCCGACCGACGGGCCGAACCCGAACCAGCCGCCGTCCGGAGAGGCCGCGTCGACGGTCAGGGTGCCCCCGGTGGACGAGACGGTCCCCTCACCGATCGGACCCCAGCCCTGCGTGCCGTTCGTGAAGTCGGACAGGACGACGGGCTCGAGCGGCGTCGGCCGGTGGTCGTACCGGTCGAGGTACCCGGCGAAGTCCCCGCGGGTGACCACCTTGAGCACGCCGTACCTGGTCGCCGACATCGGCACGATGATGCCGGTCTCGGTGGCCCACGCGATGGCCTTGCCGTACGGGTGCCACGACGGGACGTCGGTGAACGCCTCGGGTGCGGCAGGCTCCGGCTTGCCCGCGAGCCGCCAGAGCAGCTCGGCGGCGGACGAGCGGTCGAGCGGCGCCTTCGGCAGGTACACCGGGAGCGTCGTGTCGACGAGCCCCTCGTGCGCCAGCCACTCGATCGCCGTGTACGCCGCGTGCTTCTTGGGCACGTCGAGGAACGTGGGCCGCTTGGCGGTCGGCACCCAGGTCGCGTCCGCGTAGCGGTAGAGCAGCGTCGCCACGTCCTGGCGCGTCTCGGGCTTGGTCGGCCGGAACGTGCCGTCCTGGTAGCCGTCGTCGAGGCCCTGGTCGTGCAGCCAGATGATGCTGTCGAAGTTCGGCGACCCGGGAGGGACGTCGGAGAAGAGCGGCGGCGGCTCGACACCCGGGAGGGCGGCGATGTTGTCCACGACGACGCTTCCCGACGGCGCCCCCCCGTCCACGCTGTTCACGTAGATGTTGAACTGCGAGATCGCCTTGAGGTCCGCGTCCGTGATCCGGCGGTTGGCGTTGGCGGTGTCCCACGGGGCCGGACGCCAGTCGACGAACGGGAACGTGACGACGCCCGCCGTCGTGCCTGCCAGCGACGGGTACGCCTCGTACGACACGCCACCGGCCACGAGCTGGAGCACCATCTTGTTGCCGGACCCGTCGGGCTTCACCCACAGGGCCAGCTCGTTGAAGGCCGACCAGTCGCCGCTGATCTGCTTGCCGAACCCGGTGTAGGTCTGCGTGGCGAAGTCGTAGTCCATCCGCAGCGCCTTCGACGGGCCGCTCGTGTCCAGCGAGAGCGTGTTGGCGCCGTAGGAGACGTACTCGGCCCGCAGGGCGGTGTTGTCGCCGTAGCCCTCGTAGTCGTCGACCACGCCCGGCCCGAAGGTCGGTCGCGGCCCGAGGACCACGGAGACGCTGTCGGTCAGCACCTCGGCGCCGTCGACGATCACGTGCACCGCGAGCGTCTGCGTGCTGTTGTCCAGCTCGGCGGCGGGGATGTCCCACGGCGCCGACCACCAGAGGCCGTCGCCGGGAGCGAGCTCGATCTCCGTGCTCCCGACGGTGGCGTAGACGCGGTCGGCGTCCACGTTCTGCACGGTGGCGCGGATGGTCGTCGGCGAGGTGGCGACCCGGGCGCTGTCCGCGGGGGAAGCGATGTGCACGAGCGGCTGCGCGGGAGTCGTGTCGACGGCACGGTCGAACGCGCCGGTGACGTCACCCGCGAAGTAGGTGAACGGGTCCGCCGCGTACGCCTGGAAGTCCTCCAGCAGGGCGTCCCCGGGCACGGGCACGAAGTGCTGGCCGGCGTCGAAGTTGGCCCACGTCTCCATGTACGCCGACCGGCTCGCGCGCGGGTCGGCCTTGATGGCGTTCAGCACCTTGGTGAACCACTGCTCGGGAGACGAGCCGCTGGTGCCGACGCCGCCCGAGACGCCGAACTCGGTGAACGCGGAGACCTTCCCGCGAGCGTCGGCCAGGTCGGCGATCATGCCGAGGTCCGCGACCAGCCCGTCGAGGAACGCCTGCGAGCCGGTGTTGTCGTACGCGTCCAGGCCGAGCACGTCGATGAACTCGTCGCCGGGGTAGGTGCGCAGGTACTGCTCGGTGTTCCCCCCGAACCCGCTGCCGGGTGAGAACGCGTACAGGAAGTTCGAGACGCCCTTGAGGTCCCGCAGGTACTCGACCGTGTACCGGTAGAGCTCCTTGTACTCGCCGGGGGAGCCGAACGCGGCACCCCACCAGAACCAGGAGCCCGCGTTCTCGTGCCACGGGCGGAAGACGATCGGGATGAGGTTGCCGTCGGCGTCGCGCGCACCGTCTGCCGCGAGGGCGATGTTGTCCAGGTACGCGTTCAGCTCGGCGTTCTTGGCGCCGCCGGGCAGGACCGCGCGCAGGGTGTCGCCGGTGGTGTCGTAGAAGCTGCCGCCGGTGACGAAGTTCTCCATGTGCGCGGACAGGGTGTTGATGCCGCCCAGCTCGTGCGCCTTGCCGATGTAGTCGTCGAGCGCGGCGATGTTCTGCGCGGTCGTGTTTCCGGCCGACCCCGGGGCCTCGTCACCCTGGAGGATCAGCGTGTCCCAGCCGAAGACGGCGGGATAGTCGCCGGTCACGTTCTTCACGTCGGACTTCAGGCCGTCTGCGCCGGTGAACGTCAGGCCGTACGACGTCGTGTGCTGATGGCCGAACAGGATGCCGTCGCCGCGCACGTCGTCGAGGTAGGAGAACAGGGACCGCGTCTGCGGGCTGGCGCCCGGGTCGACGAGGGTGACGGTCTCGGCGGCTGTCGCGGGGAGCGTCACGATCCCGCACAGGGCGGCGGCGGTGATCCCTGCGGTCAGGGCGCGCGCGAGATGACGGTTCTTCATTGAACCTCCTGGGTCGTCCCGCCCCCGGAGCCGGCATCCACGGACGAGCACTGGAACGAACTTAATCAAGTTACCAAACAAAGGATCTACGGGACAGACCCGAATCGTTTGGGGAAGCACCGCGAGGCGAGAACAACGTGGGTGGCGTTCTGAGCAGCCACACCGCCACCCAGGTTGTTCTCGCCGATCCACAGGTCAGGCACAGGGTGGTGCTATGGCGGCCCCAGGCGTCCTCCCTACGTTCGGCCCAGGTCACAGGACCGAGCGACGTGAGGGAGAACATGCAGCACGTATGGAGGCGGACGACGCCGCTGACGAGAACGGTCACGGCCGTGGTGGTCCTGGCCCTCGTCGGCGCAGCGGTCTGGTGGTTCGGGATCAGGGACGCGTCGGCCGCCTCGGCCGCACCCGTGACCCGGACGGTCGCGGCGAGCCTGACGACGATGCAGAAGTCGGTGAGCGGCAGCGGGACGTTGACGCCGTCGGTGCAGCAGGACGTGAGCTTCGAGGTCAGCGGCACGGTGACCGGCGTGCCGGTGGCGGTCGGCCAGAGCGTCACGGTCGGCCAGACGCTGGCCACCGTCGACACCCTCCAGCTGAACGCGGACCTGCTCCAGGCCAAGGCCACGCTGGCCAGTGCGCAGGCCAAGCTGGACGACGCGAGCGGCACCGCGCAGATCGCCGCCGCACAGGCGCAGGTCGACGTGGCGCAGTCGGGGGTCGACACCGCGCAGGCCGCGATGGACGGCGCCACCCTGACCGCGCCCGTCGCCGGGCTGCTCACGGCGGTGAACCTCGAGGTGGGCGACGCGGTCGGGTCCTCCTCGGCCCCCTCCGGCAGCGGCGGCGAGACCACGGCGCAGTTCACCATCGTCGGCACCGACGCGTGGCAGGTCGACGTCACGGTCTCCGACGCGGACATCGCGCTCATCGAGGTGGGCGACCAGGCGGAGGTCACCCTCGACGGCGCGACCGAGCCGGTGTTCGGCACCCTCAGCGAGATCGGCCTGCTGTCCACCAGCGACACCGGCGTGGCGGCCTACCCCGTCACCGTCGCGGTCACGGGTGACCAGGAGGGGCTGCACGACGGCGTCGCCGCGGAGGTCGAGCTGGTCTACGAGCGCCGCACCGACGTGCTCACGGTGCCCAGCCTGGCCATCACGACGGCCACCGACGGCACCACCACCGTCAAGCAGGTGGACGCCGCCGGCACCACCGTCGACGTGCCGGTCACCACGGGGGAGACCTCCGGGAACGTCACGGAGATCACCGAGGGGCTGGCCGAGGGCGACGAGGTGGTGCTGGCCACGTTCACGCCGGGCTCCGGCGGCACGGGCCGGCAGGGCACGACGCAGGACGGCGGCGGCACGTTCCCCGAGGGCGGCCCACCGGCGGGCTTCGACCCGACCCAGATGCAGGGCGGTCAGACCAATGGCTGAGCAGACGCTCCCGTACCGGGAGCTGGCTCCCACGCACGCGGACCAGCCTGTCATCGACCTGGCCGGCGTCACCAAGACCTACACGTCCGGCAGCATCGAGTTCGAGGCCCTGCGGGGCGTCGACCTGCGGATCGAGCAGGGCGAGTACGTCGCGGTCATGGGTCCGTCGGGGTCCGGCAAGTCGACGCTGATGAACATCCTGGGCTGCCTGGACACGCTCACCCGCGGCACGTACCACCTGGCCGGCGAGGACGTGGGGAAGCTCGACGAGATCGACCTCGCCGACATCCGCAACCGGCGCATCGGGTTCGTGTTCCAGCAGTTCAACCTGCTGCCGGCGCTCTCCGCGTGGCGCAACGTCGAGCTCCCGCTGGTCTACGGCCGGGTGCACGCGGGGGTCCGCCGCGACCGGGCCGCGGCCGCGCTGTCCCGCGTCGGGCTGGCCGACCGGCTGGACAACCGGCCCGGCGAGCTGTCCGGCGGGCAGCAGCAGCGCGTCGCGGTGGCCCGCGCCCTCGTCGGGGAACCGGCGCTCCTGCTGGCCGACGAGCCGACGGGCAACCTCGACTCCACGTCCACGCGCGACGTGCTGTCCCTGTTCGACGAGCTGCACGCGCAGGGCCGCACCATCGTGCTGATCACGCACGAGGCGGACGTCGCCGAGCGCGCGGAGCGGATCGTCCGCGTCCACGACGGGCTCATCGTGTCGGACGGTGCCCGATGACCTGGACCGAGACGCTGCGCACCGGCTGGTCCGCGGTGACGTCGCACGCCATGCGCTCGATCCTCACCGTGCTCGGCATCCTCATCGGCATCGCCGCGGTCATCCTCACGGTCGGCCTCGGGCTCGGCACGCAGAAGGACGTCAGCGCGCAGATCAGCCAGCTCGGCAGCAACCTGCTCATCGTCAAGCCCGGCAGCAGCACCAGCACCGAGGGCGTCCGCGGCGGCTTCGGCTCGCGCACCACGCTGACCACGGCCGACGCCGAGGCGCTGGACAGCTCCGTCAACGCGCCGGACATCGGCAAGGTCGCGGCCGAGAAGACGACCTCCGCGTCGCTCGAGGCCAACGACACCAACTGGACCACCAGCGTGGTCGGCACCAGCACGGACTGGCTCGACGTCCGCGGCCGCACGCTGGCGACCGGCGCGTTCTTCACCGCCGACGACGAGGCGGACCGCGCGGCGGTCGTGGTCCTCGGGCCGGAGACCGCCGAGGAGCTGTTCGGCTCCACCCGGGTGGTCGGCCAGACGGTCACCATCGGCGACACCGACCTGCGGGTGGTCGGCGTGCTCGAGGCCGAGGGTGCCAGCGGCGACAGCGACCTCGACGACGTGGCGGTCATCCCCATGTCGACGGCGGCGGACACGGTGGTCGGCGGCTCGGACCGCAACGCGGTGTCGACGATCTACGTGCAGGCCGCCTCGACCGACCAGCTGAACGCGGCGTACCAGGAGGCGGAGGCCCTGCTGCTCAACCTGCACGGGATCACCGACGCCGACAGCGCCGACTTCACCATCAACAGCCAGGACGCCCTGGTGTCCACGGCGACCGCGGTCTACAAGACCCTGACCGTCCTGCTCACCGGCATCGCGGCCCTGTCCCTGCTGGTCGGGGGGATCGGGGTCATGAACATCATGCTCGTCTCGGTCACCGAGCGGACCCGCGAGATCGGTCTGCGGAAGGCGCTCGGCGCACCGCCGTGGGCCATCCGCCGGCAGTTCCTGGTCGAGGCCACGGTGCTCGGCCTGGCCGGCGGGGTGCTCGGCGCGGTCCTCGGGATCGTCGCCGCACAGCTGCTTCCCCGGCTGCTCGACAGCTCGGTCGTCGTGTCCGGCGTCGCGGTCGTCGGCTCGGTCGTCGTCGCGATAGGCATCGGCCTGGTGTTCGGCGTCTACCCCGCCACGCGCGCCGCGCGACTGGCCCCCATCGACGCGCTGCGCGCGGAATAGCCCCCTCTCAGCTAGGAGACTCCCCATGTCCACCCTGACCACGCGACTGCTCCCCGCGATCGCCGCGGCCTCGGTCCTCGTCCTGGCCGGCTGCTCTGCCGGCACCTCGCAGGCGGCCGCGCCGACCGCCTCGGCCACCCCCCAGCAGCAGCAGGGCGGCGGCGCTGCACAGCCCCCCGGTGGCGGTGGTGGCGCGTCCGGCGAGATCGCCACGGTCACCGGGACGGTCATGCAGGTCCGGTCCGCCGACGCGCAGACCGCGGTGACCTGGACGGACGCCACCACGTTCTCCGCGACGGTCGCCGGGACGCTCGCCGACGTGACGGTCGGGTCGTGCGTCGTCGCGGTGTCCACCGCCACGACGGACGACACGACGGACACCAGCGCGCCGGTGGAGGCCACCACCATCCGGATCACCCAGCCGTCCGACGACGGCACGTGCGCCGGCGGGTTCGGCGGCTTCGCCGGGGGACCCGGAGGCGGCGACCGTCCCGACGGAGCGCCCACGGACCTGCCGTCGATGCGGGCCCCCGACGGCGCACCCACAGACCTGCCGTCCGGAGCACCCGACGGCGCCCGCATGTTCGGCGGCGGCGCCAGCGGAACTGTCACCGCGATCGACGGCAGCACGCTGACGGTGGAGACCACCGGCCAGGACGACGCGACGACCTCGCGCACCGTCACAGTCACCGACGCGACCACCTACACGACGACCGCCGCGGCCGACGCGTCCGCGATCGTCGTCGGCCAGTGCGCCACCGCGCGCGGCGAGTCCGACGACAGCGGCAAGGTCACCGCCACGAGCATCACGATCTCCGCGCCGACCGACGGCGAGTGCACCACCGGCATGCTCGGCGGCCGCGGGTTCCCCGGTGGCGGCTCGCAGGGCTCGTCCGACGACGCGGCCCAGGACGGTGGCACCGATGCCTGACCGCGCCGTCCGCCCCTCCGTCGCGCTGCGTCGCCGGGCGCGTCGCCGTCGGATCATCGGCTTCGGTGCCGCGGGAGCCGTCGCGCTCGTGGCGGCCGGCGGCGGTGTCGCCCTGGCGGTCGGGGGTTCCGACGACGGCCGGTACCGGACCGCCACCGCGGAGCTGTCGAGCGTCGAGCAGGTGATCGACGCCGTCGGCACGATCGCGTCGGCCAGCCGACGCGACGCGGCGTTCTCCGTGGACGGCACGGTGGCGACCGTGAACGTGTCGGTCGGGCAGGTCGTGGCGGCCGGGGACGTGCTCGCCACGCTCGACACCGAGGCGCTCCAGGACGCGGTCGAGAACGCGCAGGCGGACCTCGCCGACGCCCAGCAGCAGCTGTCCGACGACCTCGACTCGCAGACGGTGTCGACCTCGAGCTCGTCGTCAACCGCCTCGACCGCTTCGTCCTCCGCGGCCTCCACCTCGTCGTCATCGACGCCGTCGGCATCCCCGTCCGCGTCTCCCGCGGCCTCCTCCGCGGCACCGACCACGGGGTCCGACGACACCCGCGGCGACGCGGACCCGGCGGTGACGGCGGCACTGGCCGACGTCCAGCGGGCCCAGCAGGCGCTGCTCGACCAGTACCAGGTCACCGCCGACGCCCTGGCGTCCAGCGGCGAGAGCGTCACGGCGTCGCAGGCGTCGTGCGCGGCGTTCCTCGCGGTGGTCGGCGACGACGTCGAGCCCGCGGACCCGGAGCCCACGGACGAGCCGACGGATGAGCCGACGGATCCCGCCGGCGCCGCCACCGAGGACGCCGGCGACACGACCGAGCCCGACGTCTCCGCCGTCGAGCAGGCGCTGGCCGACTGCCAGGCCGCGCTGACCGGCGCCCTGGACGCGCAGACCGCGACCGACAGCGAGCAGCAGGCGCTCATGACGCTCGCGACCGCGCTGGACCAGGCGGTGCAGGCGCTCCAGAAGGCCGTCGCGGCCTCCTCGACCGTCGCGCCGTCCACCAGCACCCCGTCAACCAGCACCCCGTCGACCAGCGCGCCCTCGACCAGCACCCCGTCGACCAGCACGCCGTCAACCAGCACGAGCACCCCGTCGACCAGCACCAGCACCCCGTCCTCGAGCACCCCGTCGACGACCTCGGGCGCCACCACGACCGTGGCGTCCGCGGCGACGATCGTCGCCGACCAGGCAGCGATCGACCTGGCCGAGGCCAACGTCACGCTCGCGCAGAGCCGGCTCCCGTTCGCCACCCTGACCAGCCCGATCGCGGGCACGGCCGCGGCGGTCGCGCTGGCCCCGGGCGACTCGGTCACGGCCTCGTCGACCACCGCCGTGATCACGGTGCTCGGCCCGGACGGCTACACGGTGACCACCAGCGTCCCGCTGACCAGGATCGACATCGTCACGGTCGGCCAGACCGCCCAGGTGACCACCCCGAGCACGGATGCGACGCTCACCGCCACGGTCAGCAGCATCGGCGTCCTCGACACCTCCACCACCGCCGACCCGGCCTACACGGTCGAGCTCGCCGTCGACCCGACGGACGAGAAGCTGTACGACGGAGCCTCCGCCCAGGTCCGCATCACGGTGGCGGGCGCCGACCAGGTGCTCACGGTCCCGACGTCGGCGGTCCACGTCGACGGCTCGACCGCGACGGTCCAGGTGCTCCAGGGCGGCACCCCGACCGAGGTCACGGTGACCCGCGGCGCGGTCGGCACGGAGCGGACGGAGATCACCGACGGCCTCTCGGCCGGTGACGAGGTGGTCCTCGCGGACCTCGACGAGCCGATCGAGACCAGCACGTCCACCACCACGGGCCTGTCGGGTCTGGGCGACGACGCGACGCAGGGCGGCCCGCCGGAGGGCTTCGTGATGCAGGGCGGCGACGGCGGTCCCCCGGCCGGCTTCGCCCCTCCCGGGAACGGCTGAGCCGCGGGGGCCGGGCGTCTGCACCGGCCCGGCCCCCGCGTCGATAGGCTCTCGGCGTCGCCCTTCGGCGGCACGGACGGGAGGACGACGATGGCCGACGAGCCCACCGCCGACACGCCGCGGGTCGCGGTGCTGGGCGGCGGCGTCATGGGGGAGACCCTGCTCAGCGCGCTGCTGACCGCGGGCTGGGGCGCCGAGCAGGTCGAGGTCACCGAGCGGTACGCGCCGCGGGCCGGCGAGCTCGCCGACAGGTACGGGGTCCGCACCGGAGCGCTGAACGCCGACGCGGCCGCCCGCGCGGACGTGGTGCTCCTCGCCGTCAAGCCGAACGTCGTGGCGTCGGTCCTCGACGAGATCAAGGACTCGCTGGGCGACGGCGAGCTCGTCGTCAGCGTGGCCGCCGGGCTGCCGATCGCCACCTACGAGAAGCGGCTCGCCGCCGGTCAGCCGGTGGTCCGGGTGATGCCCAACACGCCGGCCGTCGTCGGCAAGGGCGCCAGCGCGATCGCCGCCGGCACGCACGCGACGCAGGAGCACCTCGCCCTCGTCGAGAGGATGCTCGGCGCCACCGGGCTCGTCGTCCGGGTGGAGGAGAAGGACCTCGACGCCGTCACCGCGATCTCGGGCTCCGGGCCCGCGTACGCGTTCTACCTGATCGACGCGATGGCGGAGGCGGGCGTGCTGCTCGGCCTCACGCGGGACCTGGCGACGAAGCTCGCGGTGGCCACCGTCGAGGGGTCCGCCGCGCTCGCGGCCCAGTCGGGCGACCACCCGGCGGTGCTGCGCGAGCGCGTGTCCTCGCCGGGCGGGACCACGGTCGCCGCGGTCCAGGTGCTCGACGCCCACGGGGTCCGCGCCGGGATCGTGGCCGCGGCCGAGGCGGCCCGCGACCGCTCGCGCGAGCTCGGCAAGCAGTACTGATGAACGCGTCCGCCCGCCCGCCGGCGATGAGCGACGTCGCCGCGCTCGCGGGCGTCTCGCACCAGACCGTGTCCCGGGTGCTCAACGACCACCCGAGCGTCCGCCCCGAGACGCGGGAGCGCGTCAACGCCGCCATCGTCCGGCTGGGCTACCGCCGCAACAGCGCCGCCCGCGCCCTGGTCACCCGCCGGTCGGGGACGCTCGGCGTGGTCACCCCCGCCACCGCGCTGTACGGGCCGACGAGCACGCTGGTGGGCCTTGAGGAGGCCGCCCGGGTGGTCGGCTGGTACGTGTCGGTGGCGACGATCCGGCAGTTCGACGGCGACTCCATGCACACCGCGATCGAGCACTTCCTGGGTCAGGGCGTCGACGGCATCGCGATCATCGCCCCGACGACCGAGGTGGCCCAGGCCATCGCCGCCATCGCGTCGCCCGTGCCCGTGGTGCTCATCTCGTCGGCGTCCGACGTCCCACCCGTCGCGCACCTGCACGCGGTCGGCGTCGACCAGCGGCACGGCGCCCGGCTGGCCACGCAGCACCTGCTCGACCAGGGCCACACCGAGGTCGTGCACGTCGCGGGTCCGCAGGACTGGTTCGACGCCCAGGACCGCCTAGCCGGCTGGCGCGAGGTCAGCGGTCCCGCTGCGCCCGAGCACATCGAGGCGGGCTGGGACGCGGCCGACGGCTACGAGCTCGGGCTCCGGATGGCCCGCGAGGGGCTCCCGTCGGCGATCTTCGCGGCCAACGACCAGCTGGCCCTCGGGCTGCTGCACGCGTTCTGGGAGCAGGGCGTGCGGGTGCCTGCGGACGTGGCCGTCGTCGGGTTCGACGACGAGGTGGGCGCCGCGCACTACACGCCGCCGCTGACCACCGTCCGGCAGGACTTCGGGGCGCTCGGGCGCCTGGCGGTCGAGTCCCTGCAGGCCGCGTTCGCGGGGGAGGACGCCGCGCGACAGCAGATCCCCGCGGAGCTGGTGGTCCGCGCCAGCTCGGTCCGCAGCCCGTAGTCCTACGCTCGGGTCATGATCGACATCGCCGAGCTCGCCGCCACGCACCTGGACGCCGCCCGCGCTGACCAGCACGGGAGGTCGGCGGGGATCGTCGCGCACGACGGCGAGCTGCGGCAGACGATCATCGCCCTGACCGCCGGATCCAGCCTCGGCGAGCACAACTCCCCGAACGCCGCGACGCTCCAGGTGTGGCAGGGGCGCCTCCGGGTCGAGTCGCCCGACGGGGACGTCGAGGCGAGCGCCGGCCATCTGTGGGTGCTCACGCACGAGCGGCACTCGGTGCACGCGGTCGACGACAGCGTGTTCCTGCTGACCACCCTCACGGGCGCGGGGCGGTCGTCGCACGGCTGACCCGCCACGGCTGGACCGCAGGCCCGATGTTAGCGCTAACATGTGCTTCGGCCGCTGGCGTCCGTCGCGGTCCTCGATGCGAGAGCGGAGCCGCGTGATGACGGTCGATCCCCACGGTGCTGACCCCCGGGCGGCCATCGAGTCAGGCGCGACGACGCTCGGCATCGAGCTGGGCTCGACCCGCATCAAGGCCGTCCTGATCGGCCCCGACCACACCCCGCTGGCCAGCGGCAGCCACGACTGGGAGAACCAGTTCGTCGACCGGGTGTGGACGTACTCGCTCGATGCCGTCTGGACCGGGCTCCAGGAGTCGGTCGCCGCACTGCTCGCCGAGACGGAGCAGCGGTACGGGGCGCGCCCCACCACCCTCGGCGCCATCGGGATCTCCGCGATGATGCACGGCTACCTCGCGTTCGACGAGGCCGACGAGCTCCTGGTCCCGTTCCGCACCTGGCGCAACACGAGCACCGGACCGGCCGCCGCCGAGCTCAGCGCGCTGTTCGGCCACAACATCCCGCTGCGCTGGTCGATCGCGCACTTCCGCCAGGCCGAGCTCGACACCGAGCCGCACGTCGGGCAGGTCCGGTTCCTGACCACGCTGGCCGGGTACGTGCACTGGAAGCTGACCGGTCGCACGGTGCTCGGCATCGGCGACGCGTCGGGCATGTTCCCCGTCGACACGGCCACCCACACCTACGACGCCACGATGCTGGCGGCCTACCCCGGTGCGGACGTCGCGGCGCTCCTGCCCGAGATCCTGCTCGCGGGCCAGGACGCCGGCCGGCTGACCGAGGCGGGTGCCGCGCTGCTCGACCCCACGGGCACCCTCCAGCCCGGCATCCCGCTGTGCCCGCCCGAGGGAGACGCCGGCACCGGGATGGTCGCGACGAACTCCGTGGCGCCGCGCACCGGCAACGTCAGCGTCGGCACCAGCATCTTCGCCATGGTCGTGCTGGAGAAGCCGCTGGCGCAGGTGCACCACGAGCTCGACCTGGTGACCACCCCGTCCGGCGACCTCGTCGCCATGGTGCACTGCAACAACGGCGCCAGCGAGCTCGGCGCCTGGGCGGACCTGTTCGGGCAGTTCGCCACCGCGATCGGGCAGCCCGCCGGCTCGGACGAGGTGTTCGGGGCGCTGCTGCGCGAGGCGCTGACCGGCGATGCGGACGGCGGCGGCCTGCTCGCCTACAACTACCTGTCCGGCGAGCCGATCACGGGCCTGACCGAGGGGCGGCCGCTGTTCGTGCGGACCCCCGACAGCCGGCTGACCCTCGCCAACTTCATGCGCACCCAGGTGTACAGCGCGTTCGGCACGCTCAGCCTGGGCATGCGCGTGCTGCGGGGCGAGGGCGTCGAGCTGGACGCGATGTTCGCGCACGGCGGCCTGTTCCGGACCGCGGGCGTGGCGCAGCGGCTGCTCGCCGCGGCGGTCGGCGCGCCGGTCACCGTGGGCAGCACCGCGGGCGAGGGCGGCGCGTGGGGGATCGCGGTGCTCGCCGCCTACCTGGGCGCGGCCGACGAGCAGGACCTGAGCACGTACCTGACCACCCGCGTGTTCGGCGACGCCGTCTCGGAGACGGTCGCGCCGGACCCGGACGACGTCCGCGGCTTCGACGCCTACCTCGAGCGCTACAGCGCCGGGCTGGCGATCGAGCAGGCCGCGGTGGAGGCGCTGTGAGCACCGAGGACCTGATCGAGCAGACCCGCGCGGTCGTCGCGGCACTGCACGCCGAGCTCCCGCGCTGGGAGCTGGTGGTGTGGACCGCCGGGAACGTGTCGCAGCGGGTGGTCGTCGGCTCCGCGCCCGGTCCTGCCGACCTGTTCGTCATCAAGCCGTCCGGGGTCACGTACGACGAGCTCACCCCCGAGGCGATGGTCGTCTGCGACCTCGACGGGAACCTGGTCAACGGCACCCGCGCACCGTCCAGCGACACCGCCGCGCACGCCTACGTGTACCGGCACATGCCGTCGGTCGGGGGCGTCGTGCACACGCACTCGACGTACGCGACCGCCTGGGCCGCCCGCGGCGAGCCGGTGCCGTGCGTGCTGACGATGATGGCCGACGAGTTCGGCGGCGACGTGCCGATCGGCCCGTTCGCGCTCATCGGCGACGACTCGATCGGCCGCGGCATCGTCGAGACGCTCCAGGGCTCCCGCAGCCCCGCGGTCCTCATGCGCAACCACGGGCCGTTCACCATCGGTCGCGACGCCAAGGCGGCGGTCAAGGCGGCCGTGATGGTCGAGGAGGTCGCCCGCACGGTGCACATCGCGCGGCAGCTGGGCGACACGATCCCGATCGCGCAGGCCGACATCGACTCCCTGTACGCCCGGTACCAGAACGTCTACGGACAGCAGCCCACCCACACCCCGGAGAGCGACTCATGACCAAGCCCTACGCCGACCGCGAGATCTGGTTCCTCACCGGGAGCCAGGGCCTCTACGGCGAGGAGACCCTGCGCCAGGTGGCCACCCAGTCGCAGGAGATCGCGCGGGTGCTGGGTGACACGCTCCCGGCGAAGCTCGTCTGGAAGCCGGTGCTCACCGACTCCGACGCGATCCGCCGCGCCGCGCTGGAGGCGAACGCCGACGACTCCGTCATCGGCGTCATCGCGTGGATGCACACGTTCTCGCCGGCCAAGATGTGGATCGCTGGCCTGGACGCCCTGCGCACCCCGCTGCTGCACCTGCACACCCAGGCCAACGTCGAGCTGCCGTGGGACACCATCGACTTCGACTTCATGAACCTGAACCAGGCCGCGCACGGCGACCGCGAGTTCGGGTACATCGCCACCCGGCTCGGCGCCGCGCGCAAGACGGTCGCGGGGCACGTGTCCAACCCGGCCGTCGTCGCGTCCATCGACGTCTGGGTGCGCGCGTGCGCCGGCTGGGCTGCGACGCACGAGCTGAAGCTCGCCCGGTTCGGCGACAACATGCGCAACGTCGCGGTGACCGAGGGCGACAAGACGGAGGCCGAGCTGCGGTTCGGCGTCTCGGTGAACACGTGGGGCGTGAACGACCTCGTGGCGGCCGTGGAGGCCGTGGCCGACGACGACGTCGACGCGCTCGTCGCCGAGTACGAGGAGCTCTACGACGTCGTCCCCGAACTGCGCAAGGGCGGCGACCGGCACGAGTCCCTGCGGTACGGCGCCCGCCAGGAGATCGCGCTGCGCACCCTGCTCGAGTCGCTGGGGGCCAAGGCCTTCACGACGAACTTCGAGGACCTCGGTGACCTGCGCCAGCTCCCCGGGCTCGCGGTCCAGCGGCTCATGGCCGACGGGTACGGGTTCGGCGCCGAGGGGGACTGGAAGACCGCCATCCTGGTCCGCGCCGCCAAGGTGATGGGCGCCGGGCTGCCCGGTGGCGCGTCGCTGATGGAGGACTACACCTACGACCTGACGCCCGGCTCGGAGCGGATCCTCGGCGCGCACATGCTCGAGATCTGCCCGACGCTGACCACCTCGAAGCCGACCCTGGAGATCCACCCGCTCGGCATCGGCGGCAAGGAGGACCCGGTCCGCCTGGTGTTCAACGCCGACCCCGGCGTGGGCGTCGTCGTCTCGCTGGCCGACATGCGCGACCGCTTCCGGCTCACCGCCAACGTGGTCGACGTCGTCCCGCCCACCGCCGACCTGCCGCACCTGCCGGTCGCGCGGGCCGTCTGGGAGCCCCGCCCCGACTTCCGCACCTCGGCGGAGTCCTGGCTGACCGCCGGGGGAGCGCACCACACGGTGCTCACGACGGCCGTCGGGGTCGAGGCGTTCGAGGACTTCGCGGAGATCGCCCGCACCGAGCTGCTCGTCATCGACGAGGCCACCACCCGCCGCGGCTTCCGCGACCAGGTGCGCTGGAACCAGGTCTACTTCCGCCTGGCTCAGGGCTTCTGACCGGTAGGTCCGAACGGGTGGACCTGGGCTGACCAATTGCTCCCTGCAACTGAAGTGCATAGCGTCGTGACTGACCGCGACGACGGGGGACACGCGATGACGGTGCAGGGGGTTCCAGGGGCGACCTGGCTGCTCCGCGCCCTGATCGGGCTCGGCGGAGCCCTGCTGGTCGGCGTCCTCTCCGCGTCCACCGCGCACGCGGAACCCGTGTCCCCGTCGCACGCGGAGACCGTGCTCGCGGGGGTGGCGGCCGCGTCCCATGCCGCCGTGGCGCCTGCGGTCGCTCCTGTGGCGGACGTCGTGACCGCGGTCGCCGAACCGGTCGCGGGAGTGGTGAGCGCCGTGGCCGCCCCGGTGACCCCGGTGCTTCCCGCAGCGGCGTCGGACGTCGCGGCCCGAGCGGTCGCGAGCGTGACCACGCCCGTGGCCGCGGCGGCGAGCGGATCGACGACTCCCGCGCCGGCGCAGCAGGCGCTCGACGCGGTGTCGAAGGCGGTCGGGCCGGTGACGAAGGCCCTCGGCTCCGTGACGAAGGCCCTCGCGTCGGTGACGACGGTTCTCGACCCCGTGACGCGGGGGTTGCGGCCGGTGGCGGGCGTGCAGGTGCCCGCCGCCGACTTGGCCCGCGGGACGGACGCCCTCGACCCGACCCGGACCGCGCTCACGCCCGCTGACCAGCCCGTGCCGACGAGCCCCGGCATCGTGCCGGCACCCGTGTACCCGACCCCGGTAGCCGCCGCGGCCGTCGGGCCGACCGTGCATACCAAGGACGCTCCGTCCGGTCCGAAGGTCGCGCCCGTCCGCGCTCCCCACCGAGCCCCGCACCTGCCCGGTGACGACGGTGCCGGCCTGCTGACGTCCGGCAGCGCATCGTCCGGAGGCGCGCGAGGGGGTGTCGACGGGGACCTCCCGTCCGGCGTCCAGCCGCCCCCGCTCCGCGGCCTGACCGCCCGGGGCAGTCCCTGTCCGGCGCCCCTGTCCGCCCCCGACCCTGAGGTTCCCGACTTCCCGGCGTGAGCGAGTTCGTCGCGCCCTGAGCGCGATCACTCGCACCCGTCCACCTCGTCGAGGAGTCCGCCATGCACACCTTCCTCCGTCGCTCCCTCCAGACAGCGCTCGTCACGGGCGGCCTGACCGCCACCGCACTCCAGCTGGCCGGCACGGCCGCAGCTGTCGCCATGGCGGTGGTGGCCGTGGTCGCGTCGCCGGTCGTCACCCACCGGAACCGCTGGGCCACCGGTCACCGGCCGTCGACGATCACCCAGGTGCCGACCCAGCGCAGCGCGACCCCGGAGTCGTGACGCGGGGCTCCGTACGCTGGGGCCATGTCCACCGGCACCGACGACGCCACCTCGAGCCTGGGGCGCCGCCGCGGTCGGCGGCCCGCCGGTGAGGACACCCGTGGCGCGATCCTCGCCGCCGCGCGCGACGAGTTCGCGGAGCGCGGGTTCGACGGCGCGAGCATCCGCTCCGTGGCGCGTCGCGCGGACGTCGACCCCGCGCTGGTCCGGCACTACTTCCGGGACAAGGCGGAGCTCTTCGCCGCCGGCATGATCCCGGAGGGCGCGGACCCCGCCGCCATCGCGTCCGGACTGGTCGGGGACGGCGTCGACGGGCTCGGCGCGCGCCTGCTCACCGCGGTGCTCCGGGTCTGGGAGGCGGACGGCGGGGTGGCGTTCCGGGTGGCGTTCGCCGGGATGACGGCCGGCGAGCTCCAGGCCGAGGCGCTCGTCGGGTACGTCGGCCGGGAGGTGTTCGGGCAGGTGGCGCGAGCCCTGCCGCCACCCGACCAGCAGCTGCGCGTCTCGCTGGTGGCGTCCCAGATGGTGGGGGTGCTCCTGACGCGGCACGTGCTCCAGCTCGAACCGCTGGCGTCGATGCCCGTCGACGAGGTCGTCGCCCTCGTCGGGCCGACGCTCCAGCGCTACCTGTCGGGTCCGCTCACCTAGGCTGCCGGGCCACGGCGACCGCCCACGCCACGAGCGGCACCTGGAGCGGCAGCCGGGCCCAGGCCACCGCCGGCCTGCCGGCCCAGCCGCGCGCGCCCGGCCGGGAGCGGACCGCCATGGTGACGTTGCCGGGGAACACCCCGACCAGCAGCGCCGCCGACGCCATCCCGCCCAGCCGTCGGGTCGCGGGCACCGCCAGGGCCGCGGCACAGGCGAGCTCGGCGACGCCCGAGCCGAGCACCCAGGGGTCCGGGTCGCCCAGGGACCGTGGGATCAGCGGCCGGAAGATGCCCGGCCTGCGCAGGTGCAGCACGCCGGAGCTGCCCAGCAGGGCGGCGAGCGCGAGCGCGGGACCGTGGCGGCGGAGGGTCGAGGTGGGCACGCGTCACGGTACCCGGGGCGACCCGTGTCGGTGCGGGTCGCTACCGTGCGGGGCATGGACACCGTCGACCTCTCGTCCGGGTACTACGCCGCAGTGATCGGGCAGGAGTCGGCCCGCACGGCCGACGCGCTCGAGAAGGCGTCGTCGACCGTGCAGGTCCCCTCCTGCCCGGACTGGAACGCCTCGGACCTGGCGTACCACCTGGGCGAGGTGCAGGACTTCTGGTCGCAGATCGTCCGGAACGCCCCCGCGGGTCCCGACGCCGCGCTGGACACCGAGCGCCGGCCCGACGAGGAGCTCGTCGCCTTCCTGCGCACCCGCACCGACGCGCTGCTGGCGGCGCTGGCCGCGCGTGCGCCCGAGGACCCGTGCTGGTCCTGGTCGTCCGGGGGCGGGACGGTCGGCTGGGTGCTGCGCCGCCAGGCGCACGAGGCGCTGGTGCACCGGGTCGACGCCGAGCAGACCGCGGGGCTCCCCGTGACCGACCCGGGGGTCGCGCTGGCGGCCGACGGCGTCGACGAGATGCTCGGCGTCATGGTCAGCGGGCTGCCGGAGTGGGCGACGTTCACCCCCGACGGTCAGCGGGTCCGGCTGCACGCCACCGACGCCGGCCGCGAGTGGGTCATGGCGTTCGGGCGGTTCCACGGCGCGTCCCCCACCAGCGGCACGGCGTACGACGAGGAGTGCGCCGAGCTGGTGGGCGGGGCGCCGTGGGAGGGGGAGGACGAGGACGTCACGGCGACCGTCTCCGGCACGGCGTGGGACCTGGAGCTCTGGCTCTGGGGACGCGGCGGCCCGGACCCGCTGCGGCGCGAGGGCGACCCCGCGGCCATCGACCGGCTGCGCGCCGTGATCGTCGAGTCGACGCAGTAGCGCCTTGTGCCGGTCACCCGGTGAGGAGCACAATTCCTCACATGGGGAATAGCGCGATCGAGATCGCCGGGCTCCGCGTGGTGCGCGGCGGCACCCTCGTCATCGAGTCGCTGGACCTGACCGTCCCGGTGGGGCAGGTGGTGGGTCTGCTCGGTCCGAGCGGCAGCGGCAAGACGACCCTGATGCGGGCGATCGTCGGCGCCCAGATCGTCGACGGAGGGTCGGTGACCGTGCTGGGGCTGCCCGCGGGATCGGCACCGCTGCGCCGGCGGATCGGGTACGTCACGCAGTCGCCCAGCGTCTACGGCGACCTGACCGTCACGGAGAACCTGCGGTACGCGGCGGCGATCCTCGGGGTGGGCGCCGACGGCATCCGCACGGCGCTGACCGAGGTCGACCTGCTCGACCACGCCGACCAGACCATCGGCACCCTGTCCGGCGGCGAGCGCGCGCGGGTGTCCCTCGCGATCGCCCTGCTCGGCCGGCCCGACCTGCTGGTGCTCGACGAGCCGACCGTCGGGCTCGACCCCGTGCTGCGCCGCGACCTGTGGACCCTGTTCCACCGCCTCGCCCGCACCGGTGTGAGCCTGCTGGTGTCCAGCCACGTGATGGACGAGGCCGCCCGCTGCGACCGGCTCGTCCTGCTGCGCGGGGGCGCGGTCCTGTCCGACACCACGCTCGACGAGCTCCTCGCCCGCACCGGTGCTCCCGACGCCGAGGGCGCGTTCCTCGCGCTCGTCGACGCAGCGGTCGCGCGGGATGCCGCGACGGGAGCGGTCGCATGAGCGCCGCGACCACGACCGCCGTGACCCCGAGGGCGCGCGAGCTGCGCGGCCGCGGGATGACCCCCGCGCTGACCGCCGCGACCACCCGCCGGGTGCTCACGCAGCTGCGCCACGACAAGCGCACCATCGCGCTGGTGATCCTGCTGCCGTGCGTGCTGATCGGCCTGATCGCCTGGATGTTCGACGACACGCCGGTGCTCGACCAGTTCGGCCCGCTGCTGGTCGGGCTGTTCCCGATGATGGTGATGTTCCTGGTCACCAGCGTCGCCACGCTGCGGGAGCGCATCTCCGGCACGCTCGAGCGGCTGATGACCCTGCCGATCGGGCGAGGCGACGTCGTCGTCGGCTACGCCCTCGCGTTCGCGGTGCTGGCCACGGTGCAGGCCCTCGTCATCGTCGGGTTCGCGGTGTGGGTGTGCGGCATGGACGTCGCGGGGCCGATCGGGCTGGTGGTCCTCGTGGCGGTGCTCGACGCCGTGCTCGGGTGCGCGCTCGGGCTGGGGGCGTCGGCGCTGGCCCGGACCGAGTTCCAGGCCGTGCAGCTGATGCCGCTGGTCCTGTTCCCGCAGCTGATCACCTGCGGCATCCTCATGCCGCGCGACGAGATGCCGACCGTCCTGGAGTGGCTGTCGCGCGTGCTGCCCCTGACGTACGCGCTCGACGCGATGCAGCAGCTGGCCGCGGGCGGGGCGTGGGTCGACGTGCGCGGCGACGTCGGCGTCATCGCGGCGTTCATCGTCGGCGCCCTGCTGATCGGCAGCGCCACCCTCCGCCGCCGCACCCCCTGACCCGCACCTCGCCCTTGACTACGTAGTCAGTCGTGCCGTTGACTACGTAGGCATCCGACAACGCTGTCGTCAGGGGGACATCTCGGTGACCGATCGCTCCGTCACCAGCAAGCCCCGTCCGGTCGTCGCCGTGGACGTGGCCCGGGCTGCCGGGGTGTCGCAGAAGACGGTCTCCCGGGTGATCAACGGCGACCCGCACGTGAGCGCCGAGGTCCGCGACCGGGTGCACCAGGCGATCGCGACGCTCGGCTACCGGCCCAACCGCGCGGCCCGCAACCTGGTGCTCGGCCGCAGCCGGACCATCGGCGTCCTGTCCGTGGGGTCCACCGACTACGGGCCGTCGGCGCTGATGGTCGCCGCGGAGCACGCCATCCGCAGCGCCCGCTACTCGATGTCGGTCATCAACACCCTCGAGGACGAGCCGGAGTCGATCACCACCTCGTTGCGGGAGCTCGTGGACCAGGGGGTCGACGGCGTCGTGGTCAACGAGCCGGTCGGCGCGTTCGCCCTCGAGCCCGGAGCCATCGGGGACCTGCCGGTGCTCAGCCTGTCCGGCCACTACGGCATCTCGGCCAACGAGGTCGTGGTGGACGCGGACCAGGCATCGGGCGGCCGGCAGGCCACCACGCACCTGCTCGGGCTGGGCCACCGCACGGTCCACCACGTGTCCGGCCCGGCCGGCTGGCGGTCGGGCGGGCTGCGCACGGACGGCTGGCGCTCGACGCTCGAGTCCGCCGGCGTCCCGCCACCGCCCGTGCTCATGGGCGACTGGTCGGCGCGCTCGGGGTACGAGGCCGGCCTGCACCTCGCCGCCGACCCGACGGTCACCGCCGTGTTCGTCGCGAACGACCAGATGGCGATCGGCCTGCTGCGCGCGCTCCTGGAGGCCGGCCGGGACGTGCCGGGCGACGTGAGCGTCGTCGGCTTCGACGACGTTCCCGAGTCCGCCTACCTGGCCCGGTCGCTGACCACCGTCCGCCAGGACCTGTCCCACCTGGCCGTCTTCGGCGTCGGGATGCTCGTCGACGCCATCGAGAACCCGCGACGGCAGGACCGCCGCGAGAACGTCCCGGTCGAGCTCGTGGTCCGGGAGACGACCGCCGCACCGCCCACCGGGCACTGACGATCATCACGGAGACACGCACATGGCTGTCCAGCACGACGGAGTGCGCTTCGGCGCCGCGTACTACTACGAGTACGCGGGGCCGGGCGACGACCCCAGACCGGAGACGTTGGAACGCGACCTCGACCTGATGCAGGCGGCGGGCTTCTCGGTCATCCGCGTGGGGGAGTCGGTGTGGTCCACGTGGGAGCCCGACGAGGGCCGGTTCGAGCTCGACTGGCTCGAGCCTGTGCTCGACGGGGCGCACGCGCGGGGCATCGACGTGGTGCTGGGCACGCCCACGTACGCGCTGCCGATGTGGCTGGTCCGCCGGTACCCCGAGGTCGCGGGCGAGCTCCGGACGGGTGAGCCGATGGGGTGGGGCGCCCGCCAGGAGGCCGACTTCACGCACCCGGTCTTCCGGCTTCACGCCGAGCGCATCCTCACCAGGATCGTGCAGCGGTACCGGGACCACCCCGCGGTGGTCGGGTTCCAGGTGGACAACGAGCCGGGGAACTTCCTGCTGCGCAACCGAGGGGTGTTCCAGCGGTTCGTCGACGAGCTGCGGCACACGTACGGCGACGTGGAGACCCTGAACCGCGAGTGGGGGCTCGTGTACTGGTCGCACCGGCTGTCCACGTGGGCGGACCTGTGGACCCCGGACGGCAACGTGCAGCCGCAGTACGACCTGGCGTGGCGCCGGTTCCAGGCGTCGCTGACCACCGAGATGATCGACTGGCAGGCGAAGGCCGTGCGCGCGCTGGCCCGGCCGGACCAGTGGGTGACCACCTGCATCGCGTACGACCGGTCTGCCCTCGAGGACGCCGACCTGGCCTCCGTCCTGGACGTGACCAGCGGGAACGCCTACTACGGGATGCAGGACTCGCTGCTGCACCCGAGCGAGCACACCCCCGAGCAGCACTGGACCGCGTACGGCACGTGGGCGCTGTTCCAGGTGGGCGACGCCATGTTCTCCAGCCGCGGCGAGCCGTTCCTGGTCACCGAGACCAACGCGCAGTCCATCGGCGGTCCCAGCACCAACAACCCCGCCTACCCGGGCCAGTGGCGGCAGTCGGCCTGGGCGCTGGTGGCGCGCGGTGCCCGGATGGTCGAGTACTGGCACTGGCACACGCTGCACTACGGCGCCGAGACCTACTGGGGCGGTGTGCTGCCGCACAGCGGGGTGCCGGGCCGCCCGTACCGCGAGCTGTCGTTGCTGGGCGCGGAGCTGGCACGCGTCGGCGGCGAGCTGGCGCAGGCCGTCCCCGACGCCGACATCGCGATCCTCCAGTCCACCGAGTCGCGCTTCGCGCTCGCGGCCCAGCCCCCGCTGCAGAAGGCCGACGGCACGGCTGACCCGAACAGCTACCCCCGGATCGTCAGCGCGTTCTACCGGGGTGCGTTCGACGCCGGCCTCCAGGTGCGGGTGGTCCGCCCCCGGTACCTGTTCACGCAGGATCCCGCGTCCGTCGTCGGCACCCATCCCGTGCTCGTCGCGGCCGGCTACTACCCCGCGTCCGACGCCGACCTCGCGTGGCTGCTGCGGTACGCGGAGGCCGGCGGCCACCTCGTCGTCGGACCCCGCACCGGCTACGCCGACCAGGAGGGCCGGGCGCGTGCCGAGGTGCAGCCCGCGCGCCTGTCGACCGCGGCGGGTGCCTGGTACGAGGAGTTCAGCAACCTCGCCGAGCCGGTGCCGGTCTCCGGCGCGCTCAGTGGCGAGGCGACGGCCTGGGCCGAGTGCCTGGTCGCGGACGGCGCTGACGTGCTGGCCACCTACGAGCACCCGCACCTGGGCGCGTGGGCGGCGGTCACGACGAAGTCGCACGGCGACGGCCGGATCACGGTCGTCGGCACGGTGCCCGGGCTCGAGCTGGCCCGGTCGCTCGCCGACTGGCTGGTGCCCGCACCGCTCGCCGGCTGGGAGGACCTGCCCCCGAGCGTCACCGTCCACAGCTCCACCCGTCCGGACGGCAGCCGCGTCCACGTCGTGCACAACTGGTCCTGGGAGGCCGCCACCGTGACTGCTCCAACCGATCTCGACCTGCTCGTCGCCCCGCGCGGCACGGCCCCGGCCGACCCGCCTCCCGCGGATGCCGCCGGGCCCCCGGTACCGGCCGGCGACGCGATCACCCTCGGCTCGTGGGACGTCCTCGTGGCGGTGTCCCGATGAGCCGCTGGACGGGCCCGTGGCCCACGGACGGCATCGCGTTCGGTGCCGACTACAACCCGGAGCAGTGGCCGGAGGAGGTGTGGGCCGACGACGTCGCGCTCATGCGGGAGGCCGGCGTGACGCTGGTGAGCCTCGGCATCTTCTCCTGGGGGCAGCTGGAGCCGGCGGAGGGGCAGTTCGACTTCGGCTGGCTGGACCGGATCCTCGACCTGCTGCACGAGTCCGGGATCCGCGTGGACCTGGCCACGCCGAGCGCCGCGCCCCCGGTCTGGCTGCACCTGGCGCACCCGGAGATGTTGCCGGTCGACGCCGACGGTCTGCGGTTCACGCACGGCAGCCGCGAGTCGTGGTGCGTCTCCTCACCCGTGATCCGGGAGCACGCCACCCGGATCGCCCGCGTGCTGGCCGAGCGCTACGGGCACCACCCCGCGGTGGCCATGTGGCACGTCTCCAACGAGCTGGCCTGCCACAACGGCCGCTGCTACTGCGACGTGTCCGCCGCGGCGTTCCGCGACTGGCTGGGCAAGGAGTACCCGGACGTCGACGCGCTCAACCTGGCGTGGGGAACCGCGTTCTGGGGCCAGCGGTACTCCTCGTTCGAGCAGATCCTTCCGCCACGCCGAACGACCACGATCCCCAACCCGGGCCAGCGCCTGGACTTCGAGCGGTTCTCCTCCGACGCCTTCGTCGCGCACCTGGAGGCCGAGGCCGCCGTGCTGCGCGAGGTCACGCCGCACCTGCCGGTGACCACCAACTACATGGTCATGGGCGACTTCCACCAGATCGACTACACGCAGACCACCCCGCTGATCGACATCGTGTCCAACGACCACTACCTGGCCGCCGAGGACCCGCGTGGCTGGGCGGAGCTGGCGTTCAGCGCCGACCGGGTGCGCGGGGTGGCGGGCGGCGACCCGTGGGTGCTCATGGAGCACTCGACCAGCGCGGTGAACTGGCAGCCGCGCAACCTGGCCAAGCAGCCGGGCCAGCTGCTGCGCAACTCCCTGCAGCACGTGGCCCGCGGCGCCGACGGCGTGCTGTTCTTCCAGTGGCGCCAGTCCCGGGCGGGCGCCGAGAAGTACCACTCGGGGATGGTGCCGCACGCCGGCGCCGACTCCGAGCTGTTCCGCGAGGTGGCCCACCTGGGCGCGACGCTCGGACGGCTGGCCGAGGTGCGGGGCAGTCTCGTCGAGAAGGCCCGCGTCGCCCTGCTCTGGGACACCCAGGCGTGGTGGGCCAGCGAGCTCGAGGCGCACCCGACCGTCGACCTGCACTACCTCGACCTGCCGCGGGCGCTGCACGGTGCGCTGCTCGACGCCGGTGTCGCGGTCGACGTGGTCCCGGCGACGGCGGACCTCGACGGGTACGACGTGGTCCTGGTGCCGACGCTCTACCTCGCCCCCGCGGACCTGTCCGACCGGCTGTCGGCCGTCGTCGCGCGCGGCGGTCAGGTGCTCGTCTCGTACTTCTCCGGGATCGTCGACGAGCACGACCGGGTGCTGCTCGGCGGCTACCCGGGCGCGTTCCGGGACCTGCTCGGCGTGCGCGGGGAGGAGTTCGCACCGCTGCGCGAGGGCGGCTCCGTGCGGCTCAGCGACGGGTCGACCGGCCTGGTGTGGACGGAGCGGCTCACGGCCGACGACGCCGAGGTGCTGGCCACCTACACCGACGGCCCGTCCGCGGGAGGTCCGGCGCTGACCCGGCGGACCGCCGACGGCGGGGGAGCGGCCTGGTACCTGTCGACGCGGCTCGACACCGCGTCCACCGCCGCGCTCGTGGAGCGGGTGCTCGAGGCGGCGGGGGTGTCGCCGCTGGTCGCCGGACCGGGCGGGCTCGAGGTCGTGCGCCGCGTCGGGGAGTCGGGCAGCTGGCTGTTCGCGATCAACCACACGGACACCGACCTGCCCCTGCAGGCGACGGGCGACGACCTGGTGGGCGGCGCGGCCCACGCGGCAGGGGACCTGGTCCCGGCCCGCGGGGTCAAGGTGCTCCGCGAGGGTGTCGTTATCGAAAGGTAACGAAAGCCCGCTTGCTTACCATTCGGTAAGTTCGTCACGATGGTCGCGTGCTCAAGGACGAGGACGTCCCGCTCCCTGCGACCGTGCGCCGCGAGCGGATGCAGAGGCTGATCGACGACCGCGAGTACGTCCGTGTCGCCGACCTCGCCGAGGCGTTCGGCATCTCGGACGTCACGGTCCGCACGGACCTGGACGCCCTGCACCGCGCTCGCGTGGTCCGGCGGGTGCGGGGCGGCGCCATGTCCTGGGGGCGGCCGCGCACCGAGCAGTCCTTCGAGGAGGCGCTCACCGACTCGGCCGGCGAGAAGCAGGCGATCGGCGCGGCGGCGGCCGCGATGGTCCGGCCGGGAATGAGCGTGCTCCTCGACGTCGGCACCACGACCACGGCCATCGCCCGCGCGGTCGCGGCCCGTACCGAGCTCGAGGGCGTCGTGGTGATCACCAACGGGCTGAACATCGCGCTCGAGCTGGAGCCCGCCATCCCGCGCCTGACCGTGCTGGTCACCGGCGGGACGCTGCGCCGGCTCCAGCACTCCCTGGTCGACCCGCTGGCGGCCGTGCTGCTGGACCAGATCCACGCCGACCTGGCGTTCATCGGGTGCAACGGCATCGACCTGGAGCACGGCGTCACCAACATCAACCTGCCCGAGGCCGTCGTCAAGCGGCGCATGGTGGCGTCCGCGGAGAGCGCCGTGGTGGTGGCCGACGGCTCGAAGCTGGGCCAGGCGCACCTCGGCCTGATCGTGCCGGTGACCGAGGTGGACACCGTGATCACCGGCCGGACCGCCGACGCCGGGGTGGTCTCCGGGCTGCGCCGGGTGGGCGTGGACGTGATCGAGGTCGGGGGTGAGGCGGCCGATCCGTGACCGGAATGCAACCTGACAATCGCGACAACTCACGGAATGTGAGCGCTAACATCAGGCGAACCACTGCTGGACCTCGGTTCAGCAGGACTCGTGCCCCGGTGCCCCGGGCGCACGACGCGGACCGACCGGCGTGGGTCGGGTCCGCGAGCGAGTGCGTTTCTCGAGGAGGAGAAGCAGATGGTCAGCAAGATGTTCCGGACACGATCGATCGCCGCAGGCATCGCGGTGCTCGCACTCGGGCTCGCTGCGTGCAGCAGCGGTGACTCGGGGGACGACGCCTCCGCCGCGAGCGGTGACGGCGGCGGGGACCTGATCTCGGTCGGCTTCAGCCAGGTCGGCGCCGAGAGCGGCTGGCGTGCCGCCAACACCAAGTCCATCCAGGACGCCATCACGGAGGACGCCGGCTTCAAGCTCAGCTTCTCGGACGCCCAGCAGAAGCAGGAGAACCAGATCCAGGCGATCCGGTCCTACATCGCCCAGGGCGTCGACTACATCGCGTTCTCGCCGGTCGTCGAGTCCGGCTGGGACAGCGTGCTCGAGGAGGCCAAGGACGCCGGGATCCCCGTCATCCTCACCGACCGCGCGGTCGACTCCGAGGACACGTCGCTCTACGTGACGTTCATCGGCTCCGACTTCGTCGAGGAGGGCAAGCGCATCGGTGAGTGGGTGTCCGAGAACCTCGGCACCGAGCCCATCAACGTCGTCGAGCTCCAGGGCACCACGGGCTCCGCGCCCGCGATCGACCGCAAGACCGGGTTCGAGGACGCCATCGCCGGCAACGACAACATCTCGGTGATCGCCTCCGAGACCGGCAACTTCACGCGCGCCGAGGGCAAGACCGTCATGGAGGGCTTCCTGCAGGCCTACCCGGACATCGACGTCGTGTACGCGCACAACGACGACATGGGCCTGGGCGCCATCGAGGCCATCAAGGCGGCCGGGAAGGTGCCCGGTCAGGACATCAAGGTCGTCACCATCGACGGCGTGAAGGACGGCATGACCGCCCTCGCCGCCGGCGAGATCAGCTACATCGTCGAGTGCAACCCGCTGCTCGGCCCGGACCTCGCCGACATCATCAAGACCCTCGACGAGGGTGGCACCGTGGAGCCCCGCATCGTCACCAAGGACGAGGCGTTCGACCAGGCAGGCGCGCAGGCAGTACTCGCCGACCGGCAGTACTGACCTCTCCGCCCCCGCTGCCCGGGGGGACCACCGCGTCCCCCCGGGCAGCACCGCCCTGCCGGTACCGTGGGACCGGCTCGGACGAAAGGTCGACGATGACCGACGACACTGCTGTGACCACCCCGGACGCCACCCCGATCGTGGCGATGACGGGGATCTCCATCACCTTCCCCGGGGTCAAGGCGCTGGACGGCGTCGACTTCCGGCTGTTCCCCGGTGAGGTGCACGCCCTGATGGGCGAGAACGGCGCCGGGAAGTCCACCCTGATCAAGGCCCTCACCGGCGTGTACTCGATCGACTCCGGCCGCATCGTCATCGACGGCCAGGAGCGCACGTTCACCGGTCCCGCGCAGGCGCAGGCCGCGGGGATCAGCACCGTGTACCAAGAGGTCAACCTCTGCGACAACCTGTCGGTGGCGGAGAACATCATGCTCGGCCACGAGGTGCGCCGGGCCGGCGTCGTCGACTGGCGGCGCACCCGCGCAGCCGCCCGCGAGCACCTGCGCACCATGAACCTCGACATCGACCCCAAGTCGTCGCTGTCGTCGCACTCGCTGGCGGTCCAGCAGCTGGTCGCGATCTCCCGCGCGATGGTCGTGGACGCGCGCGTGCTCATCCTCGACGAGCCGACGTCCAGCCTCGACGCCGACGAGGTGGCCCGGCTGTTCCGCGTGGTGCGCGACCTGCGCCGCCGCGGCGTCGCCATCCTGTTCGTCTCGCACTTCCTCGACCAGGTGTACGAGATCAGCGACCGCATGACGGTCCTGCGCAACGGCGCGCTCGTCGGGGAGTACCTGACGGCGGAGCTGCCCCGCGTCGAGCTGGTGCAGAAGATGATCGGCCGCGCGCTCGAGGTGCTCGAACAGCTCGAGGAGGCGCCCAAGCGCTCCGTCGCCGAGCGCGCGGACACCCAGCCGTACGTGCAGGCCATCGGCCTGGGCCGCAAGGGCACGATCGAGCCGTTCGACCTCGACGTCTACGCCGGCGAGGTCGTCGGGCTCGCGGGTCTGCTCGGTTCGGGCCGCACGGAGCTCGCCCGCCTGCTCTACGGGGCCGACCACGCGGACAGCGGCGAGATCCGCGTGGAGGGGACGCCTACGAAGATGCGGACCCCGCGCACCGCCCTGTCGCGCGGCATCGTCTACTCCTCGGAGAGCCGCAAGACCGAGGGCATCGTCGGCGACCTGACCGTGCGGGAGAACATCGTGCTCGGGCTCCAGGCCGACCGCGGCTGGCTGCGGCGGATCTCGAAGCGCAAGTCCGACGAGGTGGTGAACCGCTACGTCGAGGCGCTCGGCATCCGCCCGGCCAACCCGGAGGCGATCGCCGGCAACCTGTCGGGCGGCAACCAGCAGAAGGTGCTGCTCGCCCGGTGGCTGGCCACCGCCCCGAAGCTCCTGCTGCTCGACGAGCCCACCCGCGGCATCGACGTCGGCGCCAAGGCCGAGATCCAGCGGCTCGTCGCCGACCTGGCGGCCCAGGGCATGGCGGTCGTGTTCATCTCCGCCGAGCTCGAGGAGGTGCTGCGCCTCTCCCACCGCATCGCCGTCCTGCGCGACCGCAGGCTCGTCGCCCAGATCACCAACTCCGACGACGTCACCACCGACGACGTCGTCCACCTCATCGCGAGCGGAGGGCAGTCATGACCGCCGTCGGATCCGTGGTCCGGCACCGGCTGTTCTGGCCGGTCGTCGCCCTGGGCGTGCTGCTGCTGGCCTGCGTGCTGAAGTCGAACACCTTCCTCGACATCGCCGTGCGCGACGGGCACCTCTATGGCGGCCCGATCGACATCCTGCGGCGCTCCAGCGTGCTGCTGCTGGTGGCCCTCGGCATGACCCTCGTCATCGCCACACGCGGCATCGACCTGTCCGTCGGCGCCGTGATGGCGATCGCCGGCGCGGTCGCGCTGTCCCAGATCGCCGCGTCCGACGACCCCGGGTCGCTGGCCGTGGTCCTGTCCGCGATCGGCAGCGCCGTGCTCGTCTGCCTGCTCATCGGCGTGTTCAACGGGTTCCTGGTCGCCGTCGTCGGGATCCAACCGATCATCGCGACCCTCGTGATCATGACCGCCGGCAGGGGCATCGCGATGCTCATCACCGGCGGCCAGATCACCACCGTGACCAGCGCGCCGTACAAGACGATCGCCACCGGCTACTGGTTGGGGCTGCCCGTCGCCGCGCTGATCGCCGGGTTCTTCTTCCTCGCCACCGCCCTGATCACGCGCCGCACGGCACTCGGGGTGCTCATCGAGTCGGTCGGCATCAACCCGGTCGCCTCCCGGCTGGCCGGGGTGCGTGCCCGGACGATCATCTGGACGGTCTACATCCTGTGCGCGTTCTTCGCGTGCATCGCCGGGTTCATCCGCAGCTCCGACATCATGGCCGCCGACGCCAACAACGCAGGCCTGTTCATCGAGCTCGACGCCATCCTGGCGGTGGTCATCGGCGGCACCTCGCTGGCCGGCGGCAAGTTCTCGCTGGTCGGCACGCTCGTCGGCGTCCTCGTGATCACCACGCTCACCTTCTCGGTGACCATCCTGGGCATCCCCGCCAACGCGGTGTCCCTGTTCAAGGCGCTCGTCGTCATCCTGGTCTGCCTGCTCCAGTCGCCCGTGGTGCGTCACAGGCTGCGCGCCAGAAAGCGCGCCGTCGCCCCTGCTCCCGTGGAGGTCCCGGCCTGATGACCACCGACCAGCTCACCCGGCCTGCGGACGCGCCGCCGTCCTCGGGCTCCCGCGTCCGGCGGTTCCGCATCGACGAGCGCTACCTGCCGGTCCTCGGCACGGTGGTCGTCCTGATCATCATGCTGGCCATCGGCGGCTCGCGGTACGAGAACTTCCTCACCGGCCGCGTGATGGCCAACGTGCTCATCAACAACTCGTTCCTCGTCGTGATCGCCGTCGGCATGACATTCGTGATCCTCACCGGGGGTATCGACCTGTCCGTCGGCGCCGTCGTCGCGCTGTCCGGGTGCGTCGCCGCGTGGATGTTCTCGCACGGCTACGGCGCCGCCGTCGCGATCCCGCTGGTCATCCTCGTCGGCACCGTCCTCGGGCTGGCCGTCGGCGTGATGGTCCACGTGTTCGAGATACAACCCTTCATCGCCACCCTGGCGGCGATGTTCCTGGCGCGCGGCCTCTGCTACATCGTCGCGCCGGAGTCCATCCCGATCACCGACCCGACCATCGTCGCGCTCGCCCGCACCCGCTGGGGCACCGAGGACGGCCTGGTGATCACGCCCAGCGGCGTCATCGCGCTGGCCGTCGTGGCCATCGCCTTCGTGACCCTGCACTACACGCGGTTCGGCCGGACCGTGTACGCGATCGGGGGCAGCGAGCAGTCCGCGAAGCTCATGGGCCTGCCCGTGGCGCGCACCAAGGTGCTGGTCTACGTCATCAGCGGCACCTGCGCGGGTCTCGGCGGCCTGCTGTTCGCCATCTTCTCGCGGTCCGGGTACGCCCTGACGGGTGTCGGCATGGAGCTCGACGCCATCGCCGCGGTGGTCATCGGCGGCACCCTGCTCACCGGCGGCAGCGGCTTCGTGCTCGGATCGGTTCTCGGCGTGCTCGTGCTGGGACTGATCCAGACCATCATCACGTTCCAGGGCACGCTCAGCTCGTGGTGGACCAAGATCTTCATCGGCGCCCTGCTGCTGATCTTCGTGGTCCTCCAGCGCCTGCTGGCCATCCGCCGCCGCTGAGCGCACCACCGCCCGCCCCGGGGCACCTCTGTCCCCGCCCACGCGCGAGATCGGTGATCCGCGCCGAGCTCGGTAGCTCCAGCCACCGAGCTCGGCGCGAACCACCGAGCTCGCCGTGCGGGCGCGTGCGGGTCAGGGGCGTGCCGCGAAGCGCTCCAGCAGGTCGGCGTGGCCCGAGACGATGATCAGGTCGTTCTGCGACAGCCGCGTCTCCGGGGTCGCGTACACGAAGTCGATGCCGGGGCTCTTGACCCCGATCACGGTCACGCCGTAGCGCTCGCGCACCTTCGACTGCGCGAGCGTGAACCCCTGGGTCTCCTTCGGCGGGCGCATCTTGACGATGGTGAACCCGTCCTCGACCTCGATGTAGTCGAGCAGCTTGCCCGAGACCAGGTGGGCCACGCGCGCGCCCGCGTCGGCCTCGGGGAGCACCACGTGGTGCGCGCCGATGCGCTGCAGGATGCGCGCGTGCTCGTTGCTGACGGCCTTGGCCCAGATCTGCGGCACGCCGATGTCCACCAGGTTGCCGGTGATCAGCACGGAGGCCTCGAGGTAGGACCCGACTCCGACGACGGCCACGGGGAACTCGCGCGCCCCGAGCTGCTCGAGGGCCTCGGGGTTGGCGGCGTCGGCCTCGACGAGCGCGACCCGCCCGGCCCACTGCGCGACCAGCTCCGGGTTGCGCTCGACGGCGAGCACGTCCTGGCCGAGCCGGTCCAGGGTCGCGGCGATGGCGGACCCGAACCGGCCGAGCCCGATGACGAGCACGCCCGAGTCCTTCTTGGGTGTGCGTGGTGCGTTCTGCGGCCCCTTGAGCGAGTCGCCGAATCTGTCAGCCAATGATCGGCCTCTCTTCTGGTAGCCGGATCACCCGACGACGGTTGCGCAGCGCGAGCGCCGCCGCAAGGGTCATCGTGCCGGTCCGGCCGATGAACATGAGCACGGTGAGCACGTACTTCGCCGGGTCGGGGAGGTCCGGCGTGATGCCGGTGGACAGTCCGCAGGTGGCGAACGCGGAGATGACCTCGAAGAGCACCTTGTCCAGGGTGAGGTTCGTGATGGCCAGGAGCAGCAGCGACGAGACCAGGACCAGTGTCGCCGAGACCAGCGAGACGGCGATCGCGACCTGCAGGGCCTCGCGCGGGATGCGCCGCCCGTAGGCCTCGACGTCCTTGTCGCCGCGCCCCTCGGCGAGGATCGCGAGCAGCATGACGGCGAGCGTCGTGACCTTGATGCCGCCGGCGGTCGACGCCGAGCCGCCGCCGACGAACATGAGCGCGTCCATGAGCAGCCACGTGCTCTCGTGCATCTCCCCGACGTTCACCGTCGAGAATCCGCCCGACCGCGGCATGACGCCGGCGAACAGCGACGCGAGCGCGGTGGCACTGGGGCCCAGCGGCTTGAACGTGCCCGGGTTGGTCCACTCGAACGCGGCGACGAGGATCGACCCCGCGACCACGAGGCCGAGGCTGGTGGTCACGGTCAGCTTGGAGTGCAGACTCCAGCGGCGCGGCTCGCGCAGGTGGCGGGCCACGTTGAGGATGACGGGGAACCCGAGCGAGCCGATGAAGACGCCGACGATGATCGGCATCAGCACCCACCAGTCGGACACGAACGGCTCGAGGCCGTACGGCGTGGGCACGAAGCCGGCGTTGTTGAACGACGAGATCGCGTAGAAGATCGAGTGCCACGCCGCCTCGCCCAGGTCCTCGTCGAACATGAGGAACCGCGGGAAGAGCACGAGCGCGATGATCAGCTCGAGCGCCACGGACGTGATGATGACGGTCCGGATCAGCGACCCCACCTCGCCGAGCCGGGTCTCCTTGGTCTCCGACGAGACCAGCAGGCGCTGCGTCAGGCCGATCCGCCGGGACACCGCCATGCCGAGCAGCGACGCCAGCGTCATGACGCCGAGGCCGCCGATCTGGATGGCGATCAGGATGACGACCAGGCCCCACGCCGACCAGTACTCGCCGGTGGGCACCACCACCAGGCCGGTGACGGTGCTGGCGGACGCTGCCGTGAACAGGGCGTCGACGAACGGTGCCTGGCGACCGCTGGCCGTCGCCCAGGGTGCGTAGAGGCCGGCCGTGACGCCCGCGATCACGAGGGCGAACACGCCGAGCGCGAGGCGGGCGGGGGACTGCCGTGCGGAGCGGTCGACGTACTCGCGCCACCGCCACGCCACGCCCGGGCCACCGCGCGCCATCACACCTCCCTGACCGGCCGGCGCCTGCCGGACTGGGCAACTCTGGCACGCCCCGGGCGTGTGGATCGACCCGACAGGCACACCACGAGCACGTGACGAGCACGCGACGAGCGCGGGACCGGCGCGCGACGGGTGCGGGCCGGTCGGATCGACAGCGGGGGCGCCGGGTGCGACGGTGGGCCCATGACGTCGTCGGCACCCGTGCGCGTGGTCTGGTCGCGCGAGATGCTCGCGTACGACTTCGGCCACGGGCACCCCATGACCTCGGAGCGCCTGGACCTGACCATCCGGCTCGCCGAGGCCCTCGGGCTGCTGACCGGGCCGGACGTGGAGCTGGTGGGAGCGCAGGAGGCCTCGGACGAGCTCCTCCAGACCGTGCACGACCCCGCCTACGTGGCCGCGGTGCACCGGGCGTCGGCCGACGGCACCCCCGACCTGTCCTTCGGGCTGGGTTCCAACGACGACCCCGTCTTCCCGCACATGCACGAGGCGTCCGCGATGGTGGTGCAGGGGTCGGTCGACTCGGCGCTCGCCGTCTGGGAGGGCCGCGCCGAGCACGCCGTCAACGTGACCGGCGGCCTGCACCACGCGATGCGGTCGTCGGCGTCGGGGTTCTGCGTCTACAACGACGCGGCGGTGGCCATCGTCGCCCTGCTCGACGCCGGGGCGCAGCGGGTGGCCTACGTCGACATCGACGCGCACCACGGCGACGGCGTCCAGGCGGTGTTCTGGGACGACCCCCGGGTGCTCACCGTCTCGCTGCACGAGACCGGCCACGCGCTGTTCCCGGGCACCGGGCACGCTCGCGAGACCGGCGGGCTGGGCGCGGAGGGCACGGCCGTCAACGTCGCGCTGCCGTCGGGCACGGGCGACGCCGGCTGGCTCCGCGCCATCGACGCGGTGGTGCCGGCGGTGGTGCGCGAGTTCGCACCCGACGTGCTGGTCACCCAGCACGGCTGCGACACCCACCTGCTCGACCCGCTCACGCACCTGCGGGTGAGCCTGGACGGCCAGCGGCGCGCGGCGGAGCTGCTGCACGACCTCGCGCACGAGGTGGCGGGCGGCCGCTGGCTGGCGCTCGGGGGCGGCGGCTACGCCGTGGTCGACGTGGTGCCGCGGTCGTGGACGCACCTGCTCGGCATCGCGACGCACCACCCGGTGGACCCCACCACCGAGGTCCCCGACGAGTGGCGCTCCCTCGTGCGCGAGCGGTACGGGCGGCTCGGTCCGGACCGCATGACCGACGACCGGGAGGCGAGGTTCAGCCCGTGGGCGAGCGGGTACGACCCGGGCGACGACGTCGACCGCGCCATCCGGGCCACCCGCGCGGCCGTGTTCCCGTCGCTCGGGCTGGACCCGGAGCTCGACTGAGCCGCTGGGCCACCCGGGCGACGTCCCAGGCGTCCCCCCTATCCCACGTGTCCCAGAGGCCACTACTCTGATCCAGCACCCGCAGGGTGGGTGCGCGGGCCCGCCGCGCGCCGGGCGGAACGGATGACCACATGAGCGACCAGCCCGGCCGCACGCGATTCCTCACGGTCCTCGAGGTCGCCGACGTCATGCGCGTCTCGAAGATGACCGTGTACCGCCTGCTGCACTCCGGCGAGCTTCCCGGGGTTCGCGTCGGCCGGTCGTTCCGTGTCCCGCAGGATGCGCTGGACCACTACCTGGCCACGTCGCCCGCCGTCGAGGCCCGCGAGCAGGACCGCCGATCCTCCTGAACATCCTCCAGAACCTCGTCCGCGTCGTTCTGGACCCTCCGGATCGCGTAAGGTAGAGCCTCGGACTTTGAACGCGGGTGGCCGTCTCGATTGCACTCGGTCTCTTCTCCGCGTCGATCGACCACCAGAACGGCCCGTCGCCGGGCCTCCATCGGAAGCGAAGTGAGGACCCCATGGGCTCCGTCATCAAGAAGCGCCGCAAGCGGATGGCCAAGAAGAAGCACCGCAAGCTGCTGCGCAAGACGCGTCACCAGCGTCGCAACAAGAAGTGAGCCCGGGCGGCCGTCAGGTCGCCTGCTCCGACGTACGGGCCCGGCACCTGCCGGGCCCGACGTGTTTCCGGGACTCGGGTTCTACAACGATGTAGAGTTTCTCCGTGTCCCACGCCACCAGGAGCCCGATCATGGCGCCGACCATCGACGGTCCGGTCATGGACGGTCCGGTCATGGACGGTCCGACCATGGACGGCCCGACGGTGCCCCGCGCCGCGGTCGTCCGCCGGACCCCCCTCCCGTTCGACGCCGTCACCCTGGACCCGGGCTCGTTCCTGGGGCGCTGGCAGTCGCTGAACCGGGCCGCCACCCTCCCGCACGTCCTGCGGCAGCTCGAGGACGCGGGCACGATCGAGAACTTCCGCCGGCTGGTCGGCCCGTCCGAGGCGCCGCACCGGGGCTTCAACTTCGTCGACTCGGACGTCTACAAGACGCTCGAGGCGCTCGCGTGGGAGGCCGGCCGGCTGCCCGACGACCAGCCGTGGGAGGGCGTCGCCGGGGAGCTGGTGGACCTGCTCACCGCGGCGCAGCGCGACGACGGCTACCTGCACACGCTCTACAGCGGCGACGAGGTGTTCGCCGACCTGCGCTGGGGGCACGAGCTGTACGTCCTCGGTCACTTGGTGCAGGCCGCCGTGGCCCGCACGCGGACCACCGGCCGCACCGACCTGCTCGACGTCGCACGCCGGTTCGCGGACCTGGCGGTGGCGCGCTTCGGTGAGGGCGGGCAGGACGGCTACTGCGGGCATCCCGAGGTGGAGACCGCGCTGGTCGAGCTGTACCGGCTCACGGGCGAGCGGTCCTACCTCGACCTGGCGCGGCGGCAGGTGGACCTGCGCGGCTCCGGCGTGCTCGGCTCCGGACCGTTCCCGCCCGCCTACCACCAGGACCACCAGCCCGTGCGTGAGGTGACCGAGGTGGCCGGGCACGCGGTGCGGCAGGCGTACCTGGCGGCGGGCGTCGCGGACGTCGTCGCGGAGACGGGCGACCCGGACCTGCTCGCGTCCCTCCTGCGGCTGTGGGACTCGGCGCAGGGGACCAGCACGTACGTGACCGGCGGCACCGGGTCGCGGCACAAGGACGAGGCCTTCGGCGACCCGTACGAGCTGCCCCCCGACCGCGCCTACGCCGAGACGTGTGCCGCGATCGCCACGTTCCAGTGGGCCTGGCGGATGCTGCTTCTCACGGGCGAGGGCCGGTTCGCCGACGAGATGGAGCGCACGCTCTACAACGCGATCCCGGCGTCGACGTCGGTGGACGGGACGGGTTTCCTGTACGCGAACCCGCTCCAGGTGCGGACCGGGCACGACGGCTCGAGCGAGTTCGCGCCGGCCGAGCGGCTGCCCTGGTTCGCGTGCGCGTGCTGCCCCCCGAACCTCGCGCGGCTGGTGGCCTCCCTCCAGGGCTACGTGGCGACGTGCGACGAGGACGGGGTGCAGCTGCACCTGTACGCCGACGCCGACGTGGCCGTGGGGTCGACCGTGCTGCGCGTGCGGACCGAGTACCCGTGGGACGGTCGCGTGGTGGTCGACGCCGGCCCCGACGCCCTGACCGAGGACCTGGCGCTGCGGATCCCGGCGTGGGCCGACGCACCGGGCGTGCGGCTCGTCGTCGACGGCACGGTCACCGACGTCGTCGTCGAGCAGGGCTACGTCCGCGTGGCCGGTCCGGTGCGGCGGGTCGAGCTCGAGCTGCCGATGCCCGTGGTCGCGGTGGCGGCGCACCCGCGCGTCGACGCGGTGCGCGGCTGCGTGGCGCTGCGCCGCGGACCCGTCGTCTACTGCGTCGAGCAGGCCGGACTGCCGTCCGGGGTGGTGCTCGAGGACCTCGCCCTGCTGCCGGGCAGCCCGCTGTCCGCGGCGCCCCCCGTGGCGGGTGTCGACGCGCTGGTCACGGTCGAGGCGGTCGCGGTCCACCGACCGGCTTCCGGCGGGCCGCTGTACCGGGCCGCGTCCGCGGGGGTCGTCGGCACGTCCCGGCCGGCTCCCGCGGCCGGGCGGATCATGCTGCGGGCGGTGCCCTACCACCGGTGGGGGAGCCGCGGACCTGGGGCGATGCGGGTGTGGCTTCCCGTGGCGGATCACCCGTGATCGGGTCGGGTCTGCCACCCTGGCCCTCGACGAGGTACAGACGGATCGGGAGAACGCGATGAGCACGGCGAGGCGCGGTACCGCAGTGACGATGCACGAGGTCGCCGCGCGAGCAGGGGTGTCCATCAAGACCGTCTCGAACGTGGTCAACGGCTACCAGTACATCCGCCCGGCCACCAAGGAGCGGGTGGAGAAGGCCATCGCCGACCTCGGCTACCAGGTGAACATCTCGGCGCGGAACCTGCGTCGCGGGAAGACCGGCATCATCGGTCTCGCGGTGCCGGAGCTGTCCCTCCCGTACTTCGCGGAGCTGGCGGACTCGATCATCCGGGCCGCCGAGGCGCGCGGGCTGACCGTGCTGATCGAGCAGACCGGGTCGGTGCGCGAGCGTGAGCTGGAGGTGCTCTCCGGGCAGCGTCGGCACTTCACGGACGGGCTGATCTTCTCGCCGCTCGAGCTCGGGCCGCAGGACGCCGAGGCGCTGCGGGTCGACTACCCGATGGTGCTGCTGGGCGAGCGCATCTTCGGCGGTCCCGCGGACCACGTGACCATGAACAACGTCGAGGCGGCCCGGGCCGCGACCCAGCACCTGCTGGACCTCGGGCGGCGACGCATCGCCGTGATCGGTGCGCACGAGGGCGAGACCGTGGGCTCCGCCGCGCTGCGCGTGCAGGGCTACCGGCAGGCGCTCGACGAGGCGGGCCTCACCGTGGACCCGGCGCTGATCGGCGAGGCGGGCTTGTGGCACCGCGCGACCGGCGCGGAGACGATGAACCGGCTGCTGGACTCGGGTGTCGAGATCGACGCCGTCTTCGGGCTCAACGACGCCCTCGCGCTCGGCGCCCTGCACGTGCTGCACGCGCGCCGCATCGACGTCCCGGGGCAGATCGCGGTGATCGGCTTCGACGACATCGAGGAGACCGCCTACTCCTCGCCGACGCTGACCACCGTGGCGCCCGGTCGCGAGCAGATCGCGACGACCGCCGTGGACCTGCTGCTGGCGCGCATCGAGGAGACCGAGCCCGGCCGGCCGTTCGAGCAGGTGATCACGGACTTCCAGATCATCGGCCGGGAGTCGACGCTGGGTGAGCAGGCGACGGGGGTCGCCGCGGTCGCCTCGTGAGCGGGCTCAGGCCACGCGGGCGTCGAGCGCCGTCAGCCGCTGGTCCACGAGCCAGCCGCTGACCAGCAGCGGCAGGCTCAGCCCGACCAGCGGCAGCAGCACCGTGACCTGGGCGAACGTGACCGCCAGCACCGCGAGCGCGGCCAGCACGGCCAGGCCCGTCAGCGGGGAGAGCAGGGGCGCGACGGCGACGAACCGCCACGTGCGCGTCGCCGGGACGCCCTCGTACCTGCGGGCGACGGGCACCAGCGTGGCGAGCGCGACGAGCAGGTACCCGGTCAGCGCCACGACACCGACGGTGAGCGCGGCCCTCGCGGGCCCCGCGGACGCGGCGGCGAGCACGGACGCGTCGAGCGCCAGCAGCAGGAAGCCCACGGTCAGGGGAGCGCCCAGCACGTTGAGCCGCCGGAAGCCCGAGCGGTACCCGGCCCAGAAGTCCGACCAGAGGTGCTCGGACGGCGTCCCAGCGGCCAGCCTGGCCAGCACCGAGCCGCCCGCGCCGAGTGCCGGGTAGGCGCCCAGGACGATCCCGCCCGCGAGAGTGCCGAGCACGACGAGCACGTTCACCGCGACCAGCTGGGTGCCCACGCGCAGGAACACCATGACGCGCCCGGCCCAGCCACCGACCGCGAGGTCGTCGTGCGTCGTCGGCAGGCTGCTCACGGCTCCACCACCCGGGTGCCGAGCGTCGCGTTGCCGTCGGCGTCGAGCCCGGCGAACGACAGCGTGCGCACACCGCGCACGGCGTCGACCGAGGGGAAGACCACGAGCTCGAGGGCCCGGGACGTGAAGTGCCCGTCGCCGTGCGACCGGATCGTCGCGATGACGTCGTCGTCGATCGTCAGGGTGTGCGAGGTGGCGACGCCGCCGGCGGTGGCCTGGTCGAACGTCACCAGCTCCCACGTGCCGGCCAGCGCGGCCGGGTCGGTGGGCCGCTGGTCGGCGGGCTCCGCGGCGCCGGCCCAGGGCTGCGGCGACACCGCCGGCCAGCCGTCCGCGGTCCAGACCAGGCGGCGCACCTGCACCTCGTGCTGGGTCGGGTCGCCCGCGTCGCGGACGTGGTGCACCAGCAGCTGACGGTCACCGTCGGTGAGCACCGAGGCGTGCCCGGGGGCCAGCCACGCGCGGCCGCCGGACAGTGCGTGCCCGGCGAGCATGAGGGTGCCGACGAGGGCCGGGTCGCCGTCCAGGTCCGTGAGGTCGCGGCCCGCGCGGTCCACGTACGGACCGGTCAGCGACTCCGAGACGCCCACGCGCACGTGGTAGGTCGAGAACAGCGAGTCGTAGGAGAGGACCAGCGCGTAGCCGCCGCCCGGGCGGTGCAGGACGAACGCGCCCTCCACCGCTCCCTCGACGCTGCGCGGCCGCCGGGCGAGCAGGATCCCCGGGGCCTCGCCGACGGCCAGGCCCGAGACCGGGTCCAGCTCGAGGGCGTGGATGCCGCCGAAGAACGAGCCGTAGACCAGCCAGTGCCGGCCGTCGGCGTCGACCACCGCGTTGGCGTCGATGGCGTTGGGGCCGTCGACGTCGTGCAGGCTCGTCACCACCAGCCCGCGGTCCTCCCAGGGGCCGGTCGGGTGCGGGGCGACCGCCAGGCCGATGGCCGAGGTGCGCGAGCCGAACGTCGACGCGGACCAGTACATCCGCCACTCGTCGCCCACCCGGACCACGTCGGGCGCCCACAGCCCGGCGGCGCCGGACCAGTCGGCCCCGGCCGTCGGCACCCCGTCGAGAGCCCAGCCGTGGAACTCCCAGGTGACCAGGTCGTCCGAGCGCCGCACCTGCACTCCGGCGCGCACCGGACCGTCCGCCCACGCGTCGGTCGAGAACAGCCAGTACGTGCCGTCGTCGTCGCGGACCGCGGTCGGGTCGTGCGCGTGCCGACCGCCCCAGACGGTGGTGTCGGGGAGCATCTCCGGAAGCACAGGTTCAGCCCTTCGAGCCGGTGAGAGCGACGGACTCGATGATCTGCCGCTGGAAGATGAGGAAGACGATGAGGATCGGCAGCAGGGCCACGAACGACGCGGCCATGATCAGCGGGTAGTCCCGCTGCGTCGCGAACTCCACGTTGAGGTTGGCGATGACCACCTGGAGGGTCTGCTTCTCGGGGGTGTTCAGGTACAGGATCGGCGCCAGGTAGTCGTTCCAGATGTACATGAACCAGAGGATGAACTGGGCGGCGACCGCGGGCCGGATCATCGGCATGATCATCACGCGGAAGATCTGCAGGTAGGAGGCGCCGTCGATCTTGGCGGCCTCGATCATGGAGTCCGGCACGCTCGACAGGTACTGCCGCAGGAAGAAGATCATGATGATGTTCCCGAACAGCAGGGGCACGATCAGCGGCAGCAGGGTGTCCACCCAGTGCAGCCGGGAGAACATGACGAACTGCGGGATCATGATCGTCGGGTACGGCACCATCAGCCCCGAGAGCAGGACCAGGAAGATCGCGTTCTTGTAGGGCAGCCGCAGCTTGGCCAGCGCGAACGCCGCCAGCGCGGACGTGATCGACCCGACCACGGTGACGGTCAGCGCGACGATCAGGCTGTTCTTGAAGCCGGACAGGATCGGCGCCTCGGTCCACATGCGGACGAACGTGTCCCACTGCGGCGGGTCCGGGATCCACACCGGCGGCAGGGCGAAGACCTGCACCTTGGTCTTCAGCGCGGTGGTGAACATCCAGAGCAGCGGCGCGAGCATCACCAGCGAGCCGGCGGCGAGCAGGGCGAACACGAGCACGTTGCCGAGGCGGTTCTGGGAGCTGGCGCTCATCCGGTTCTTCTCGGGCGGCGTCGGCGGGCCGGGGGTGATGGTCGGGGGCGTCATCAAGGACGTGGCCATGGCTGTATCCGTTTCTTCCTCGGTCGACGTCAGTCGATGCTGAAGCTGTTGCGCCGGTTGAGGCGGAACTGGATGAAGGTGATGACGAAGACGAGGATCCCCAGGACGATCGACATCGCCGTGGCGTACCCCATCTGCTGGTACTTGAACGCCTTGCGGACGATGTACCAGACCACCGAGGCGGAGCTGAACTCCGGGCCGCCGGCGGGCGTCATGATGTTGATCTCGGTGAAGATCTGCGACCCGGCGATGATGTTGGTGACCACCAGGAAGAACGTCACGGGGCGGACCATCGGCAGGGTGATCGAGCGGAGCCGCTGGAACGCGTTGGCGCCGTCGAGCGCCGCGGCCTCGTGCAGGGAGGCGGGCACCCCCTGGATGGCGGCCAGGTACAGCAGGGTCGAGTACCCGAGGCCCTTCCAGATGGCCATGATGATGATCGCGGGCTTGACCGTCGCGGTGTTCTGGAGCCAGTCGGGACCGTCGATGCCGAACCAGGCGAGCACCTGGTTCACCAGGCCGAAGTCGCCGTTGTAGGCGAACTGCCAGACGATCGCGATGGCGGCCAGCGACGAGATCACCGGCACGTAGTAGATGGTGCGGAACGCGGTCCGGCCGGGGATCCGCCGGTTCAGGGCCAGCGCGAGCAGCAGCGAGAGCGCCAGGCCGATCGGGATGCCGATCATGTAGAAGAACGTGTTGAACAGCGAGATCCGGAAGTACTCGTCGCCGAACAGGGTCACGTAGTTGTCGAGGCCGACGAACGTCATCGGGCCCAGACCGTTCCAGCTGGTCAGCGACGCGTACACCGCGAAGCAGATCGGGTAGAGCGTGAAGAGCAGGAACCCCACGATCGGGGCAGCGACGAACGCGAGCGCCCAGCGGTGCTCGGTGCGGTGCAGGCGGCGGTTGGCCTGCTTCGCTCGTTGCTCGGACGTGAGTCCGGGGGTGGTCGACAGCTGCGTCGCGGTCATCTGGAGAGCCTTTCCGGGGGTCCCCGCCGCCCGGAGGCGTGCCCGGGCGGCGGGGACGGGAGGAGGTGGTGCGGCGAGTTGCCGACTACTGGCCCGCTGCGGCCTGCTCGGCCGTGGCGTTCGACTCGTCCAGCAGCGCCTGCATCTTCGGCTGCTCCTCGGACAGGTAGTCGGCGGCGGTCTGCTTGCCGTCGAGGACGGGCTGGATGTTGGTCCAGAGCTCGTCGTACCACTCGGCGCCGTACGTGAAGGCCGCCGGCATCGCCCGGCCGTAGTCCTTCGCGATGTCCAGGAACTCCTGGCGGTTGGCGGGCTCCGCGCCCTCCTCGGCGGCCCACGTCTCGGCCATGTCGATGAGGTTCGGGATCTGGATGTTGGCGTCGACGAGCGTCTGCTGCGCGTCGGCGTCGGTGCTCAGGTACGTGACGAGCTTGACCGCGTCGTCGGGCAGCTTCGACGTCGCGGAGACGCCGATGCCGAGCGAGCCGAGCCACGTCGCCGCGCCGCCGTCACCGACGGTCGGCCAGGGGATCAGGTCGTAGTCGAAGTCGAGGTCGTTGTAGACCGAGACGTCCCACGGGCCGACCGGGAAGAAGCCGATCTCGCCGGCCATCCACCGCTGGTACGTGTCGAGCGTCGCGGCGTCGGACGCCGAGGGCGTGACCTGGTCCACGTTGGTGAGGTCCGCGAACTTCTGGAGCGCGTCGGCGAACTCGGGGGTGTCCACGGTGACCTCGGTGCGGTCGTCGTTGGTCCAGTCGCCGCCGTTGCTCCACACCAGCGACTGGAGGTTCCACTGGACGTTGAGCCCGGTGCCCCACTGGTCGACGGCGCCGTCGCCGTCGGTGTCGACGGTGAGCTGCTTGCTGATGTCGACGAACTGCTCCCACGTGAGCGGGACGTCCTTGTCGGGCAGCGGGATGCCGGCCGCCTCGAGCATCGTCTTGTTGTAGCCGAACGAGAACGGGCCGACGTCCTTGGGCAGCCCGTAGAGCTTGCCGTCCGGGGTGCCCTGGAGCGTGCCGTCGAACCGGTAGGAGTCGACGCCGTACGGCCAGATGTTGTCCAGGTCGATGCCGCTGGCGTCCACCTGCTCGGTGATGTCCATCAGGACGCCCGAGCTCACGTAGGACTGGAGGCTGGCCTGCTCGATGTAGAACACGTCGGGCACGTTGTTGCCGGCCACGGCCGCCTGGAGCTTGGTGGCGTACTGGTCGGCGTCGGTCACGATGACCTTCACCTTGACGCCGGTGTCCTCGGTGTACTTGGCGATGGCGGCCTCGTAGGCCGCCTTCTCGTCAGGTCCACCGCGGAACATGAACGTGATCTGCTTGTCGCCGCCGTCGCTTGCGCCGTCGCCGCCGTCGCTGCACGCCGTGAGCGTGAACGTCGCGGCGACCGCGGCGCACGCGGCGCCTGCGATGAGCCTGTTCCTCTTCATCGTCCTGCCTCCCATATCCCAAGGATGTGCGAGGTCACGGTCGCGTCGGGACTGGCGGGGGAGCCGGTCCGTCAGGGTCGTCGTTGACCTCATTCGCTGAATCGACGCTGTGTCTACAACGTTGATCTACAACGATGTAGAACATGACACGGGAACCAGCGATCGGTCAAGCCACGAACCGGTAACGGCCGGTTGACGTCCTCGGAGTCGCCGTGCATGATGCGTCTACAACGATGTAGAAACGACCGACGGCGAAGGGGCTGACGATGTCGCTGCACGCTCGGACGCCGCCCATGGGCTGGAACAGCTGGGACTCGTACGGGACCACCGTGACCCAGGACGAGGTCCTCGCGAACGCCCGGGTGCTGGCCGAGCGGCTGCTGCCGCACGGGTGGGACACGGTCGTGGTGGACATCGACTGGTACGACCCCGCCGCCCGCGCGCACGGCTACAACGACGGCTCGTCGCTCACGCTCGACGCGTTCGGCCGGCAGCTGCCGGCCGAGAACCGGTTCCCGTCTGCGGCCGGCGGCCGTGGCTTCGGGCCGCTCGCCGACGAGGTGCACGCCCTGGGCCTGCGGTTCGGGGTGCACATGATGCGTGGCATCCCGCGGATCGCCGTCGAGCAGGACCTGCCGGTCGAGGGCACGGGCTGGACCGCGCGCGACGCCGCCGACACCACCTCGGTCTGCCCGTGGAACGAGGACAACTACGGGCTCGACCACGACCACCCCGCCGCGCAGGCGTACCTCGACGGCCTGGTCGCGCAGCTGGCCGGCTGGGGCGTCGACTTCCTCAAGGTCGACGACATGCTGGCGCCGTACCACCCCGACGCGGTCGTGGCGTGGGCGCGGGCGATCGAGCGCTCCGGCCGCGACATCGTGCTCTCGCTGTCGCCCGGCACCCACCTGTCCACTGCGCAGGTGGACCACCTGCGCGAGCACGCCCAGATGTGGCGGATCTCCGACGACCTGTGGGACCGCTGGGAGGACGTGCACGCGCAGTTCGCGCGGCTGGCCCGGTGGGCCCCGTTCCAGCAGCCCGGCGGGTGGGCCGACGCCGACATGCTCCCGCTCGGCCGGATCGGCCTGCGCGCCGAGCGCGGCGACGACCGGCAGAGCCGGCTCACCCCCGACGAGCAGCGGACCATCCTCACGCTCTGGGTGATGGCCAGGTCGCCGCTCATGGTCGGCGGAGACCTGCCGACGAGCGACCCGGCGACCCTCGACCTGCTCGCGAACCCCGCGGTCGGCCACGTGCTGCGCGCCGCGACCGACGGCCGGGAGATCGTCCGGGAGCCCCTCGACGACGGCGAGCTGATCGTGTGGACCGCGGTCGAGGACACGACCACCTACGTCGCCGCGTTCTGGACCGGCCCGACGCCGCGGACCGTCTCGCTGCCGCTCTCGTCGCTGGTCGGCCACGCCGCCGCCCGGGACACCTGGACCACCCGCGACCTGTGGGAGCCCGGCACCACCCCTGACCTGCACCCGACCACGTGGGAACCGGAGGGGGCACTCGTCCTCGACGTGCCCTCCCACGGGGTGCGCTGGACCGCACTCGACACCCGACCGAACCAGGAGACCTCATGATCCCCGTCCGACTCACCCTCGACCCGGCCTTCCGGGTCGGCCCGGTCCGCCGGCGCACGTTCGGCTCGTTCGTCGAGCACCTGGGCCGCTGCGTCTACACCGGCATCCACGACCCCGCGCACCCGACCGCCGACGCCGACGGGTTCCGCAAGGACGTGCTCGAGCTGACCCGCGAGCTGGGCGTCAGCACCGTGCGCTACCCCGGCGGCAACTTCGTCTCCGGCTACCGCTGGGAGGACGGCGTCGGCCCCCGCGACCAGCGTCCGGCCCGGCTCGACCTCGCGTGGCACTCCACCGACCCGAACACGGTCGGCGTCGAGGAGTTCATGCGCTGGGCCAGGCTGGCCGAGGTGGAGCCGATGATGGCCGTCAACCTGGGCACCCGCGGCGTGCAGGAGGCCGTGGACCTGCTGGAGTACTGCAACGTCCGCGGCGGCACCCGCCTGTCTGACCAGCGCCGCGCGAACGGCGCGGAGGACCCCTACGACATCCGCATGTGGTGCCTCGGCAACGAGATGGACGGACCCTGGCAGATCGGCCACAAGACCGCTTACGAGTACGGCCGGCTGGCCGCCGAGACCGGCCGCGCGATGCGCATGGTCGACCCGGACCTCGAGCTCGTCGCGTGCGGCTCGTCGGGCGTCGCCATCCCGACGTTCGGCGAGTGGGAGCGGATCGTGCTCGGCGAGGCGTACGAGCAGGTGGACCTCATCTCCGCCCACGCGTACTACTGGGAGGAGGACGGCGACCTGGGCTCGTTCCTGGCCTCCGCCGTGGACATGGACCACTTCGTGGAGTCTGTGAGCGCGACCGCCGACGCGGTGCGGGCGCACAAGAAGGTGGACAAGCGGATCCACATCTCGTTCGACGAGTGGAACGTCTGGTACCAGCACCGCGCGGAGTCCAAGCCGCCCACCGGGCACGACTGGCCCGTGGCGCCCGTGCTGCTCGAGGACAAGTACAACGTGGCCGACGCCGTCGTCGTCGGGAACCTGCTCATCTCCCTGCTGCGGCACACCGACCGCGTGCACTCGGCGTCCCTGGCGCAGCTGGTCAACGTGATCGCGCCGATCATGACCGAGCCCGGTGGTCGGTCCTGGAAGCAGACGATCTTCCACCCGTTCGCGCAGGCCTCCCGGTACGCCGTCGGCGACGTGCTCCAGGTGGCCGTCGAGGCGCCGACGTACGAGACGGCGAAGTACGGCGACGCGGCCCTCGTCGACGCGGTCGCCACCCGGGACCCGGAGACCGGTGCGGTCGCCCTGTTCGCGGTGAACCGCTCGCTGACCGAGACGCTCACGCTCGAGGTCGACGCGCGCTCCCTGCCCGGGCTGCGCGTCATCGAGGCGACCACCCTGTCCAACCCGGACCACACCTGGTCCGCGACGGCCGACGACGACACCTCGGTGGCGCCGCGGGCCAACGCGACCGCGGTGGTGCGGGACGGTCGGCTCACCGTCGCGGTGCCGCCGGTGTCATGGAACGTCGTCCGGCTGGGGGTCTGACCCCCGTGCGTCGCGCCGTCGCGGCGGGTGCCGTCGCCCTCGCCCTGGTGGTCGGTACCGCCGCCTGTGCACCGGAACCGCCCGCCGCGACCCCGCTGTCCCTCAGTGGGGACATCCACACCCACGACCCGGCGCTCGTGGCCGGGGCCGAGGGGGAGCCCTGGTACGTCTTCTCCACCGGGGACGTCCGCGAGGGCCTCGGCGCCCCGCAGATCCGGCGGTCCACCGACGACGGACTGACGTGGGAGCTCGTCGGCACCGTCTGGGACGCCGCGACCCGGCCCGAGTGGGTGTACGACGCGGTGCCCGGGGTCTCGAACTTCTGGGCGCCCGAGGTCATCGAGCACGACGGCACGTTCTACCTCTACTACGCGGCCTCCACGTTCGGCTCCAACCGGTCGGTCATCGCCCTGACGACGAACACGACGCTCGACCCGGACGACCCGGACTACGCCTGGGTGGACCAGGGGCAGGTCATCGCGTCCGAGCCGGGAGAGACCGACTACAACGCGATCGACCCCGGCGTGGTCGAGGACGCGGACGGCACGCCGTGGATGGCGTTCGGCTCGTTCTGGGGCGGGATCCAGCTGGTCGAGCTGTCGTGGCCGACCGGCACGCCGGTCGAGGGGGCGTCGCCGGTGACCATCGCCAGCCGCACGTCACCCCCGAACGCGATCGAGGCGCCCTACCTCGTGCTGCACGACGACTGGTACTACCTGTTCGTGTCGCGCGACTCCTGCTGCCAGGGCTCCGACTCGACCTACAACATGGCGGTCGGGCGCTCGGCGGAGATCACCGGGCCGTACGTCGACCGGTCCGGCAAGGACATGACGCTGGACGGCGGCGAGCAGCTGCTCACCACGACCGGCGACATGGTCGGTCCCGGAGGCCAGTCCGTGTCCCGCGGGTACCTCGCGTTCCACTACTACGACGCGGCCGCCGGGGGCGACTTCCGGCTGGAGATCCGGGAGCTGGACTGGGACGACGAGGGCTGGCCGGTGGCGACCACCCGGGCGGAGCAGGACGACTAGAGCGGCCGTTCCAGCACGTAGTCGTCCTCGATCCGGGCGCCGACCGTGAAGTGCTTGGTCCCGACGATGGCGAACCCGGACCGCACGTAGAACGCCTGCGCCCGCGCGTTCTGCTGGTTGACGCCGAGCCACATCCCCTGGGCGGCGCGCTCCCGGGCGGCCTCCAGCGAGGCGGTCATCAGCGCGTGCGCGATGCCTGCCCCGTGGTGGTCGGGGTGCACGTAGCACTTGGACAGCTCGATCGTCGGGCGCAGGTGCAGGGCGGCGCGCACGTCGTCGTCGGCCGGCTCGCCCGCCACCAGCATGGTGTAGCCGAGCAGCTCGCCGGCTCCATTGCCGCAGGCAACGAGCACGTCCCGGGCGGGGTCGTCCAGGTACTCCTCGAACCGCTCCACCGACAGCACGGTGGCGATGAACGCCTGCTGGTCCGCCGCGGTGGACCCGGGCGGGCACGCGAGCGGGAACGTGAGCGCCGCCAGGGCGGCCAGCTGCGCCAGGTCGGCGGGGACGGCCGGGCGGACCGTCGACTCGAGGGTGGTCACAGGAGGTCCCCTCCGTCGTGAGACCCGCGCCAGGAGCGCAGGACGGCGCGCGTGACGAGCCCCCCGGCCCACGCCAGCCCGGCGAGGCTGGCCACCGTGGTGCCGCGGCGCGCGTTGCGGCGGCGGTTGCGGAACTCGCGGACCGGCCAGCCCACCTCGGCGGCGTACCGCCGCAGGCGCCGGTCGGGGTTGATGGCGCAGGGGAAGCCGACCTCGGACAGGATCGCGACGTCGTTCGTCGAGTCGCCGTACGCGTACGAGGCCGACAGGTCGATGCTCTCGCGCTCGGCCAGTGCTCGGACGGCGTCGGCCTTGGCCTGGCCGTGCAGCATGTCGCCCACCAGGCTGCCGGTGTAGAAGCCGTCCCGGTGCTCCGCGATGGTGCCCAGCGCGCCCGTCGCCCCGAGCCGACGAGCGATCAGGGACCCGATCTCCACGGGCGTGGCGGTGACCAGCCAGACGGAGTGCCCGGCCGCGATGTGCTGGTCGAGCAGCCGCTGCGTGCCCGGGTAGATCCGCAGGCAGAGCACCTCGTCGTAGATGTCCTCCGCGATCGCGGTGACCTCGGCCACCGAGTGCCCGGTCATGATCGACAGCGCGCGGCTGCGGACCTCGTCGATCTGGTGCTTGTTCTCCCCGAACGTGAGGTACCGGAACTGGTGCAGCCCGAACTCGACGAGATCCCGCTTGCGGAAGAACCCCCGCCGGTACAAGCCGACCGCGAGGTGGAACGAGCTGGCCCCGCGGATGATCGTGTTGTCGACGTCGAAGAAGGCTCCGGTGCCGGGACCGTCCGGACCGGCCCCGGGGTCCCGCAGCACGGGAGCGGGGGCGGTGGTGTTCCCGGACGCCTGACGCACCCGGTCACTGTAACGACGGTCACGCGTCCCGGTGGTACGCGGCCACCGTCGAGCCTCCGTGAGACGGTGGGGCCATGACGCGTGTGGTGCTCTACGGCCGGGCCGGCTGCCACCTGTGCGACGAGGCCCGCGAGGTGGTTCGGGCGGTCTGCGCCGAGACGGGCGACGAGTGGACCGAGGTCGACATCGACGCGGCGAGCGTGCCGGGCTCGTCTGTCGGGAGAGACCTGGTCGACGAGCTGGGCGAGCTGGTGCCCGTGGTCGAGGTCGACGGTGTCCGGCAGGGGTACTGGCGGATCGACGCAGCCCGTCTGCGCCGAACCCTTACCCCGGCCGGTCCCCGACCCCTAGCCTGACCACCAGGGCCCGGGCGACCAGGGCTGGTCGGGCCCGCAGGCCACGGTGGGAGTCGATGTGGACACGCAGCGGAGGGGTCCTCGGGCGCACGCCGAGCCGGGTGCGACGGGGCGGTCACGCGCGCGTGAGGTGCCCCCCGCCACGGTCGCGAGGCTGCCCGGCTACCTGCGGGCGCTGCGCGGGCTCACCGCGGACGGCGTGGTCACCACCTCGTCGGACGAGCTGGCTGCCGGGGCCGGCGTCACCCCGGCGCAGCTGCGCAAGGACCTGTCCTTCCTCGGCTCCTACGGGCGGCGCGGGGTGGGGTACGACGTCGTGCACCTGTCGGAGCAGATCGCGGTGGTCCTCGGCCTGACCACGCAGCGCCGGGTCGTCATCGTCGGCATCGGCAACCTCGGGCACGCCCTGGCCAGCTACTCGGTGTTCGCCGAGCGCGGGTTCGCGGTGGTGGGGCTGGTCGACGCCGACGCCGCGGTGGTCGGGACCACCGTGGCGGGGCTGGTGGTGCAGCCGCCCGAGGAGCTGGCCGCGCTGGTGAGCGGGTCCGACGTGACCATCGGCATCATCGCCACCCCCGCGTCCGTCGCGCAGGACGTGTGCGACGCCCTCGTCGCGGCCGGGGTGGTCGGCATCCTCACGTTCGCGCCGCGGGCCCTGCGGGTGCCGCCGACCGTCGACCTGCGGGCCGTGGACGTGGCCTCCGAGCTCCAGATCCTCGCGTTCCACGACCGTCGTCGCACCGGGACGGGTGCCTGAGCATGCAGAAGGCCGGGTCCGTGGTGGACCCGGCCTGCCGCGTGGGACGAGCTGTGTCAGCCCTTGATGATGGAGACGTCGAGCGCGATGACGACCTTGTCCGACACCAGGACGCCGCCGGCCTCGAGGGCCGCGTTCCAGGTCAGGTCGAAGTCCTTGCGCGAGATCGTGACGGAGGCCTCGAAGCCTGCGCGGGTGTTGCCGAACGGGTCCACCGCGGTGCCGTTGAACTCGGTCTCGAGCTCGACGCTCTGCGTGACGCCGTGGATGGTGAGGTCACCGGCGATGACGTAGTTCTTGCCGGCCTCGCGGACCTCGGTGGAGACGAACGTCCACTGGCCGAACTTCTCGACGTCGAAGAAGTCGCCGCTCTTGAGGTGGCCGTCGCGGTTGGCGTCACCCGTGGTGACGGTGGACGGGTCCAGCGTGACGGAGACCGAGGTGCTCGCCAGGTCGTCGCCGACGACGACGGTGCCCTCGGTGACCGCGACGGTGCCGCGGACCTTCGAGATGCCGGCGTGCCGGACGGTGAACGCGGCCTCGGTGTGCGAGGCGTCGACGGCCCAGGTGCCGGTGGTGAGGCCGGTCGGGATGGCGGTGGCGGTGCTGCTCATGGGTTTCCTCCGTGGTTGTTGAACTGTCAACCAAACTGTTAGTTCAAAGTTGTACTACACTCCAGGGAAGGGCGCAACCCCATGCCCGCGGACGGAGGCCTCGACGTGACGACTGACACACCCACCACCGTGGAGTGGCTGACGGCCGAGCAGCAGACCCACTGGCGTGCCTTCCGTGGCGGCTCCGCGCGGCTGTTCGCGGCCCTCGAGCACGAGCTGGAGCGCGACACCGGCCTCTCGACGCACGAGTACGAGGTGCTGGTCCGGCTCTCGGAGACCCCCGACCGGACGCTGCGGATGGCGCAGCTGGCCGACAACCTCGCCCACTCGCGCAGCCGGCTGACGCACACCATCCGGCGCATGGAGGAGCAGGGGCTGGTCGAGCGGCTGCCCTGCATCGAGGACGCCCGCGGCGTGAACTGCACGATGACCGAGAAGGGCTGGCAGGTGCTGGTCGCCGCCGCCCCCAGCCACGTGCAGTCGGTGCGGGACCACCTGGTCGACATCCTCACGCCCGAGCAGTTCGCGGCCCTCGGGGACGCCATGGAGACCGTCCGACTGCACCTGACGGGTGGCGCGTGTCACGTCGAGTGACCCGGCCCCGTGGCCGTGCTGCACAGGAGTGTTTGCGAGACTGACCCCATGGTCGCGACCACGATCCACCTGATGCGGCACGGCGAGGTGCACAACCCTCGCGGCGTGCTCTACGGACGGCTGCCCGGCTACCGCCTCTCGGAGCGCGGCAACGCGATGGCGGACATGGTGGCCGCGCACCTGGCCGGGCCGGTGCCCGCACGCCGGGACGTCGTGGCCGTCATCGCCTCCCCGCTCCAGCGGGCGCAGGAGACGGCGGGTCCGATCGCGGCCGCGTTCGACGTCGAGATCCGCACCGACGAGCGGCTCATCGAGGCCGGCAACCACTTCGAGGGCAAGACCTTCGGGGTGGGCGACGGCTCGCTGCGCCACCCCGAGCACTGGCCCTACCTGCGCAACCCGTTCCGGCCGTCCTGGGGCGAGGCGTACACCGAGCAGGTGGAGCGGATGCTCGCCGCAGTGGCCGCCGCGCGCGAGGTCGCCCGGGGGCACGAGGCCGTGCTGGTCAGCCACCAGCTCCCCGTCTGGGTCACCCGGCTCTCGCTCGAGAACCGGCACCTGTGGCACGACCCCCGCAAGCGGCAGTGCTCGGTGGCCTCGCTGACGAGCCTGCGGTACGAGGACGACACCCTCGTCGGCATCGGCTACAGCGAGCCCGCGGCGTCGCTGCTGCCGGGCGTCTCGTCGGTCGCGGGGGCCTGACGTGCGAGGTCGCGCCCTGCTCGTCGGCTCCGTCGCGCTGCTGCTGCTCGCCGGCTGCACGGGCGGCGCCCAGGAGAACCCCGACGACGTCGCCGACCAGGGCTACCAGTCCGGGGACGGCAGCACGACGACGTGGGCCGCGGGGGACCGCACCGGACCGCTCGAGCTGGCCGGCACCGACTTCGAGGGCACCGCGCAGGACGTCGCGGACTGGCGCGGGGATGTCGTGGTCCTCAACACCTGGTACGCCAACTGCCCGCCGTGCCGCGCCGAGGCCCCCGACCTCGCCGCCCTGTCCACCGACTACGCCGCCGACGGCGTGCAGGTGCTGGGCATCAACCGCACCGACGACGCCGGCACCGCCCTGGCGTTCGAGCGGCAGTTCGAGGTCCCGTACCCGAGCCTCGCGGACACCGACGGGGCGGCGATCGCGTCCCTCCAGGGCACCGTCCCGATCAACGCCGTGCCGACGACGGTCGTGCTGGACCGCTCCGGGAAGGTCGCCGGGCGCATCCTGGGCCTGGCCGACCCGTCCACGCTCCGCTCGATGATCGACGGCCTCCTCGCCGAGCCGGCGCCCACGCCGTGATGCTCGCCGACGCCGGCGACGCGTTCGGCCACACCGTCGCCTCCGGGTCGCTCCTGCTGGCCGTCCCGGTCGCGCTGATCGCCGGGCTGGTGTCGTTCGCGTCGCCGTGCGTGCTGCCGCTGGTTCCCGCGTACGTCGGGTACCTCGGGGGGATGACCGGGTCGGCGCAGAGCGCTTTCTCGGAGGGCGACACGCTTGTCCGCACCGCCCCGGCGCGCAGCCGCGTCCTGCTCGGCGTCGCCCTGTTCGTCGCCGGGTTCACGGTCGTGTTCGTCGCGCTGGCCGCGCTCGCGGGCTCGCTCGGCGGGGTGCTCGTCGAGTACCAGGACCCGATCACCCGCGTGCTGGGCATCGTCGTCATCGTGCTCGGCCTCGGGTTCCTCGGGCTCATCCCGTTCCTCCAGAACGAGAAGCGGGTGCACCTGGCCCCGCGCGCGGGCCTCTGGGGCGCACCCCTGCTCGGGATCACGTTCGGGCTCGGCTGGGTGCCCTGCATCGGCCCGACGCTCGCGGCGATCCTCACGCTCTCCCTCGACGGCGGCTCGGCCGGTCGCGGCGCTCTCCTGGCCGTGGCGTTCTGCCTCGGCCTCGGGCTGCCGTTCCTGCTGGTGGCGCTGTTCGTCGATCGCAGCAAGGGCGCCCTCAGCTTCCTGCGCCGACACCGCCTGGCGATCATGCGCTTCGGCGGCGCGATGCTCGTGATCCTGGGCCTCGCGCTGGTCACGGGCGTGTGGGGCACCTGGGCGTCGTGGCTCCAGGGCGTCCTCGTCGGCGGCGACCCGTTCGTGCCGGTGGTGTGACGTGACCGTGCACCGCCCCGAGGGCCTCTCCGACGTCTTCATGGAGCCGACCGAGGCCCCCCCGACCTCGCCGACGCTGCCCACGCTCGGGCTCGTCGGCTGGCTGCGCTGGGCATGGCGTCAGCTCACCAGCATGCGGGTTGCCCTCCTGCTGCTCATGCTCCTGGCCGTCGCCGCCGTGCCGGGCACCGTCTGGCCGCAGCGCGCGCAGGACACCGCCAAGGTCGCGACGTACATCTCCGACCACCCGACCACCGGCCCCTGGCTCGACCGGTTCGGGTTCTTCGACGTCTACTCGTCGGTCTGGTTCTCCGCGATCTACCTCCTGCTGTTCGTGTCGCTGGTCGGCTGCATCCTGCCGCGCACCAAGGTCCACCTCGCGGGCGTCCGCGGCCGGCCACCGCGCGCGCCCCGACGCTTCGCCCGGTTCCCGGCGCAGGGGTCGGGTGTTCGTGACGGCGCCCCGTCGGATGCTGTGCAGGGTGCCGCGACCGTGCTGCGCGGCGGCTGGCGGTGGCTCCCGTTCGTCCCGACCTACCGCGTGGACACCCGCGACGAGGGCGAAGGCACCTGGTCCGTCTCCGCGGAGCGCGGGTACCTGCGCGAGACCGGGAACCTCGTGTTCCACCTCGCGCTCGTCGGGCTGCTCATCTCCGTGGCCACCGGCCAGGTGCTGCACTACCGCGGGCAGGCGATCGTGGTGCAGGGCCGCGGGTTCGCCAACGCGCAGGTGGACTACGACACGTTCGAGCAGGGCACCGCGTACTCACCGTCGAGCCTGGTCCCGTTCACGCTGCGGCTCGACGAGTTCGAGTCCCGCTTCGACCCCGAGACGCTCCAGTCCCGCGACTTCACCGCGCACGTCACGCTCACCAACCCGGGCGAGGAGCCGACCAAGGAGACCATCAAGGTCAACCACCCGCTCGACGCCGGCGGTGCCAAGGTCTACCTCCAGGGCAACGGATACGCGCCCGACCTCACCGTGCACGACGCCGCGGGCCAGATCGCCTTCTCCGGTCCCACCCCGTTCCTGCCGCAGGACGAGGTCTACACGTCGCGCGGCGTGCTGAAGGTGCCGGACGTGTCGGGCGATCAGGAGCAGATCGGCATCGTCGGCTACCTGCTGCCCACCGCGCAGGAGGTCGGTGAGGACCTCTACCGGTCCATCGACCCGCAGCCCACCGACCCCCTGCTCGTGCTCTCCGTGTGGTCCGGGAACCTCGGGCTCGACACCGGCGTGCCGCAGAACGTCTACCAGCTGGACGAGGCACGGATGACCCAGGCGGTCGACGCCGACGGCACCACGGTCACGCTCTACGTCCGCCCGGGGGAGACCGTCGACCTGCCCGACGGTCTCGGCACGCTCACCTTCAACGGGCTGCCCCGGTACGTGGCGCTCGACCTGCGGCACGACCCCGCCCTGCCGTTCGTGCTCGTGTTCGCGCTGCTCGCGTTCGCCGGGCTCGCCACCTCGCTCTTCGCCCCGCGGCGACGCCTCTGGCTCCGCTTCGCACCGGGCGGTGCCGAGGACTCCGGTCGTACAGTGGTCACCGCGGCCGGTCTGGCGCGCGGCGACGACGTCGGCCTCCAACCCGAGCTCGACCGAGTGCTCGCAGCGACCCTCGCACCGACCGACGACGGACCCCCGGCCGCCCCGCGCGGCCCGACCTCTGGAGAGAGCACGCCATGACCACCGGAGACCTGAGCACCCTGCTCGTCTGGGGTGCCGCGACGGCGTTCACCATCGCGCTCATCGCGTTCAGCACCGACCTGGCGCGGATCGCGGAGCGTGCGCAGCGACGCGTCCCCGAGCTGGCGACCGCCGGTGCGGGTCCCGCCCGTGGCGCGCGCCCCGCGACCGCCGTCAGCGGCTCCGAGGAGCAGAGCGCCCCCGGCCGGTCCGTGCGTGCCGAGGGCATCGCCCGGTCCACGACGCTGCTCGGCCTGCTCATGCTCTTCGGCGGCATCGTGCTGCGCGGGATCGCCGCCGGTCGCTGGCCGACCGCCAACATGTACGAGTTCACGATCGTCGGCGTCTTCGTGGCCGTCCTCGTGCTCACCGTCGTGCAGCGGCGCCGGATCATCGCGTTCGTCGGCGTGCTCGTCATGGGCATGGCCGTGCTCGCGCTGGTCCTCGCGCTCAACGCCTTCTTCATCCAGGCCGACCAGGTGCAGCCCGCCCTCCAGAGCTACTGGCTGATCATCCACGTCGGGGTCGCGATCACCGCGACCGGCATCTTCACGGTCGCGTTCGCCGCCTCGGTGCTCCAGGTGCTGAAGAGCTACCGCGAAGAGGCCGCCGCCGCCGCCCCTGCGGTGACCGTGGGCGCGTCCGGGCAGCCGGTCCCCGCACCCGCCGGGGCCGCCGCCACCCGCGCCGACCGGTTCCGCCGGGTCGTCAGCGGGCGCCGGTTCGGGTGGCTCGAGCAGGTTCCCGGCTCCCGCGAGCTCGAGGCCATGTCGTTCCGGCTGAACGCGATCGCCTTCGTCCTGTGGACCCTCACGCTCATCGGCGGGGCCATCTGGGCCGAGCACGCATGGGGCCGGTACTGGGGCTGGGACCCCAAGGAGGTCGGCACGTTCGTCGCGTGGGTCGTGTACGCGGCCTACCTGCACGCCCGGACGACTCGCGGCTGGAGCGGGCGGCGCGCGGCGTACTTCGTGTTCGTCGGCTACGCGGTCGTGCTCGCCAACTTCACGGTCGTCAACCTCGTGGTCACGGGCAAGCACTCGTACTCGGGCGTCTGACGGTCCAGTCGTCTCTCGGCTGTCCTGTCGGCGGTCCTCCTCGCACGCCCTCGGACGTCGAGCCGTCCTGGACCTATGTGATCGCGCTCTCCGCCAGCAGGTGACGGAGCCCGTCCGGGTACAGCGGTATCGCGTCCTCCGTCGACGAGCGCCAGACACCGGTGACGCTGGGCTGGTCACGACAGGGCCTGCGGGTCTCAGCAGAGTCGGCCGGGCAGGCTAGATCGGCCTCGAAGACCAGAGCGATCTCGTGACCGACGCGACCGGCGTAGGTGAAGTGGTTCTCCAGCGCGCCGATCTGCCGCCCGACGACGATCACAAGCCCGTACTCCTCCTCGAGCTCACGGACGAGCGTGTGCGACGCGGTTTCGCCGAACTCGATCCCGCCGCCAGCGGGGCGATGGAACACGCGCCCTGTGCCGGGCTCGACGATCTCGTCGACGAACAGGTGCCCGGTCTCCGGGTGGCGGATCACGGCAAGTGCGAGGGCTCGGACGCTAGGCACGCTCTGACGGTACGGCGTGCGAGGGCCGGACCGCGGGCGCGTGAGCGGGCCACCCTCGGGCATGGCATGGGCATGGGCACGGATTTGGCATAGGCATAGGCAGCGGCGGTGCGGTTCGACGTCGACCTCGGATCCGCCCACGGGCGAACTCACATCCGCTGAGGAGTCTGTGGTTCGGGAGGGTCGGACCGTTCTGAGGTCGCGACGATCCGTCCGGTGGGGTCGCGGAAGGTGTAGAGGGCGCCGGGTGGCTCGAGTGTGGGTTGGTCGGGGCGTCGGGGTCCGCGAGTGGTGGGGTGCCTCTGGATGGTCAGGTTGTGTTGGTGGACCTGGTGGTGGTGGAAGGAGCAGAGCAGGACACCGTTGTCGATCGAGGTTGAGCCGTTGTCGCGGTCCCACCAGGTGATGTGGTGGATCTGGCTCCAGCGGGCGTGTCGGTCGCAGCCGGGGAAGGTGCAGTGGCGGTCGCGGGCGATGATGGCGCGGCGGTGGGCGCCGGTGTAGAGGCGCACGGAGCGGCCGAGGTTGACGGGTTGGTCGGCGGCGTCCATCACGATGCGGGTGATCTCGCAGTCGCACAGCACCTGGGCGACCTCGCTGGTCGGGATCGGGGTGCCGTCCTCCAGGGTGACCGCCGGGACCCCGGTCAGGGCCGAGGCCAGGTCGGCGGACCGGTCGGCGGACCGGTCCGCGACGGTGGGCGCCGGGTCGGTGGTGGCGATGGCCGGGTCGGCGGGTGTGGGGGACCGGTGCCGTGTGGCGTGGGTGCGGAGGGCGGCGAAGGTTGCTTCGGTCATGAGCAGGCTGATCTGGGGTGGGACGGCGGCGCCGGAGGCGGTGGCGGGCAGGGCCAGGATGCGTTGGGCGATGGTGTCCAGGGCGTCGGCGCGGGCTTGTTCCGCGGTCCGCTCCTCCAGCACCATCCCGGCATGGGCGTTGCCCGCTGCGTTGGTGTCGACGGCGTCGGTCGGGCCGGCGGTGTCGGCGGGTTGGGCGTTGAGCAGGCCGGGGCGTTCGCCGGTGGCTTCCAGGGCCAGGCGTAGCCGGTGGCCGGCGACCCGGTCGAGCAGGCCGCGGATGTGGGTGCCGTCGCTCTGGTCGGACAGGTGCAGGAACCGGCGGGCGCGCTGGTTCTCGTGCGTGCGTTCGCGGGCGGCGGGGTCGAGCTCGGCGACCAGGCGCTGCACGGACCGGGTGAACGTCGGCGCGTCCTGGGTGGACCCGAGCCGCACGATGGCGTCCTGCACCCCCGGAGCGGCCAGCGCGGCACCCACGGTCTCGGAGACGCCCACGGTGATCCGGGCGAACGCGTCCAGGTGCCCGACGGGCATCGCCCCGGACTGTACCGCGCCGGCGACCGCGGGCATGGACGCGAGCACGTCGGCCTGGGCGATCTCCCGCCGCGCCCCGGGCAGCCCGATCCGGGTCACCGCACCGTGCGCGGCCTCGAACGACGGCACTCCCGGGCGCTGCCAGGAGGTGGAGTCCCGTTCGGCGAGCAGCACCGCCGACCGGACCGAGGCCAGCACCCCGTCCACCGGCCGCAACCCGGACAGCACCGCCCGACGCGCGCCCGCGTCGCCAACACCCACACCCATCACGTCGGCGAGCCGCCGCGCCGCCGCGAGCAGGTCGGCGACCGCCGCCGCCACGACCCGGGCGTCGACAGGACCGCCATCGGCACGCGACGCCCGGCCGTCGGACCCTCCGCTGTCCGGCGCTCGCGCCCCCGACAGCGCGTCCGGGTCGCGGCCGTCCGACCGCCGTGCCACAGCGTCGCCGGTCGAGGTCGGCACCCTCAGACCCGTCGCCCCATTTCCCGCACCCGCACGCCAGTCACCCTCGGCGTCGGCAGGAGCGGCTTCGAACATGTGTACGATTCTACCCGAAACGGACACCGCGGAACGAGGCCGGAATCAGGATGTGGACAACCCGCCGGTCACGGAACAGGAGGGGCGTCGTCCGACGAACCCGAAGAACCCGAGGAGCCCGGGTCGGTGCGCCGACGGTCCTCGTCGAGCCGCCAGAGGAACTCGGGGTCGTCGTCGGGAGCGGTCGGGCGCCTGCTCTGCCGCGGCGCGCCCGGGTTGCCGACGGCTGCGGTGCGACGGGACCACCGCACGGCGAGCCACGCCACGGCGCCGAGCAGGGGCACGAAGAGGATCAGCAGGACCCACAGGGCGGGGTGCACCCCGAGCCGCTCCTCGGCCGTGCTGCGGATGACGTCGAACGCGCAGTAGACGGTCAACCCGATGATCAGCAGGACGGCGAGGTTCCTCACCTCGTCAGACTAGACGTCGCTCGGCGGACGAGCGCCCCCGCGGAGCGTCCTACGCTGGGACCGTGCCTTTCCTCGTCTACTCGCTCCTGCGCCTGGCCCTCTTCGGCGCGTGCCTCGGCCTGCTCTGGTGGGCCGGCATGCGGTCCTGGCTGGCGGGGATCGTCGCGGCGTTCCTGGCGTGGGGGCTGTCGTACGTGCTGCTCAGCGGCCCGCGGGACGCGGCTGCGCTCCAGCTGGCCGAGCGTGCGGAGCGGCGACGGGCCGCCGGTGACCGGACGGTGCTGGGCAAGCGTGCCCAGCAGGACGCCGACGTCGAGGACGCGGCCGACGAGGCCACGCGCACCCAGGAGTCCTAGAGGGCCAGCCCGAGCCCGAGGAGCACGCCGAACGCGAGCTCCAGCAGCCCGGTCCCGGCGAGCACGGGGACCAGCGCGCGGCCGCGAGCACCCAGCAGCACGGTCGTCGCGAGGACGACCGCGGGGGCCAGCAGCACCAGGACGACGAGCGTCCAGGGCGACGCGAACGCGCACACGATCCCGCCCAGGAGGACCGGCAGGATCACCATCGCTGCGTAGACGCGTCGGGCCAGGCGGTCTCCGAGCCGCACGGCGAGGGTGCGCTTGCCGACGAGGGCGTCGGTGGGGATGTCCCGCAGGTTGTTGGCCATGAGCAGCGCGCACGCGAGCAGCCCGACGGACACCGCGCCGACCCACGCGGCCCAGGAGAGCTCGTCGGCCTGCGTGTACGTGGTGCCCAGCACCGCGACGAGACCGAAGAACGTGAAGACGCCGACCTCGCCGAGCCCGAGGTAGCCGTAGGGGTTCTTGCCGCCGGTGTACCCCCAGGCGGCCGCGATCGCGATCACCCCGACGCCCAGCAGCCACCAGTAGCCGCTGAGGTACACCAGCGCGAGCCCGAAGAGCCCGGCGACGGCGAACGCCGCGAACGCCGCGCCCTTGACGGTGCCGGGGCTGGCGGTGCCGGACGCGGTGAGCCGCAGGGGGCCGACGCGGTCCACGTCGGTGCCGCGGATCCCGTCGGAGTAGTCGTTGGCGTAGTTGACGCCCACCTGGAGCGCCAGCGCGACGCCGAGCGCGAGCGCGGCACGCCCGAGGTGGGCCTCGCCCAGCTGGGCGGCCGCCCCGGTGCCCACGAATACGGGGGCTGCGGCGGCCGGGAGCGTCCGCGGCCGTGCACCCTGCACCCAGTCGCTGGCAGTCGTCACGGGGAGTTCCTCTCGAGGTGGCGTGCGGCGAGCAGCGTGGCGGCCCGACGGTCGATCTTGCCCGGCCCGCGCAGCGGGAGCGAGTCCGCGACCACGAGGTTCCGGGGCGCGTGGGTGGCGCCGAGCCGGTCGGTGACGGCCGCCCGGGCGTCGGCCAGCGTGGGCGGGGCGACGCCGGACCGCGGAACGACGACGGCGACGACGAGCTGACCCCACTCCTCGTCGGGAATCCCGACCACGCACACCTCGCCGACGCCGGGCAGTCCCGCGAGCACCAACTCCACAGGCCCAGGCGGCACCTTGACGCCTCCGGTGACCAGCACGTCGTCGGCGCGTCCGAGCACGGTCAGGACCCCGCCGGACCAGGCGCCGAGATCCGTGGTGCGCAGGTACCGGACCCCGTCCACCTGCACGAACGCGTCCGCATCCAGGTCCGGTCGCCCGAGGTACCCGTCGGCCAGGACGGGACCGGCCAGCAGGATGCGTCCCTCCGCGTCCAGCCGGACGGAAACCCCGTCCAGGGGCCGCCCGTCGTACACGCAGCCGCCGCAGGTCTCCGACATGCCGTACGTGGTGACCACCCGGACGCCCGCGGCGCGCGCACGTCCCAGCACGTCCGGCGCCGTCGCGGCTCCGCCGAGCAGCACCGCGTCGAACGCGGTCAGGGCGGTCGTCGCGGCGGGGTCGTCGAGCAGCCGCACCAGCTGGGTGGGCACCAGGGAGGTGTACCGCGGTCCTGACCCGGCCAGCTCGGCGGCCGCTGCCACGAAGGCGGGTGCACGGAACGCTCCCGAGGGCATCGCCACGGGAGCCGTGCCCGCCAGCACGGAGCGGACCAGCACCTGGAGCCCTGCCACGTGGTGCACGGGCAGCGCCAGCAGCCACCGCCCGGGGCCGGAGAGTCGAGCCCCGGTCGCGGCGGCCGACGCGCGCAGGGCGGACGCCGACAGCAGCACGGCGCGAGGATCGCCCGTGGATCCCGAGGTCCGCACGACCACCGCGACGCCGTCGGGGACCTCGGTGGCGTCCACGGGGCCCGGCGAGACGGCCGGCCCGGTGCTGCTCAGCGCGGCCTCGAGCGCCGGGAGAAGGAGCTCCGGCCGCGCGGGGACGTCTCGCACGGGCCGGCTCACCCGCCCAGCGTAGGTCCGTCTGCGCGCGCGCCCGCCCGGGGCAAGCGCCCGGACACCGTAGAGTGTCGCGCGATTCACACCCGAAGGAGCACCGTGCCGTCCGTCCTCACCGCCCCGTCCGCCTCTCGCCGGGCCGTCGTGCTCGTGGCGCTCGCGACCACCGCCACGCTCGCGCTCGGTGCGTGCAGCGGACCGCCGACCGAGCCCACGCCGGTCGCGCCCGTGACGCAGGCCCCCGTGATCGAGGCGGCCAAGGGTGCTCCGCCCGCACCGGTCGTGCCGCCGCGCTGGCCGCTGACGGGCGTCACCGCCACGGAGGTCTCGACGCGGCCCGCGCTGGCCATCAAGGTGGAGAACTCGACGGAGGCGCGCCCGCAGACCGGGCTCGACCAGGCGGACGTCATCTGGGAGCAGGTCGTCGAGGGCGGCATCAGCCGGTTCGTCGCGGTGTACCAGTCGCAGGTGCCGGCCGAGGTGGGCCCGATCCGGTCGGTGCGCCCCATGGACCCGGCCATCGCCGCGCCGCTGCACGGACTGATCGCGTTCTCCGGTGGTCAGCCGGCGTTCGTCCAGGCGCTGAAGAACGCCGGCCTCCAGACAGTGAGCATGGACGCCGGAGCGGCCGGCTTCTACCGCAAGAAGGGCGTCGGCCCGGCGCCGCACAACGTGTACGGCACCCCGCAGACCTTCTGGGACCAGGCCGACGCGGACCACTCCGCCGCGCCCCCCGCGCAGTTCGTGTTCGCGAAGGTGCTCGACAAGGCCACGGCGGTCGCCTCCGGTGGGCCGTCGTCGACCGTGGCCGTCCGGCTCTCCGGCTTCTCGCGGCCCAGCTGGACGTGGGACGCGGGAACCGGGACGTGGCTGCGCGCTGAGGGTGCCACGCCCGCGACCCTGCGCTCAGGTGCGCGGATCGCCGCGACGAACGTGGTGACGCTGAAGGTGCGTCTCATCGACTCCGGCACCGTGGACCCGGCCGGCAACCCCGTCCCGGAGACCGTGCTCGAGGGCACGGGCGAGGCGACGATCTCCGGCGGGGGCAAGACGGTCACCGGCACGTGGACGAAGGGGTCGAGGGACGCGGTCCTCACGCTCGCCACGCCCGACGGCGCGGTCGTGACGCTCGCGCCGGGCATCACGTGGGTGGAGCTGGTCCCGCGGGACTCGGGCTCGGTCACCATCAGTTGAGTGAACGACGGGGGAGCGCGATGACGACGACGACACGACGACCGGCACGGGGCGCGGTCGCCGCGGTGCTCGCGGCCATGGCGCTGGCCGTCGCCGGGTGCACCTCGCCGCCGCCGGAACCGCCGCAGGATCCGCCGTCCCCGGTGGTGCAGGGCCCCACCATCGCCCCGAACAAGGTGCCGGCACCCGTGCCGGTCCTTCCCCCGGTGTGGCCGCTGACCGGCGTCGCGGGTGAGCCGGCCGCCAGGCCGTCGCTCGCGGTGAAGATCGAGAACACGGCCGTGGCCCGTCCGCAGACCGGTCTCGACCAGGCGGACATGGTCTGGGAGACGATCGTCGAGTTCGACGTGTCCCGCTTCGTCGCCGTCTTCCACTCCCAGGTGCCCGCCGAGGTCGGACCCATCCGCTCGGTCCGCCCGATGGACCCGCAGATCCTGGCGCCCATGCACGGCCTGCTCGCGTTCTCGGGCGGTCAGCCGGGCATCCTCGCCCTGGTCGAGGCCAGCGGCGTGCAGATGATCAGCCACGACGCGGGCGCACCGGGCATGTACCGGACCAAGGACAGGCCGGCGCCCCACAACGTGTACGGGAACCCGACGACCTTCTGGGGGCAGGCGGACGCCGACCACCAGGCGCCCCCCGGTGAGCAGTTCACCATCGCGCGCAGCGCCGACCGTGCCGCGGCCGTCGTGGGCGGCACCCCGGCGAGCACGCTGTCGTTCCGCCTCTCCGCGGCGTCGAGCCCGACCTGGTCGTGGGACGCGGGCAGCGGCACGTGGCTGCGGTCGGAGGGGTCGGCGCCGGCGACCGCCCGCAGCGGGGCGCGGCTGTCCGCGGTCAACGTCGTGTCGCTCACGGCCCCGCACCCGAACTCCGGGTACGGCGCGCAGGGTGGGGCGGCTGTGCCCACCTACGAGCTGGTCGGCTCGGGCGAGGGCGTCGTCGCGACGGGCGGCAAGACCATCGCGGTGCGGTGGCAGCGGGACGCCCAGGAGGTGCCGATCCGGCTGTTCACCGCCGACGGCCAGCTCGCGGACCTGGCGCCGGGGAACACCTGGGTCGAGCTCGTGCCGGCCGGCAGCGGATCACTGACCGTCGGCTGAGCCGGACCGGGTGTCCGCCCACGGGATGATCCCCGCGGGCGGGTTGGCCACCCCAGGGCGGGAGCACGTCGAGCCCGGGGGCCGATGCCCGTCGGCCGGTGCGCGGGCGACGCTGGACGCATGGCCACTCTCACGCACCACCCCCAGTCCACACCCGTCGAGCACGACGTCCGGTCGCTCGGTGCGGTCCTCGTCTCGGCCGTCGTCCTCGTCGCGCTGCTGGTCGGCGCCGCGGGCGTCCTCGGCTCGATCGTCGACCTCGCCGGCTGGGCGCTGTCCAGCAGCTAGTACGCGTACGGGAAGCCCGACCAGTCGGGCTCGCGGCGCTCGAGGAACGCGTCCCGCCCCTCGACCGCCTCGTCGGTCATGTACGCCAGCCGGGTGGCCTCCCCGGCGAACACCTGCTGCCCCGCCAGGCCGTCGTCCGCCAGGTTGAAGGCGAACTTGAGCATCCGGATCGCCTGCGGTGACTTGGTCGCCATGATCCGCGCGTACTCCAGCCCGGCCTCCTCGATCTGCGCGTGCTCGACCACGTCGTTGACCGCGCCCCACGCGAGCGCCTGCTCCGCCGAGTACTCGCGGGCCAGGAAGAAGATCTCGCGGGCCCGCTTCTGCCCCACCTGCCGCGCCAGCAGCGCCGACCCGTAGCCGCCGTCGAACGAGCCCACGTTGGCGTCGGTCTGCATGAAGCGCGCGTGCTCCCGGCTGGCGATGCTGAGGTCGGCGACGACGTGCAGCGAGTGCCCACCCCCGGCCGCCCAGCCGTTGACCAGCGCGACGACGACCTTCGGCATGGTCCGGAGCAGGCGCTGGACCTCCAGGATGTGCAGCCGCCCGGCGCGTGCGGGGTCCACGTCCTGCGCGGTCTCGCCCGACGCGTACTGGTAGCCCGACCGGCCGCGGATGCGCTGGTCGCCGCCGGAGCAGAACGCCCAGACGCCGTCCTTCGGGCTCGGTCCGTTGCCGGTGAGCAGCACCGTGCCCACGTCGGAGGTGGTCCGCGAGTGGTCGAGGACGCGGTACAGCTCGTCGACCGTGTGCGGGCGGAACGCGTTGCGCACCTCGGGCCGGTCGAACGCGACGCGGACGACGGGCAGGTCCCGGGCGGTCGCGCCGGCCGCCACCTGGTCCGGCGTGGGGCGGGCGAACCCGCGGTGGTACGTGAGGTCCGTGAGGTCCTCGAACCCGTCGACCGTCCGCCAGCGCGTCGGGTCGAACGTGTCGGAGACGGGGTCCGGCAGGGGAGGCAGGGTCACGGCGGCAGCCTAACCGCGACGCACGGTCTGGTACGGTTGTACCAGAAAGTGCGCGGGACGGCGGGGACTGCCACCCGGCGCGCACGCGGAGAGTGGTGCACCACCATGGCCTGGATCGTCCTCGTCCTGTCCGGCATGCTCGAGGCCGGCTGGGCCCTCAGCCTCAAGGCGTCGAACGGCTTCACCAGGCTCTGGCCCAGCGTCCTGTTCGTCGTCCTGCTCGTCGCGTCGATGGGCGGGCTGTCCTGGGCGCTCAGGACGCTTCCCGTCGGGGTCGCGTACGGCGTCTGGGTCGGCATCGGTGCGGCGCTCACCGCGGTGCTCGCCGTCGTGCTGTTCCACGAGACCGTGTCCGTGCTCAAGATCGTCTCGCTCGTGCTCATCGTGGCCGGCGTCGTGGGACTGAACCTGTCGGGCGGCCACGCGTGACCGACCGCGGTGCCCGGGGGAAGGGCGCTCGCCGCCGCGCGGACCTGGCGACGGCCGCCGCGACCCTCCTGCTGCGCGAGGGGCCGGGTGCGCTCACCCACCGGCGCGTCGCGCTCGAGGCGGGGGCGTCGCTGTCGGCGACCACCTACTACTTCGCGTCCCTCGACGACCTCGCGGCGGCGGCGGGCGCCGCGATGGCCGACGCGTGGGCGGACCACGCGCGGGCGTCCCTCTCCGGCGCGCCGGACGTGACGGTGCGGCGCGAGCCCGACGCGGCCGCGCGGGTGCTCGTCGACGCAGTCCTGCCCCCCGGGGACGACGCCGGCGTGCGCAGCTACTACGAGCACCTGCTCGGCGCGGGTCGGCAGGCGTCCCTCGCGGGGGCGTTCGCGGGTGGTCGCGCGGCGGTCGACGCCGTCCTGGGGCAGCTTGTCGGCCACGTCGAGGCGCCCACGTCGGCCGCGGTGACCACGGCGCTCGTCGACGGCGCGGTCGTCACCGCGCTGACCGAGCAGCGGCCCGTGCGGGCGACGGCACGGGCGCTGCTCGTCGAGGCGTGGGGTGCGTGAGTCCGCCGTACGCTGGCGGCGTGCTCCACGACCCCGCTGACCTGCACGTCTGGTCGCTCCCGCTGCGCACGCGGTTCCGCGGGCTGACGGTACGCGACGGGGTGCTGCTGCGGGGGGACGCGGGCTGGGGGGAGTTCAGCCCGTTCTGGGACTACGACGCCGACGAGTCGGCAGCCTGGTGGCGCGCCGCGGTCGAGTCCGCCGACGAGGGCTGGCCGGCACCCGTGCGCACCCGGATCCCCGTCAACGTGACCGTGCCCGCCGTCGACGCCGAGACCGCCCACCGGATCGTGCGCGGCTCGGGCGGCTGCCGGACGGCGAAGGTCAAGGTCGCCGAGCCGGGGCAGTCGCTGGCCGACGAGATCGCCCGGCTGGAGGCGGTCCGCGACGCGCTCGGCCCCGGCGGCGCCGTCCGCGTCGACGCCAACGCTGCGTGGGACGTCGACACCGCGGTGAGCCGGCTGGCCGCCCTGGACCGCGCCGCCGGCGGCCTCGAGTACGCGGAGCAGCCGGTGCCCGGCGTCGACGACCTCGCCGCGCTGCGCCGCCGTACGCACGTGCCGATCGCCGCCGACGAGTCGATCCGCCGAGCGCAGGACCCGTTCGCGGTGGCGCGTGCCCACGCGGCCGACGTCGTCGTGCTCAAGGTCCAGCCGCTCGGCGGGGTGCGCGCGTGCCTGGAGCTGGCCGAGCGGATCGGGTTGCCGGTCGTCGTGTCGTCGGCCCTGGAGTCGTCCGTGGGGCTCGCCGCCGGCGTCGCGCTCGCCGCCGCCCTCCCGGAGCTGCCCTACGCGTGTGGTCTGGCCACCGCGCAGCTGTTCACCTCGGACCTCGTCGACAGCCCGTTCCTCCCGGTCGACGGAGCGCTCGACGTCCGCCGCACCTCGCCCGACCCCGCACTGTTGGCCGCCGCTGCGGCGCCCCCCGAGCTCACGGACCGGTGGCGCGCGCGCGTCGCGGCCGTGCGGGCTCGGGCATGATGGCGGGCGTGCCGACGACGACCGCCCTCGCTCCCGACCCGGCGACCGCGGCGGCCCGCGTGATCGTGCAGGCGCTCGCGGCCCTCGGTGTCGAGGACGTCGTGCTCGCCCCCGGGTCCCGCAGCGCGCCGTTGGCCTACGCGGTCGCGGACGCAGCCCTCCCCGACGCCGAGCGCCCCGCCGGAGCCCCGAGCCTGCGCCTGCACGTGCGGGTGGACGAGCGCTCGGCCGCGTTCCTGGCGGTCGGGCTGGCGCGCGCCTCCGCTCACGGGGACGGCGACCAGCTCCACGCACCGCGGCCGGTCGCGGTGATCACCACGTCGGGTACCGCGGTGGCCAACCTGCACCCGGCGGTGCTCGAGGCGCACCACAGCGGCCTGCCGCTGCTGCTGCTGACCGCCGACCGCCCGCACGAGCTGCGCGGCACGGGCGCCAACCAGACCACCGACCAGGTGGGCATCTTCGCCGGTGCCGTGCGGCTGACCGTCGACGTGCCCGCTCCCGTCGGTCGCGCAGACGAGGCGCGCAGCCTGCGTCGCACGATCTCCCGCGCCGTGGCCGCTGCTACGGGCGCGCGCACCGGTGACCCGGGTCCGGTGCACCTCGACCTCGCGTTCCGGGAGCCACTGGTGCCCGGCGACTCCCCGTGGCCGGAGCCCTCGACCTCCGGGCTCACGGTGGTGCAGGCGCGCCACGTGCCGGCCGGCTCGACCACCGGAGCCGTGCCCACGGTCGCGGATCCGACGGCGCCCGCGCGCCGCGGCGGGGTGGCGACCGTGCTGGTGGCCGGGGACGGCGCCGGACCGACCGCGCGCCGGCTCGCCGAGGCGAACGGCTGGCCCCTGCTGGCCGAGCCGTCGTCGGGCGCGCGCGGCGGCACCCACGCCATCGCGGCCTATCGCCTGCTGCTGGCCCACCCGCTGCTGGGCGGGGCGGTCCGCCGCGTCGTCGTGCTCGGGCGCCCCACGCTCTCCCGGCCGGTGCAGCAGCTGCTGGCGCGCGAGGACGTCGAGGTGGTCGTCGTCGCCCCGCGCGGCGCCGACTGGCCCGACGCCCCGCGCAACGCGACCGACGTGCTGCTCGAGCCCCCGGCCCGGATGCGCCAGGGTCGGATGCCCGCGCCCGCCGGGTGGCTCGACTCGTGGCTCGCGGCCGACAAGGCGGCGGGATCGGCGATCGACAGGGTCGTCGTCGGGCCGGACGGTCCTGACGCGGGCCGCCGGTCGCGCAGCGGCACCCGTGTCACCGGCCCCGCGCTCGCGCGCGTGGTCGCGCAGGTCAGCGGGCCCGGCGACGCGCTGGTCGTCGGCTCGTCGAACCCGGTGCGGGACCTGGACCTGGTGGCGCGCTGGGACAGCCCGCCCGTGGTCCTGGCCAACCGCGGGCTCGCGGGCATCGACGGCACGGTGTCCACCGCGGTCGGCGCGGCGCTCGGGCTGCCCCGCCGCCGGGTCCGGGCCTACCTGGGTGACCTCACGTTCCTGCACGACGTGGGCGGCCTGCTGCGCGGTCCGCTCGAGGCGCCCGTGCACCTCCAGCTGGTCGTCGCCAACGACGACGGTGGCTCGATCTTCGCGACGCTCGAGCCGGGGGAGCCCGCGCGCGCGGACGTGTTCGAGCGCGTGTTCGGCACGCCGCACGGCGCCGACCTCGCGGCGCTCTGCGCGGGCTATGGGGTCCGGCACACGCGGGTCAGCGACGTCGACGGCCTGCTGCCCGCGCTGGCGTCGCCGGGTCCGGGCCTCAGCGTCGTGGAGGTCCGCGTCGACCGGCTGGGGCGCCGCGCCCTCGGCGAACGGATCGCCGACGAGGTGGCGACGGCCGTCGACGCGGCGCTGGCGGGCGTCGGCGGGCTGTAGACCGGCCAGTTCTCACGCACCGTCGACGGTGCGATCCATTCGAAACTCGCAGGAGATTCCCAGGTTCTGCGAAGGCTCCCTCCAGCGCGAACGGGTCTGATGGTCGTCGACGAAGGAGGGCACCCCAGATGACCACCACCCCGGAGCACGGCGCGGCCGACCAGACGCCCGCAGCCGACCAGCACCCGCAGGCACAGCCGACGCAGCCGCTGCCGCCCGTGACCGCGACGCAGCCGTTGCCGGTCCACGCCACCCAGCCGCTGCCGACGCACCCCCGACCGGCGCACCCCACCAACCCGTTCCAGCCCCCGCACCCGGCCGCGCCGGCCGACCAGCGCGCCGCGTACGAGGCCGCCCAGCAGCAGGCCGCCGCGCAGCAGGCCTCGCAGATGGACCAGTTCGAGGCCGTCCGTCGCGCCCAGTGGGAGGCCGCGCAGCGCGCCGCCGCGCAGGACCCCGCCACCGCCCCGCAGGCTGCCTACCAGCCTGCTCCGGCGTACGCGGGGGGACCGGTGCCCCAGGGCCCCGTCCCCCCGCAGCGCAAGCGCAGCCTGTGGCTCCCGGTGACGTCGGCGGCCGCGGCCGCGGCGATCGTCGCGGCGATCGCCACCGTCGGCATCACGCACGGGCTGTCCGACGACGACGCCTCGGGGAACCGCCCCGCCTCCCTCGCGACCATCGGGCAGGCGGCCAACGACACGGTCCCGGTGGCCGGTTCGACGTCGGAGAACCCGGACTGGGAGGCCGTCGCCAAGGCGGTCCAGCAGTCGGTCGTCGCCATCCAGGTCAGCACCGGCAACGGCGGCGGCGCGGAGGGCTCCGGCGTGATCATCGACGACGCCGGCCACATCGTCACCAACAACCACGTGGTCGCCGGGGCGGACGGCGAGGTCCAGGTCACCCTGACCGACGGCCGACTCTTCGACGCCACGATCGTCGGCACCGACGCGACCACCGACCTGGCGGTCATCAAGCTCAAGGACGCCCCGGACGACCTCAAGGCCGCGGCCATCGGCGACTCGTCGAAGGTCGTCGTCGGCCAGCCCGTGATGGCCGTCGGCAACCCGCTGGGCCTGGCCAACACCGTCACCACCGGCATCGTCTCCGCGGTCGACCGCCCGGTCTCCACCTCGGGCGACAGCACCAGCGAGGCCACGGTCACCAACGCGATCCAGATCGACGCGGCGGTCAACCCCGGAAACTCGGGCGGCCCGCTGTTCGACGCCGAGGGCCGCGTGATCGGCATCAACTCCTCGATCGCCACGCTGTCCAGCGAGTCCGGCTCGATCGGCCTCGGGTTCGCCATCCCCGTCGACCTGGTGAAGAACATCGCCGCGCAGCTCATCGACGACGGCACCGCGGAGCACGCGTTCCTCGGGGTGTCGCTGTCCGACGGCACGGCCTCCGCCGACGGCGTGACGCGGCGCGGCGCGGTCGTGGAGCAGGTCACCGACGGCTCGCCCGCGGCGAAGGCCGAGCTCCAGGCGAACGACACGATCCTCGCGATCGACGGCGACGCCGTCGGTGGCGCCGAGTCCCTGACCGCCTACGTGCGGGCGCTCCCGTCCGGCACCGACGTCACCCTGACGGTCGTCCGCGACGGGAAGTCGATCGAGGTCGACGTGACACTGGCGGTCCGCCCGGAGACGGCCCAGTCGGAGCCGCAGCAGCAGGCGCCCGACGAGCAGCAGGCGCCCGACGACCAGCAGGGGCAGAACGGCTTCCCCGAGGGAATGAGCCCCGACGAGCTGTGGCAGTGGTTCCAGCAGCAGCAGCAGCAGGGCCAGGGCTGAGCACGGCCCTCTGACCCGCCGGGCCGTCGTCCCCCACGGAGCCCGGCGTCGGCCGCTCGGCCGGGACGTCAGCTGTCGCTGACGTCCCGGCCGAGCGCGTACCGCATGGGGACCAGCTTGGCCTCGGACTCCGCGACCTCGGCCGGGGGATCGGACGCGGCGACCACCCCGCAGCCGGCGAACAGGCGCACGCTGCGCGGGTCGTCGGGGTCGATGGCCGCCGAGCGCAGCGCGATGCCCCACTCGCCGTCGCCGTCGGCACCGAACCAGCCGACAGGCCCGGCGTAGCGGGCGCGGTCCATGCCCTCGATGCTGCGGATGAGCTCGCGGGCGGCCACGGTCGGCGTGCCGCACACGGCGGCCGTCGGGTGCAGGGCCGCCGCGAGCGCGAGGGATGAGGGGTGCGCGGCGGCGCCGGTCGGAGCGGTGAGGACCCCGGTGACGTCCGACGCCAGGTGCAGGACGTTGGGCAGGTGCAGGACGAAGGGCACGTCGGGCACGTTGGTCGACGAGCAGAACGGCTCGAGCGCGTGCGCCACCGAGCTCACCGCGTACTCGTGCTCCTCGAGGTCCTTGGACGAGTGCGCGAGGATCGCCGCGCGGGCCATGTCTGCGGCGTCGTCCCCCGTGCGACGGATCGTGCCGGCGAGCACACGGGACGTCACCAAGCCCTTCTCGGACCGGACCAGCAGCTCGGGCGTCGCACCGATCATGCCGTCGACGCTGAACGTCCAGCACGACGGGTACTCCACGGCCAGCCGCTCGAGGGCCCAGCGCGCGTCCACGGGGTGCTCGGTGCGCGCGTGCACGTCGCGTGCCAGCACCACCTTGTCGACATCACCGGCCTTGATCGCCGCGATGCCGCGGGCGACGACGTCGCGCCAGCCGTCCGCGCTCACCGCGCCGTCCGAGTAGACGACGCTGCCCGGGTCGACCGGCGGCACCCGCGGCCCGACGACGCCGGCGAGCCGGGGCGCGGCGCCGAGCCGGGCGCCCGTGGTGATGGTGGTGAGCCAGGTGCGTCCCGCGCGGCGTCCGACGACCACGCGCGGCACGACGATCACGCTGCCCGCCGACGAGTCCTCGTCGAACGCAAAGGCGCCGAACGCCACGGGACCGGTTCCGGGCAGCTGGACCTCGTCGCGCACGATGGCACGTGCCAGGACGTCCTGCCAGGCGCGCTCGGCGTCGGCGAAGCGGTCGGGCCCGCTGACGGCGACGCGCAGGGTCTCGCCCCACGCCACCAGGCCGTCTCCGCGACGCACCCATGCGAGGGGCGCCTGCGACGGCAGCAGGCCGAGCAGGTCCAGGGGGTCCGTGGTCGCCGCACCGGTCGACCCGCCCAGCGCGTCCAGCGCGACCGTGCGGACCACGAGCGGGTACGGGACCGCGTCCGCGGGGGCGGAGGTCTGCGTACTCATCGGAGCCAGCGTATGCCTCGGCCACCCGTGCTTCCCTGTCGAAAGGCCCCCGCGGACCTGCGACGATGGACACATGTCCCGTGCCTCCCTCGACAAGGACCCCCAGGACGTCGCCGCCATGTTCGACGCCGTGGCCCACCGCTACGACCGGACCAACGACGTCATCTCGCTCGGTCAGGACCGCGCCTGGCGCAAGGCGACCCTCCGGGCCGTCGACGCCCAGCCCGGTGAGACCGTGCTCGACCTGGCCGCCGGGACGGGCACCTCGTCCGAGCCGATGGCTGACGCGGGCGTGCGGGTGATCGCCTGCGACCTGTCCGTCGGCATGCTCGAGGTGGGCAAGAAGCGCCGCCCCGACCTCGCGTTCGTCGCGGGCGACGCGCTGCACCTGCCCTTCGCGGACGAGTCGTTCGACGCGGTGACCATGTCGTTCGGTCTGCGCAACGTGAACGACGTCGACGCCGCCCTGGACGAGCTCCTGCGGGTGACGAAGCCGGGCGGCCGCCTGGTGGTGTGCGAGTTCTCGCGGCCGACCTTCAGGCCGTTCCGGGTGGTGTACCAGAACTACCTCATGCGGGCGCTGCCGCCCGTCGCGCGCGCGGTGTCCAAGGAGCCGGAGGCCTACGTGTACCTGGCGGAGTCCATCCGCGAGTGGCCCGACCAGAACGCCCTCGGCCTGCTCATCAAGCATGCCGGGTGGTCCCACGTGGCGTACCGGAACCTGTCGGGCGGCATCGTCGCGCTGCACCGGGGCACCCGTCCGGCCGCAGACGACGTCGCCCGTTCGGCCTAGGCCCGGAACGGTCCGTTTCGCGGGCGTTCGCCCGCTGGACTCCCAACTGCTCGGGTGGTAACCCCTCGCTGACTTTCCACGGTCGGATGATGACGGTTCTCAACCACTCAGTTCGCCGCGCCCCCTGCCGAGAGCCTCCGCAGCCGGTCGATGTCACCGGCCTCGGCTACGGGAGGCATGGACATGCGCAAGACGACGAAGGGCGCCCTGGCAGTGGGCGCCGGAGTGGCACTGCTGCTGAGCGGCGCGGGCACGTTGGCGGCCTGGCAGTCCTCGCTCTCTCTGAGCACGCAGTCGGTCGCCTCGGGTGACCTCAACCTGACCAGCACCGGCACGGCGACGTGGGTCTGGGGCACCGCCTCGAACGCCACCACCTGCGTGGCCGGCTCGACCGCGTTCGTCCCCGGGACCTCCAAGCTGGTCCCCGGCGACTGCGTCGTCTTCACGCAGCCGATCAAGGTCGACGCCGTCGGCGACAACCTCAAGTCCACCATCACGGTCACCGGCACCCCGGCGTTCGGCACGACCGGGGAGCTGTCCAGCAAGCTCAACGTCGCCACCGTCGCCACCTTCACGCCGGCCACCGGCGTCGCGGCGGGCACCGGCGGGGCGTGGAACTTCGACTCGACGGTCGCGACGAGCAAGACGATCAGCGCCACGGGCACCGCCAAGGTGACGATCATCTTCGACCCGGCCACCACCGGCCGCGTCGGAGCCGCGCAGTCCACCACGATCACCGGCGTCGGCCTCCTGCTCGCGCAGACGGCCCCCACGTCCTGATCCGACGCGACCTCCCACGCCCGTGCGGTTCCCCCGACGCGCCTCGCTCGTCGCCGTGGTCGCCGTCGTGCTCCTCGTCGCGGGGGGCACGACGGCGTACTCGGCGTGGTCGCGCGCGCTGCCGGTGTCCCCGGGCACCGCGGTGTCGGGGGACTTCGGGGCGACGTCGTCGCACACGCTGTCCCTCACGGCGATGACCCCGGGCGAGGTCCGCACCGGGGTCCTCACCGTGAGCCGCACGGCGGGGACGCAGGGCCGCTGGGTCTACACGCTGGGCACCCCGTCGGTGTCGGCGGGTCCCCTGGTGGGGCAGCTGACGGTCCGGGTCTACCCGGGCGCCACCTGCACCGGCACGGCGCTCACCCTGCCGTGGACGGTGGGCGCCACCCAGGCGCTCACCGCCACGCCGCAGCACTGCGTGTCGGTGACCCTCTCAGCCACCGCCCCGTCCTCCGTGCAGGGCGCGACGGCGACCCTGACCGTGCCCGTCACCGCGGAGAACCGCTCCACCACCTGACCAGGAGACCGACGTGCTCACCACGCGCACCCCGCACCGACCCGCCCGGCGCCCCGCGCCGCCGGCGGGTGCGCGGCGTGTGGTGGAGACGCTCGTCGCGGTCGTCGGCCTGCTCGGGCTCGGCTCGGGGGCGGCCTGGGCGTGGTGGTCCGTGTCGGCCGACGCCACCACCGCCGTGAGCGCCGTGACGGTGGCGCCGCCGACCACCGTGACGTGCACGGCCGACTCGCGGCTGTTCTTCGAGGACACGGTCACCATCCGGTGGGCGGCCCCTGTGGCGGCGACGCCCCCCGGCTCGACCCGCTCGTACACCGTCACGTTCGTGTCGACCTCGGGCACGATCGTGAAGACCGTCCCCGACGGCACCCTCCAGCTGCTCGTCCGCTGGACCGACATCAACGCGAACAGCGGCTGGAACCAGAAGCAGACGATCACGGTGCGGGCGTCGGCAGCCTTCCCGAGCACCACCTGGGTGTCCGCGCCCGCGAACCCGGTGGCCTCGACCGGCTCCACGACGCTCGGCTACAACAACCTCGCGTGCGCAACGCCATGACCGCGGCCGCGAGGTCGGGCCGCACGTCCGACGAGGACCGCCTCGGGGTCGTGCGCGTGCTCACCGGGATGATCTCCGGGATGGCGCTCGCGGCCGCCGTCCTCGTCGCACTGGTGCTCATCGTCGTCCCCCTCGCGCTCGGCGCCACCCCGTACACCGTGCTCACGGGGAGCATGCGACCGTCGATGCCCCCCGGCACGCTCGTCGTGTCCCGACCGGTGCCGGCCGACGAGATCCACCTCGGCGACGTGGTGACGTACCAGCTGGTCTCGAACGAGCCGGGGGTCGTCACGCACCGCGTCGTGGGCGTCGGCAGCACGGCCGAGGGGGAGCGGCAGCTCCTCACGCGCGGCGACGCCAACAACGTGGACGACGAGCCCGTCCGGGCGGTCCAGGTCCGCGGCGTGGTGGTCTACAGCGTCCCGTTCCTCGGGTACCTCAACACCTGGGTCGGGGTGAACCGGCCCGGCTGGCTGCTCAAGGCGGTCGCCGGTGCGCTGATCCTCTACGGGCTCGCGCTGGTCGGCGCCGGGGTCCGGGAGAGGTTCCGCAGGGCGCGCGTGCCGGAGCGGACCGCCGACGTGCTCGCGCCGGCTCCCACGGTCGTCTCGGCGGCGCCTGCCCGTGCGGTGCCGGTCCCGGTCGTCCTCGGGGTCGCCGTGTGCCTGCTGGTGGTCGGCGCGGTCGTGGTCGGCGGGCGGCGGTCGCGATGAGGCCGCGGGTCCTCGCGCGGGTGGCGGTCGGCGCCGTCCTGGGCGCGCTCGCGCTCGGGCTGTCCGCCGCTCCCGCGCAGGCCGCCGACGAGCTCCTGCTCTCGACCGACGGGACGTCGTGGTCCACCGCGCTCACGTCCGTCCTGTTCGGCGGCTCGCGCACGCTCGTGCCCGGGGACGTCGTGACGTCGACCCTGTGGGTGCGCAACGCGTCCGGCGACCGGGCGCGGGTCGAGGTCGACGTCGCGGACGCGCTCGGCGCCATGCCGGGCACGTTCGCGGGCGACCTCGCGCTCACGATCGACGGCGCGGCGGCACCCGGTGGAGCGCGGTGGCGTGGTCCGGTCCTCGAGCCCGGTGCCGCGGTCCGGATCCCCCTCGTGGTGACGTTCGACGTCGCATCCGAGGCGAGCAGCCGGCTCGAGGCCGCGTCGGTCCTCGACGCGGTCGTCCTCGTGCAGACCGCCGTCGGCCCGGGTCCGAGCCCGGCCCCGACCGCCTCCGGGTCGCCGGCCACGGTGCCGGCCACGGTGTCGGCCGGTGCTCCGGCCGCGGTCCCCGTGGGCCTGCCGGCAGGACTGCGGCCACCCGCCGTGGGGGGCCTCGCGCTGACCGGGCAGGAGCTGCTCTTGCCCCTGGGGGCGGCCGCAGCCGCGGTCGTCGCGGGGCTGCTGCTGGTCGCGGTCCGCCGCCGCTCGCGGGGTGCGCAGGACTGACCCGCCCGCGAGGTCTCCCCGGGCAGGTCGCGCGGGTGAACAATGGGGCTCGCGGCGCCCCGGTCGCACGTGCTCACCGGGGATTCCCGGGGCCGTCGGCCAGCAGTTCACGGCCTGTTCCTGACCCCCTCCTGAGAAGTAAGGAAAGCCTTCGCAGACAGCCCTTGGGGCGCTGGTTACACTCGCCGGAGCAGTGCGTGAACAACGTCACAAGTGGGGTCACCAGTGGTGGATGCAGCGATGGATGACGCGGACGTCATCGTCGTGGGCGCGGGCCCGGCCGGGTCCGCCGCCTCGTTCCACTGCGCCTCCGCGGGCCTGGACGTGCTGCTCCTCGAGAAGTCCGAGTTCCCCCGGGACAAGGTGTGCGGGGACGGGCTGACGCCGCGCGCGGTCGCCGAGCTGGTCCGCATGGGGCTGCCCATCAGGGAGCAGGACGGCTGGATCCGTAACGTGGGGCTGCGCGTGATCGGCGGCGGTCACCGCCTCGAGCTGGCGTGGCCCGAGCTGTCCAGCTACCCGTCGTACGGGCTCGCCAAGTCCCGGATGTCCCTCGACCACACGTTAGCCGACCACGCGCGGTCCGCCGGCGCCAAGCTCCAGGAGCGCACCAACGTCACGGGTCCGGTGCGCGACGAGCGCTCGGGCCGGGTCGTCGGGGTGCACGCCAAGGTCGACGGCGAGACCGTCACGTACCGCGCACCCGTCGTCATCGCGGCCGACGGGGTCTCCGCCCGGCTGGCCACGGGGATGGGCCTCGAGAAGCGCATGAACCGCCCGATGGGCGTCGCGGTGCGCACCTACTTCCAGACGCCGCGGCACGACGACCCGTGGATGGAGAGCCACCTCGAGCTCCGCGACGACGACGGCAACCTCATGCCCGGGTACGGCTGGATCTTCTCGCTCGGCGACGGCACCGCGAACGTCGGGCTCGGCTCGGTGGCCTCGACGGCGGCGCCGACCAAGGTCGACTACAAGAAGCTGTTCGCCACCTGGATGCGGCACGTGCCCGCCGAGTGGGAGTTCACGCCCGACAACCAGGTGGGACCCGTCAAGGGTGCGGCGCTGCCCATGGGGTTCAACCGCGGGCCGCTGTACGGCAACGGGCTCATGCTCGCGGGGGACTCGGCGGGGATGATCAGCCCGTTCAACGGCGAGGGCATCGCGTACGGCCTCCAGGCCGGGCGGGTCGCGGCCGACGCCATCTCCCAGGGTCTGGCCCGGGGGACCGCCGCCGGTCGTGAGCGCGCGTTCGCCACGTACCAGGGCCGCATGAAGGACGACCTCGGCGGCTACTACACGCTGGGCCGCGTGTTCGTGCGGCTCATCGAGCACCCGGAGGTCATGCGGGTGTGCACGCGGTACGGTCTGCCGCGGCCGCTGGTCATGAAGTTCGTGCTCAAGCTGCTGTCCGACTGCTACGAGCCGAAGGGTGGTGACCTGGTGGACCGGGTCATCGCCGGCCTGGCCCGGATCGCCCCCGCCGCATGACCCCCGACCACAACGAAGTGGAGTGACGCACGATGAACAACCCGTACGTCCCGCTGCTCTTCCTCATGGGGATCGCCGCCGTGCTCGCCCTCGGCGGCGTCGGCGCGAGCGTCGTCCTCGGCCCCAAGCGGTACAACCGCGCCAAGCTCGAGGCGTACGAGTGCGGCATCGAGCCCACCCCGCACGCCATCGGCGGCGGCCGGTTCCCGATCAAGTACTACCTGGTCGCGATGACCTTCATCATCTTCGACATCGAGGTGGTGTTCCTCTACCCGTGGGCCGTGAGCTTCGCGGACCTGGCCCTGTTCGGGCTGGTCGCGATGATCGGCTTCCTGGTGCTCATCACGGTCCCGTTCGTCTACGAGTGGAAGCGCGGCGGGTTCGAGTGGGACTGACGAGCAGCAGCGCGCCGTCCATGAAGGAGTGTTGAGATGGGCATCGAAGAGGCACCGTCGGGGTTCCTGCTGACGACGGTCGAGGACCTGGTCGGCTACTTCCGCAAGGCGTCGCTGTGGCCGGTCACGTTCGGCCTGGCCTGTTGCGCCATCGAGATGATGGCCGCGGGCGCCAGCCGGTTCGACATCTCGCGGTTCGGCATGGAGGTGTTCCGGGCGTCCCCGCGCCAGGCGGACCTGATGATCGTCGCCGGCCGCGTGAGCCAGAAGATGGCCCCCGTCGTCCGCCAGGTCTACGACCAGATGTCCGAGCCCAAGTGGGTGCTCTCCATGGGCGTCTGCGCCAGCTCCGGCGGCATGTTCAACAACTACGCGATCGTGCAGGGCGTCGACCACATCATCCCGGTCGACATCTACCTGCCCGGCTGCCCCCCGCGCCCCGAGATGCTCATCAACGCGATCCTGGCGCTGCACGAGCAGATCGAGAACGAGCCGCTGGGCGTCAACCGCAAAGAAGCGGCCGCCGCTGCTGAGGCCGCCGCGCTGGCCGCGACGCCGACGTCGCAGATGACCGGGTTGCTGAAGTGACGGACGAGAAGGCCGACGCCGCCGACGCGGCGAAGCCGGGCGACTCGACGACGGCCGCGCAGGCCACCAGCGAGGCCGCCCTCGAGGCCGGCTCGCAGAACGTCCCCGCCGAGGGCCGCACGCAGATCGACGTCGTCGACGTCCGCCGCGGGATGTTCGGCGCCAGCGGCTCCGGCGACACCTCCGGCTACGGCGGGCTCGTCACCGCGATCGCCCTGCCGGGCCCCAGCGAGCGACCGTACGGCGGCTGGTTCGACGAGGCCGTGGACATCCTCACCGAGGTACTGGACGAGTCCGGCACGACGTTCGCGGCCGCGGTCGAGTCCGTCGTGGTGGACCGCGAGGAGCTCACCCTCCACGTGGCGCGCGAGCACATCGTCGAGGTCACCCAGGTGCTCCGGGACGACCAGGACCTGCGGTTCGAGCTCAGCCTGGGCGTCTCGGGCGTGCACTACCCCCACGACGCCGGCCGCGAGCTGCACGCCGTCTACCACCTGGTCTCGGTGACCCACTCGCGCCGCCTGCGGCTCGAGGTCGCGGTCCCGGACTCCGACCCGCACCTGCCGTCCACGGTCTCGGTCTACCCCGCCAACGACTGGCACGAGCGCGAGACCTACGACTTCTTCGGGATGATCTTCGACGGTCACCCCGGTCTGGCCCGCATCGAGATGCCCGACGACTGGCCGGGCCACCCGCAGCGCAAGGACTACCCCCTCGGGGGCATCCCGGTCGAGTACAAGGGCGCCACCGTGCCGCCCCCGGACCAGCGGAGGTCGTACCGATGACCACCCAGACACCCCGATCTACAGCCCACGTGGTGGACGCCGACACCGAGGGCGTCCCGTCCTTCGAGGCGTCCGGCGGCGACTGGTCCGAGATCGCCGAGGAGGCCGCTCGCCTCGGCGAGGAGCGGATCGTCGTCAACATGGGTCCGCAGCACCCGTCGACCCACGGTGTGCTCCGGCTCATGCTCGAGATCGACGGCGAGACGGTCACCGAGGCCCGCGCGGGCATCGGCTACCTGCACACCGGCATCGAGAAGAACATGGAGTTCCGCACCTGGACCCAGGGCGTGACCTTCTGCACCCGCATGGACTACGTGGCGCCGCTGTTCCAGGAGGCCGCGTACTGCCTGGCGGTCGAGAAGCTGCTCGGCATCACGGACGACGTGCCCGAGCGGGCGACCGTCATCCGCGTGCTGATGATGGAGCTCAACCGGATCACGTCGCACCTGGTCTGCCTGGCCACGGGCGGCAACGAGCTGGGCGCGACGACGATCATGACCGTGGGCTTCACCGCCCGCGAGGAGATCCTCAAGATCTTCGAGCTGATCTCCGGCCTGCGCATGAACCACGCGTACATCCGCCCGGGCGGCGTCGCGCAGGACATCCCCCCGGGCGCGATCGACACCATCCGCGAGGCGCTCGTCCTGGTTCGGGGCTACTTCAAGCAGCTCGAAGACCTGATGATGGCCAACCCGATCCTGCACCTGCGGCTCAAGGACGTCGGCTACCTCGGGTTGTCCGGCTGCATGGCGCTGGGCATCACGGGGCCGGTGCTGCGGTCGGCGGGCCTGCCGTACGACGTGCGCAAGGCCAACCCGTACTGCGGCTACGAGACGTACGACTTCGAGGTCCCGGTCGCGCAGTCCGCGGACTCGTGGGGGCGGCTCGTGCTCCGCGTCGAGGAGTGCTACCAGTCCATGAAGATCGTCGAGCAGACCCTGGACCGCCTCCAGAAGATGGGTCCCGGACCGGTCATGGTCGAGGACAAGAAGATCGCGTGGCCCGCGCAGCTGGCCATCGGGTCGGACGGCATGGGCAACTCCCTCGACCACATCCGGGAGATCATGGGCACCTCGATGGAGGCCCTGATCCACCACTTCAAGCTGGTCACCGAGGGCTTCCGCGTGCCGGCCGGCCAGGTGTTCCAGACGGTCGAGCACCCCCGGGGCGAGCTCGGCGTGCACCTGGTGTCCGACGGCGGGACGCGGCCGTACCGCGCGCACTTCCGCGACCCGAGCTTCAACAACCTCCAGGCCACGTCGATCATGTGCGAGGGCGGGCAGGTGGCCGACGTCGTCGTCGCCGTCGCGTCGCTCGACCCGGTGCTGGGAGGGGTGGACCGATGAGCATCGAGACCAGCCGCGTCCACAAGACTGCCTACGACGCCGAGACGCACGCGCGGCTCACCGCCGACTCGGACGCGATCGTCGCCCGGTACCCGCAGGCGCGGTCGGCCCTGCTGCCGATGCTGCACCTGGTGCAGTCCGAGGACGGCTACGTCAGCCCCCGGGGCATCGCGTTCTGCGCGGCGCACCTCGGCCTGTCCACCGCCGAGGTGTCCGCGGTCGCGACGTTCTACACGCAGTACAAGCGGCACCCCAACGGCACGTACACGGTCGGCGTCTGCACCAACACGCTGTGCGCGATCATGGGCGGCGACGCCATCTGGGAGGACCTCTCGGACCACCTGGGCATCGGGCACGACGAGACCACGGACGACGGGGTCATCACCCTCGAGCGCGTCGAGTGCAACGCGGCCTGCGACTACGCACCGGTCGTGATGGTCAACTGGGAGTTCTTCGACAACCAGACCCCCGACACCGCCCGCCAGCTCGCCGACGACCTGACCGCGGGCAAGCCCGTGGTCCCGACGCGCGGCGCCGCGAGCGTCTGCTCGTTCAAGGAGATGTCCCGCGTGCTGGCCGGCTTCGGTGACGGCAGGGCCGACGAGGGCGTCGGGGCCGGCGTGCCGACGCTGCGCGGGGTCGAGCTGGCCCGGGCCGAGGGCTGGACCGCACCCGAGTTCCCCGACGCGACGGTCTCCGCAGGTGCGGGCGCCACGACGCCGAAGGTCGGCGGCGAGCAGTCGAGCGCCGAGCGACCGGCCACCACCCCGGCCGACGTCTCGCCCGCGGCGGAGCAGAAGAAGCAGTCCACCGACGACGCGAAGGAGTCGTGATGGCGACGACCCTCACCCCGGTCCTGACGGACACGTGGGACGCCGACCGCTCCTGGTCGCTCGCCACGTACGAGGACGCGGGCGGCTACCGCGGCCTGCGCAAGGCGCTCACCCTGCCGGCCGCCGACGTCGTCACCATGGTCAAGGACTCCGGCCTGCGCGGACGCGGGGGAGCCGGCTTCCCGACGGGCATGAAGTGGGGCTTCCTGCCCGCGCCCGACGGCGGACCCCGCTACCTCGTCGTGAATGCGGACGAGTCCGAGCCGGGGACCTGCAAGGACATCCCCCTGATGATGGCCAGCCCGCAGCACCTGATCGAGGGCATGATCATCACCAGCTACGCGATCGGCTGCCACCACGCGTTCCTCTACGTGCGCGGCGAGGTGCTGCACGTCTACCGCCGCCTGCTGAAGTCGATCGAGGAGGCGCGCGCCAAGGGTTACCTCGGCACCGACATCCTCGGCTCCGGCTTCGACCTGGAGATCACGCTGCACGCCGGTGCGGGTGCGTACATCTGCGGCGAGGAGACGGCGCTGCTCGACTCGCTCGAGGGTCTGCGCGGCCAGCCCCGGCTCAAGCCGCCGTTCCCCGCGGTCGCTGGTCTGTACGCGCGCCCGACCGTGGTGAACAACGTCGAGTCGATCGCGTCGGTGCCCGGCATCGTCGTGGGCGGCGCGGAGTGGTTCACGTCCATGGGCACCGAGAAGTCCACGGGCCACGGGCTGTTCTCCCTGTCCGGGCACGTGACGCGGCCGGGTCAGTACGAGGCGCCCCTGGGCATCACGCTGCGCGAGCTGCTGGAGATGGCCGGCGGAGTCCGCGAGGGCCACGAGCTGAAGTTCTGGACCCCCGGCGGATCGTCGACCCCGATCTTCACCGCGGCGCACCTCGACGTGCCGCTCGACTACGAGTCGGTGGGCAAGGCCGGCTCGATGCTCGGCACGCGCGCGCTCCAGATCTTCGACGAGACCACCTCGGTGGTCCGCGCGGTCACGCGGTGGACCGAGTTCTACAAGCACGAGTCGTGCGGCAAGTGCACCCCGTGCCGCGAGGGCACGTACTGGCTGACGCAGGTGCTCCAGCGGATCGAGGCGGGGCAGGGCACGCTCGCCGACATCGACCTGCTGCTGGACCTCTGCGACAACATCCTCGGCAAGGCGTTCTGCGCCCTCGGTGACGGCGCCACCAGCCCGATCACGTCGGCCGTGCAGTACTTCCGCGAGGAGTTCGTCGCCGGGACGCACACGCCGGCGGACGTGCTGTTCCCGCCGGAGCTGAGCAGCCTCTTCACCTACACACCGAAGCACGAGCTCGCTGGGGTGCACGCATGACGATCCTGTCCTCCGGGCCGACGACGTCCCTCGTCCCGGCCCCGCCGGTCGCGCCCGCCGAGCCCACCGGCGATCTCGTCACCTTCACCGTCGACGGCATCGAGACCGCCGTGCCCAAGGGCACGCTGGTCATCCGCGCGGCCGAGCAGCTGGGCATCCAGATCCCGCGCTTCTGCGACCACCCCCTGCTCGCCCCGGCCGGCGCCTGCCGTCAGTGCCTGGTCGAGGTCTGGGCGCCCGGTCGCGACGGCGCACTCGCCAAGATGCCCAAGCCCCAGGCCAGCTGCACGCTCGAGGCCACGCCGGGCATGCAGGTCAAGACGCAGCACACGTCGCCGGAGGCCGACAAGGCCCAGCACGGCGTCATGGAGCTGCTGCTCATCAACCACCCCCTTGACTGCCCGGTCTGCGACAAGGGCGGCGAGTGCCCGCTGCAGAACCAGGCGATGAGCAACGGTCGCGCCAGCACCCGGTTCGTCGACGTCAAGCGCACGTTCCCCAAGCCGATCGCCATCTCGACGCAGATCCTGCTGGACCGGGAGCGCTGCATCCTGTGCCAGCGCTGCACCCGGTTCTCCGAGGAGATCGCCGGCGACGTGTTCATCGACCTCCAGAAGCGCGGCGCCAACCAGCAGATCGGCACGTTCGACACGAATGTGCTCGGGTTCGTCGGCGAGGCCCCGCTGGGCGCCTCCGCGGAGGACACCTCGGGTCGCCCGTTCGCGTCCTACTTCTCCGGCAACACCGTGCAGATCTGCCCGGTCGGTGCCCTGACCAGCGCGGCGTACCGGTTCCGGTCCCGCCCGTTCGACCTGGTCTCCACCCCGGGCATCGGTGAGCACGACTCGCAGGGGTCGGCGATCCGCATCGACCACCGCCGCGGCGTCGTGCTGCGCCGGCTGGCGGGCGAGGACCCGACGGTCAACCAGGAGTGGATCACCGACAAGGACCGCTTCGCGTTCACGTGGCAGTCCGCGCCGGACCGCATCACCACCCCGCTGGTCCGCAACGCGGACGGCGAGCTCGAGCCCGCCAGCTGGGTGGAGGCGCTCGACGTCGCCGCAGCCGGCCTGCGCGCGGCCCAGCAGCCCGACGACCCGCGCGACACGGCGATCGGCGTCGCCGTGCTGCCCGGCGGTCGCCTGACGCTCGAGGACGCCTACGCGTACGGCAAGTTCGCCCGCGTCGCGCTCGGCACCAACGACGTCGACGGTCGCGCTCGCCCGCACTCGGCGGAGGAGGAGACCTTCCTCGGCCACCACGTCGCCGGCCGCACCCTCGAGGTCACGTTCGCGGACCTGGACCGTGCGCCCGCCGTGCTGCTCGTCGGCCTCGAGGCCGAGGAGGAGGCAGGGATCGCGTTCCTGCGCCTGCGCGACTCGGTCGTCTCCCGCAAGCTCCGCGTGCTGTCGGTCGCTGCCCTGGAGAGCCGCGGTCTCCAGCGGCTGTCCGGCACGCTGCTCCCGGCCGCGCCCGGCACCGAGGCGGAGATCCTCGACGGCATCGGCTCCGACCCGGCACTCGCCGAGGCGGCGTCGCTGCTCGGGACCGCGGGCGCGCTCGTGCTCGTCGGCGAGCGCCTGGCCGGCGTGCCCGGCGGCTTCTCCGCTGCCGTGCGGCTCGCGCAGCGCACCGGTGCCCGGCTGGCCTGGGTGCCGCGTCGCGTCGGTGAGCGGTCCGCCGTCGAGGCCGGTCTGCTGCCCTCGCTGCTGCCCGGCGGCCGTCCGGTCGCCGACTCGGCCGCCCGGGTCGACCTGGCCGCCGCCTGGGGCGTCGAGCACCTGCCCGCCGAGCCCGGCCGCCCGACCACGGAGATCCTCGCCGCCGCACGCGCGGGACTGCTCGGCGGTCTCGTCGTCGGCGGCCTCGAGCTCGCCGACCTGCCCGACCCGGCCATCGCCCGCGAGGCGCTCGACCGCGTCACGTTCCTGGTCTCCCTCGAGGTCCGGCACTCCGAGGTCACCGACCGCGCCGACGTCGTCCTGCCCGTCGCGCCGCCCACCGAGAAGCCCGGCACGTTCGTGACGTGGGAGGGGCGCCCGCGCCCGTTCCCGCAGGCCCTCGTGTCGCACTCGATGGCCGACCACCGCGTGCTGGACCGGCTGGCCGACGCCCTCGGCGTCGAGCTCGGCCTGCAGACGATCGGGGCCGTGCACGACGAGCTCGACCAGCTGGGTGGCTGGGACGGCGCGCGCGTCGGCGCCCCCGACGTGCCCGCCACCGAGCCTCCTGCGGTCACGCCCGGGACGGCCGTGCTGGCCACCTGGCACCAGCTGCTGGACGGCGGCCGGCTCCAGTCGGGCGAGCCGTTCCTGGCCGGCACCGCCAAGCGCCCGGTCGCCCGCATCTCGGCCGGCACCGCCGCCGCGATCGGCGTCCACGACGGCGGCAGCCTGACCGTGTCCACCGACGCGGGCTCGCTCACGCTCCCGGCGGTCGTCACCGACATGCCGGACCACGTGGTGTGGCTGCCGACGAACGCGGTCGGCGCGGGCGTCCGCGACGCCCTGCACGCCGACGCGGGCCACCTGGTGCGGCTCGCGCCGGGCGCTCGTCACCTGGAGGTCAGCGCATGAGGATCCTCGGCGAGGCCGTGGCACCCGTCACCGCCGACTTCAGCAACGACACCTGGTGGATCTGGCTGATCAAGGCCGTCGCCATCGTCGTGTTCCTGCTGACCAGCGTGCTCATCGCCATCTGGTTCGAGCGCAAGGTCGTCGCCCGCATGCAGGTGCGGCCCGGCCCGAACGTGCACGGACCGTTCGGGTTGCTCCAGTCGCTCGCGGACGCCATGAAGCTCCTGGTCAAGGAGGACATGACGGTCAAGGCCGCGGACAAGCTGGTCTACATCGTCGCGCCCATGATCGCGGTGTTCTGCTCGCTGCTGACGTTCGCCGTCATCCCGTTCGGCCCCAACGTGAGCATGTTCGGCGTCAACACCCCGATCCAGCTCACCGACTTCCCCGTGGCCGTCCTGTACATCCTCGCCTGCGCGTCCGTCGGCGTGTACGGGATCGTGCTCGGAGGCTGGTCGTCCGGGTCCACCTACCCGCTGCTCGGTGCGGTCCGCTCGACCGCGCAGGTCATCAGCTACGAGCTCGCGATGGGCCTGTCGCTGGTCAGCGTGTTCATCCTGGCCGGCTCCATGTCGACGTCGCAGATCGTCACGTCGCAGACCGCGGTGTGGTGGTTCCTGCCCCTGCTGCCGGCGTTCGTCATCTACATCATCTCGATGGTGGGCGAGACCAACCGCCTGCCGTTCGACCTCCCTGAGGCCGAGGGCGAGCTGGTGTCCGGGTACATGACCGAGTACTCGTCGATGAAGTTCGCGTGGTTCTTCCTGGCCGAGTACATCAACATGCTCAACGTCTCGGCGGTGGCCACCACGCTGTTCCTCGGCGGCTGGCGTGCGCCGTGGCCCCTCTCCGCGATCAACGACGGCATGTTCAACCACGGCTGGTGGCCGGTCCTGTGGTTCCTGGCCAAGCTCTGGCTGCTCATGTTCGTGTTCGTGTGGATCCGCGGCTCGGTGCTGCGGTTCCGGTACGACCAGTTCATGAAGATCGGCTGGAAGCTGCTCATCCCCGCGGCCCTCACCTGGGTCGTGTGCGTGGGCGTCGTGCAGGGCGTCCGGCAGTTCTCCGGCCTGGACCTGCGGACCATCCTGTTCGTCCTGGCCGGGATCGTGCTGCTCGGCCTCCTCATCTCCTTCCTCGTCCCGGAGAAGAAGGAACCACCCGCACCGAAGCGACCCCCGGGTCCGCAGGTGTACGACCCCTACGCCGGCGGGTACCCCGTGCCCCCGCTGCCGGGTCAGGTCCTGCCGCCCTCGCCGCGCAAGCAGCGAGCCGCCGCGGCCGCTGCGGCGGACGCCGAGAACTCGACCCCCCAGGTCACCCAGGAGGTGCACGGTGGCTGACCAGCGCAAGCCCGTCCGCAAGCCGGCCCCGGCCCAGCCCGCGAAGGGCAAGGCCGTCGCGCCGAAGCCGCGCGCCGGCGAGGTCGCGGTCCCGGAGGAGGGCTACACCTCGCTCATCGAGCCGCGGGGACCCCTCTCTGACCTGTTCGCCCCCGTCGGCGGGTTCGGAGTCACGCTCTCGAACATGTTCCGGCCGACGGTGACCGACCAGTACCCGTCGGAGAAGGCCCCGACCAAGCCGCGGTACCACGGTCGCCACCAGCTCAACCGCTACGCGGACGGCCTGGAGAAGTGCATCGGGTGCGAGCTGTGCGCGTGGGCCTGCCCCGCGGACGCGATCTACGTCGAGGGTGCGGACAACACCCCCGACAACCAGCGCTCGCCGGGGGAGCGGTACGGCAGCGTCTACCAGATCAACTACCTGCGCTGCATCTTCTGCGGCCTGTGCATCGAGGCGTGCCCCACCCGTGCGCTGACCATGACCAACGAGTACGAGCTGGCCGGTCCGACGCGCGCCGGGATGATCTGGGAGAAGCAGGACCTGCTGGCCCCGCTGCGCAGCGGCATGCTCCAGGCGCCGCACCCGATGGTCGAGGGCACCACCGACACGGACTACTACCGCGGGTCCGTCACCGGCTCGACGCCGGCGCAGGCCGCGTGGGTCACCGAGCACCGCCCCGACGACCCGACGCTGCCCGGCGGCGCCGGGCTGGACGCGGCGAACGTGCCCGGTGAGACGGCGGCCGTCATGGCCGCGACCGTGGCCGCCGCGACGAAGCAGGGGAAGCGATGAGCGCGCTCGCGACCACCCTGCTCGAGACGGGGGAGACGACGACGGCCGAGGCGGTGCTGTTCTGGACCCTCGGGCCGATCATGGTCCTCGCCGCCCTGAGCCTGCTGTTCGCCAAGAAGGCGGTGCACGCCGCGCTCTCGGTGGTCGTCGTGATGATCTCGCTGGCGTTCCTCTACGTCGCGCAGGACGCCGTGTTCCTCGGGGTCGTGCAGGTGGTCGTCTACACCGGCGCCGTGATGATGCTCTTCCTGTTCGTGCTCATGCTCGTCGGCGTCGACAGCTCGGACTCGCTGGTGGAGACCATCCGCGGGCAGCGCTGGATCGGTCTGCTGGCGGGCGTCGGCCTGGGTGTGGTGCTGGTCGGCGTCGTCGGCCGCGCCACCTACGACAAGCCGTTCGGGCTCAGCGGCGAGGCGACCGACAACAACCCCACCGGCGTCGCCCACATCATCTTCGGCCAGTACGTGTTCGCGTTCGAGGTGGTCGGCGCCCTGCTGGTCACCGCCGCGCTCGGCGCGCTCGTGCTCACGCACCGTCAGCGGCTCGTCCCGCGCGCCGGTCAGCGGGAGCGGGCGGACGCGCGAGTCGCGGCCGGCGCGACCCTCACCCCGCTGCCGGCGCCCGGTGTGTACGCCCGGCACAACGCCATGGACGTCCCGGCGCTCGGCCCCGACGGCCAACCGCTGGAGAGCTCGGTCCCCCGGGTGCTGCGGATCCGCGGCCAGGAGGCCGACGCGGAGGAGTTCGCGGCACGGACCGAACGCGTCCTCGCGGGGGTGTCGCAGGTGCGCGGGAACCCGCCGCCGCAGGCCGCGCCCGAGGGCGCAGCCGTGAACGCGCCCGACCTCGGTGCCGCGCTCAGCGACACCGGTCAGAACGGCCCGTCGACCGGACGGCCAGTCGACAATTCCAGCGCCCTCGGAAAGGAGGACGGCGCGTGAGCCTGACCCACTACCTGGTCCTCTCGGCGATCCTCTTCTCGATCGGCGCAACGACCGTCCTGCTGCGGCGGAACGCGATCATCGTGTTCATGGGTGTCGAGCTGATGCTCAACGCCTCGAACCTGATGCTCGTGACGTTCGCCCGGATCCACGGCGACCTGACGGGCCAGGTGCTCGCGTTCTTCGTGATGGTCGTCGCCGCCGCCGAGGTCGTCGTCGGGCTGGCGATCATCGTGGCGATCTTCCGCACCCGGCGCTCGGCCTCGGTCGACGACATCAACCTGTTGAAGAGCTGAGGGGCCGTGCACAGCCTGACAACTCTGGTGGCCAGCCTGCCGTCAGTCGTCCCCGCGGAGGGCTTCGTCCCCGCGAGCGAGACGGTCGACGGCGGCTCGTTCGTCCTCGCTCCGCTGCTCATCGCGCTCCCGCTGCTCGGCGCCGCGGTGCTCCTGCTCGCCGGTCGCCGGTCGGACCGGTGGGGCCACTGGGTCGGCGTGCTCGCGTCCGCCGCCGCGTTCGTCGTCGCAGCGATCGTGTTCGTCGGGCTGCTCCAGCGCCCCGACGACGCCCGCGTGCTGGACGTGCAGCTCGGCACCTGGATCGACGCCGGCGCGTTCCAGCTCGACGCGGGCCTGCGGCTCGACCCCCTGTCGCTCACGTTCGTCCTGCTGGTGACGTTCGTCGGCACCCTGATCCACGTCTACGCCGTGGCGTACATGGAGCACGACGCCGACCGCCGCCGGTTCTTCGCGTACCTCAACCTGTTCGTCGCGGCGATGCTGATCCTCGTGCTGGCCGACAGCTACCTGCTGCTGTTCGTCGGCTGGGAGGGCGTCGGCCTGGCGTCGTACCTGCTCATCGGGTTCTGGAACCACAACTACGACTACGCGGTCGCCGCCAAGAAGGCGTTCGTCGCCAACCGCATCGGCGACCTCGGCCTGATCATCGCGCTCGGCCTCATGTTCGCCGCGTTCGGTGCCGTCGACTTCGGGACGGTGCTCAGCGGCGAGCACGGCAGCACGAGCCAGGGCACGCTCACCGCCATCGGGCTCATGCTCCTGCTGGCCGCGTGCGGCAAGTCGGCGCAGTTCCCGCTCCAGTCCTGGCTCGGTGACGCGATGGCCGGCCCGACGCCGGTGTCCGCGCTCATCCACGCCGCGACCATGGTCACCGCCGGCGTCTACCTGATCGTCCGGTCGGCACCCCTGTTCGACGCCGCACCGACGGCCCAGCTGATCGTGGTGATCGTCGGCGCCATCACCCTGCTGTTCGGGGCGATCGTCGGCTGCGCCAAGGACGACATCAAGAAGGCGCTGGCCGCCTCGACGATGTCCCAGATCGGCTACATGATCCTGGCCGCCGGACTGGGCCCGGTCGGGTACGCGTTCGCGATCTTCCACCTGATCACGCACGGCTTCTTCAAGGCCGGCATGTTCCTCGGCGCCGGCTCCGTCATGCACGGCATGGACGACCAGGTGGACATGCGCCGCTTCGGTGGGCTCGCCCGGTACATGAGCATCACGTGGCTGACGTTCATGGCCGGCTGGCTGGCCATCATCGGCGTGCCGCCGTTCTCCGGGTTCTTCAGCAAGGACAAGATCATCGAGGCCGCGTTCGTGCCGGTCGACGGGTCGCCGTGGCGGGCCTGGGTGTTCGGCGGCGTCACGCTGCTGGGTGCCGGGATCACCGCCTTCTACATGTCCCGGCTGTTCTTCATGACGTTCGAGGGCGAGCGCCGCTGGTCCACCAAGCGCGACGGCACGGCGCAGCACCCGCACGAGTCCCCGAAGCTCATGACGTGGCCGATGATCGTGCTGGCCATCGGGTCGATCGGCCTCGGGTTCTTCCTGAACCTGGGGGGCCGGTTCGTCGACTGGCTCTCACCGGTGCTCGGGCACCCGGAGCACGAGGAGCCGGTGCTGCCCATCTGGGTCCTCACCGTCCTCACGCTCGGGCTCGTGATCGTCGGCGTGGTGATCGCCTGGCGGCGGTACGCCGTCTCGCAGGTGCCCGTCATCCCGCCGGTGGGCACCGAGCTCACCCGAGCCGCCCGCGTCGATCTCTACCAGGACTCGGTCAACGACGTCCTGCTGGTCGAGCCGGGGCAGGCGCTCACCCGCTCGCTCGTCTACGCGGACCGCACGGCCATCGACGGCACCGTCACCGGGGTCGGCCTGTCCACCGTCCTGCTGGGCGGGTGGGCGCGGCGCCTCCAGACCGGGTATGTCCGGTCCTACGCCGCGTCGATGCTGCTCGGGCTCGTCGTCCTCGTCGTCGTCGTCCTGGTCATCCAGAACTGAGGAGTGCTCACACCGATGTCGTCCTCCTTCCCCTGGCTGACCGCCCTCATCGTCGTGCCCCTGCTGGGTGCGGTGGCGCTGTGGGTGCTCCCGGCCGGCCGCACCCGGGCCGTCGCGCTCGGCGTGGCGCTGCTCGAGCTCCTGCTCGGCGTCGCCGCGCTCACCGCCTTCGACGTCGCCGACGCCGGCGCCGTCCAGCTCTCCGAGGTCCACGGCTGGATCCCCGCGTTCGGGGTGTCCTACGCGGTCGGCGTCGACGGCGTGGGCTTGATCCTCGTGCTCATGTCCGTGCTGATCGTGCCGCTCGTGGTGCTCGCCGCCTGGCGCGAGCAGGGCGCGCTCACGGTGGCCACCGACCAGCTGCGCCGCTACCTGGCCCTGGTCCTGCTGCTCGAGGCGTTCATCGTCGCGGTGTTCGCGGCGCGCGACGTGTTCTTCTTCTACGTCCTGTTCGAGGCCATGCTCATCCCGGTCTACTTCATGATCGGGCTGTTCGGCGGGGCGCAGCGCAGGTACGCGGCCGTGAAGTTCCTGCTCTACTCGCTGACCGGCGGCCTGATCATGCTGGTCGCCGTGATCGCCCTGTACCTGCAGGGGCCGGGCGGGCCGCAGGGGTTCCTCACCGAGAACCTCACGGGGATCGCGCTGGACCCGACGGCCGAGAAGCTCATGTTCAGCGCGTTCTTCCTGGCGTTCGCCATCAAGGCGCCCATGTTCCCCGTGCACACCTGGCTGCCGGACGCCGCCGAGAACGCCCCCGCCGGCACGTCGACCCTGCTGGTCGGCGTGCTGGACAAGGTCGGCACGTTCGGGATGCTCACGCTCTGCCTGCCGCTGTTCCCGAACGCCTCCCGCTGGGCGGCGCCGGTGGTCATCGTGCTGGCCGTCATCTCGATCCTCTACGGCGCGCTGCTCGCGATCGGGCAGAAGGACCTGATGCGCCTGATCGCCTACACGTCGGTGTCGCACTTCGGCTTCATCGTGCTGGGGATCTTCGCGTTCACCTCGACGTCGGTGGCGGGCTCGTCGTTCTACATGGTCAACCACGGGCTCTCGACGGCGGCGCTGTTCCTCATCGCCGGCTTCCTGGTGGCCCGACGCGGCTCGCAGCAGATCGCCGACTTCGGCGGGCTCCAGAAGGTGGTGCCGGTGATCGCGGGGACGTTCCTGGTGGCGGGCCTCTCGGCGCTGTCGCTGCCGGGTCTGTCCACGTTCATCAGCGAGTTCCTGGTCCTGGTCGGCACGTTCGCCCGGCACCCGGCCGCGGCCATCGTCGCGAGCCTCGGCGTGGTGCTCGCCGCCATCTACGTGCTCTGGACGTACCAGCGCATGTTCACCGGTCCCGTGCGACCGGAGCTCGCCGACATGCCCGACGCGGTCTCCCGCGAGAAGTGGGTCGTCGCGCCGCTGCTCGCCCTCATGGTCGTGTTCGGCTTCGTGCCCGGCCCGGCACTCGATCTGGTCCGGCCGCCCGCGAGCGTCACGCTCGAGCAGGTGGGCGTGCAGGACGTGCCCGTCGCCGCGACCTCGCACATCACCAATGACGAAGGGAGCGACCAGTGACCGACTTCGTCGCACCGGACGTCGACTGGGCCGCCCTCAGCCCGGTCGTCATCGTGCTGATCGCCGCCGTGGTCGGCGTGCTCGTCGAGGCCTTCGTGCCCGTGCGCGTGCGGCGCACCGTGCAGCTGGCCCTCGCACTCGTGGCGCTCTTCGGCGCGATCATCGCGGTCGCGGCGCTGTGGAGCGGGGTCGAGGACACGGGCGGCACCGTCGTGCTCGGCGGCTCGCTGCTGGTGGACGGTCCCACGCTCGTCCTGCAGGGCACCATCGCCCTGCTCGCCCTGCTGGCGCTGCTGATCATCGCGGACCGCACCGAGACGGGGGAGGACGCGTTCGCGCCCAACGCCGCCGCCGTCCCGGGCTCCGACTACGAGGAGCTCGCGCGCCGCAAGGGCGTCCGCCAGACGGAGATCTACCCGCTGGTGCTCTTCGCCACCGGCGGCATGCTGATCTTCCCGGCCACGGGTGACCTGCTCACGCTCTTCGTCGCGCTCGAGGTGCTCTCCCTGCCGCTGTACCTGCTCACGGGCATGGCCCGGCGCCGACGCCTGCTCTCGCAGGAGGCGTCGATGAAGTACTTCCTGCTCGGGGCGTTCTCCTCGGCGCTGCTGCTCTTCGGCATCGCGCTGGTCTACGGCTACTCCGGCTCGCTGCGGTACTCGGAGATCGCCGAGGCCACCCAGGTACCCGGTGGGCTGGACAGCCTCCTGCTCGTCGGGTCGGTGCTCATCCTGTCCGGCCTGCTGTTCAAGGTGGGCGCGGTGCCGTTCCACACCTGGACGCCCGACGTCTACCAGGGTGCTCCGACGCCGATCACCGGCTTCATGGCCGCGTGCACCAAGGTCGCCGCGTTCGGCGCCCTGCTCCGCATCGTCTACACGATGCTGCCGGGCCTGGCGTGGGACCTCGGCGTGGTGCTCTGGACCGTGGCCATCCTCACCATGGTGGTCGGCACGGTGGCCGCCCTGGTGCAGACCGACATGAAGCGCGTCCTGGGGTACTCCTCGATCGCGCACGCCGGCTTCATCCTCACCGGCATCATCGCGCTGAACCAGTCCGGCATCACCGCCGTGCTGTTCTACCTGCTGGTCTACGGGGCGGCGACCATCGGGGCGTTCGGCATCGTCTGGCTGGTGCGCGAGCGCGCGGGCCGTGCGGACGGGTCGGACGTGTCCGGGCCGATCCTCGGCGAGGCCACCCACCTGTCGCAGTGGGCCGGCCTCGGCCGCACCCACCCGCTGCTCGCCCTCACGTTCGGCCTGTTCCTGCTCTCGTTCGCCGGCATCCCGCTGACGGCCGGCTTCGCGGGGAAGTTCTCGGTGTTCTCCGCGGCGGTCGAGGGCGGCGCGTGGCCGCTGGCCTTCATCGGCGTGCTGGCGTCGTCCGTGGCGGTGTTCTTCTACGTGCGGATCATCGTGCTGATGTTCTTCACCGAGCCGGCCGGGGTCGACGACGAGGCCACCGGCGTCACCGCGCTGGCGCCCTCCGCGCAGGGCTTCGCGCTGGCGGGGGACACCGCGGTGGTCGTCGAGACCCGGTCGTCGGTCACGACGACCGTCGTGGGGACCGAGGGGTTGGCCGTGGTGGCCATCGCGGTCTGCGCGGTGGTGACGATCGCCCTCGGCGTGTTCCCGTCGCCGGTGCTCGACCTCATCGCGAGCGTGGCGACGTTCCTGCCCTGAGCGTCGCCTGTCGGGCGGGATCGCTGTGCCGGGATAGGTTCTAGCCGTGACTTCCCTGACGGCCTTCCCGCTGGCCGATCCCGATCTGGCCGAGCGGTTGGCGCTGCGGCTCGCGCTGGTCGAGGAGCGTCTGCGGGACGCAGTGACCAACGTGGACCCCTTGGCGGACGACGCGTCGCGCCACCTGGTCAACGCCGGCGGCAAGCGGCTGCGCCCGCTGCTGACCCTGCTCGCGGCCGAGCTGGGCGACGGCTCGCGGCGGGAGGTCGTCGACGCCGCGGTGGTCGTGGAGCTCACGCACCTGGCCACGCTCTACCACGACGACGTCATGGACTCCGCGCCGCTGCGCCGCGGCGCCCCGGCGGCGCACGAGGTGTGGGGCAACTCGGTCGCCATCCTCACGGGGGACCTGCTGTTCGCGCGCGCGTCGGCCACCGTGGCCGGGCTCGGTCCCGACGCGGTCCGGATCCAGGCCGCCACGTTCGAGCGGCTGTGCCTCGGCCAGCTGCACGAGACGGTCGGCCCGCGCCCGGAGGACGACAAGGTCGCGCACTACCTCCAGGTGCTGGCGGACAAGACCGCCTCGCTGATCGCGACGTCCGCACGGTTCGGCGCGATGTTCGCGGGCTGCCGGCCGGACGTGGTGGCCACGGTCACCGGGTTCGGGGAGAAGATCGGCGTCGCGTTCCAGCTGGCCGACGACGTCATCGACCTGACCTCGGACGGCGACGTGACCGGCAAGACCCCCGGCACCGACCTGCGCGAGCGGGTGCCGACGATGCCGGCGTTGCTCCTGCGCGCCCGCGCCGCCGGACCGGACGGGACCGACGCGGACCGCCGGCTGGTTGCCGTGCTGGACGGGGACCTCTCGGACGACGGCGACCTCGCGGAGGCCGTCGCGGCGCTGCGCGTGCACCCGGTGGTCGGCGAGACCCGGGACCGCGCGGTCGCGCTGGCGCAGGCCGCCGTCCGCGAGCTCGACCCGCTGCCGGCCGGTCCTGTGAAGGACGCTCTCGTCTCGTTCGCGGACGCGCTGGTGGATCGCGCGTCCTGAGGTCGGCGCGGCGGCCGGATCTGGCACCATGGCCGCGCGGACCCGCACCGGGGCCGCAGCCGGAGGACCGCCATGAGCACTGCCCCCATCGGGCCACCCCCTGGAGCCCCGCGCGCCGCGCGCCGGGATGGGGTGGGTGCTGCGTCGGCTCTGGTCACACCGGGATCGGTCGCGCCGGTCGGGTCGCGCGTGCTGGCCTACGTCCTGGACGTCGTCGCACTCCTCGTGGCTGCCGGACTGGGCTATGCGGCCGCCGCGGCGGCGTCGGGGCCGCGGACCGCTCTCCTGGCCGCCGCCGCGGGCCTCACGGTGGCCATCGGGCAGTGGGTTGCCGAGGCCCGGACCGGCGCGACGCTCGGCAGCGCGGTGGTGGGCATCCGGACCGTGTCGACGTCGACCGGGCGACCCGCCGGGCTGCGGGCGATCCTGGTCCGGCAGCTGGTCGTCGGCATCGGCGCCCTCGCCTGCGTGGTGGGCCAGTGGGTCGTCGTGTCGTCGGGCACCTGGGACGCCACCCCGGCGCAGCGCGGCTGGCACGACAAGGCGGCCGGCACGCTGGTGCTCCGGGCCCGAGCGGTCCGAGGCCCGGTCGCCGGCGCGGGCGCGCGTCCCGCCGGTCGGGTCGTCCCTCCGGCGTCGTCGGGACCGCGGGTCGTGCCGCCGCCTCCCTCGGTCGAGGTGCCGGCAGCGGGCGCGACGGTCTCCGCCGGGCTGGTGCGGAGCGCTCCTGACAGCGGCGCGGGCGCGGCGCCGCCACGGAGCGCCGGACCCGTCATCACCGGGATGCCCGGGGTGGACGCGGGCCAGCGCCGCAGCGACCCGCCGGCCGTGGTCCCGCTGATCGACGTCCCGTCCGTCCCGGCCGTCGTCGTGCCCTCGCGCGTCGAGCGGGCGCCCGGTCTCCTCGCCGGGCCGCGGCCCGATCGCACGGGTGCACCCCTCGTGCGTCCGGCGGACCCCGGGATCGGCCAGCTCGAGCGCCTCGCGGACGCTCCGGTGGTGCGGCCGGCGGACCCGGGGCTCGACAACCCGGAGCACGAACCGGTCCCGGTCCCGACGGACGCCGGTATGGGCGTCCTGGAGCACACCCGGCTGCGTCCCGCAGGCGCGGCGCCGGCCACGCGCGCTCGCCTGCAGCTGCGGTTCGACACCGGCCAGGAGGTCGACGTCGCGGGGGACGGGCTCGTCGGCCGCAGCCCCGCCGTCGAGCCGGGGATCCAGCACGTGGTGTCCATCGACGACCCCGACCGCTCGATCTCCAAGGTGCACCTCGCGTTCGGTCCGGAGCCCGGCGGCCGGCGGCTGTGGGTGGTGGACCGCGGGTCCACCAACGGCACGGTGCTCGTCGGACCCGACGGCGCGAGCGTCGCGCTGCGTCCGGGGACGCGCGCCGTCGTCGAGCCCGGGTGGACCGTGCGGTTCGGCCGGCGGAGCCTGCTCGTCGTCGATGAGGTCTGACCTGCGTCGAGGCTGCGCCGACCCGTAGCATGGCCGCCGTGAGGACGCCGACAGCCCAGCAACGACGCCGGGCCACGGGGGCACGCCGATGATCGACCCCCGGGTGCGCCTGGACGTCGGTGTCGCGACGGCCCGAGGGCAGCGCTCCCGCAACGAGGACAGTCACTGGGCCGCGGACGGGGTGTACCTCGTCGCGGACGGCATGGGTGGGCACGAGGCAGGCGACGTCGCCAGCCGCACCGCGATCGGGGTGCTCCGTGGCCTGGCCGAGGGTGCCCCGGGTCCCGACGACGCGCGGCGCGCGGTCCGCGAGGCGCACTCGGCGGTCCGGGACCTCCCGGCGACCACGGGACGGCGCCCGGGCACCACAGCCACCGGCGTCGTGCTCACGGAGCACGGCGACACCCCGTGCTGGCTCGTGGTCAACGTGGGCGACTCGCGGACGTACCGGATGGCCGGCGGGGTGCTCGAGCAGGTCACCCTCGACCACTCCGAGGTCGCGGAGCTGGTGGCCAGCGGGGTCGTCCCGGCCGACGAGGCGAGCCGGCACCCGCGGCGCAACGTGGTGACCCGGGTGCTCGGCGGCGGGGCCACGCACGTCGAGCCGGACGTGTGGCTGCTGCCGGTCAGCCCGGGCGACCGCATGCTCGTGTGCTCCGACGGGCTGACCGACGAGCTCTCGGACGCCCGCATCCAGGCCGAGCTGCGGTCGCACGAGTCGGCTCAGCCCGCGGCGGACCGGCTGGTGGCCGCCGCCCTCGCGGCCGGTGGCCACGACAACGTCACGGTGCTCGTGGTGGACGCGGTCCTGCGGCGCTGACCTCGGCGGCACGTCGGCCCAACCGCTGCGCGTGCCCGTGGCGGACGCCGTCGACGGTGAGGACGGTGAGCGCCAGCCACACGAGCGCGAAGCCCCACCAGCGCGCGGGCGGCATCTGCTCGTGCAGCACCAGGACTCCGATGAGGAGCTGGAGAGTCGGCGCGATGTACTGGAGCAGGCCGAGCATCGACAGCGGCAGGCGTCGCGCGGCGGTGTTGAAGAGCAGCAGCGGGACGGACGTGACGATGCCCGACGACGCGAGGACCAGGGCGTGCCCGAGCCCCTCGGTCGCGAACGTGCCCGTGCCGACCACGCCCATCCAGACCAGGTAGCCGAGCGCCACCGGGAACAGGACGAGGGTCTCCACGGCGAGGCCCGGCACGGCCCCGACGCTGCGTCCCACGCGGTTCTTCAGCAGCCCGTAGAACCCGAAGCTCAGGGCGAGCGTCAGCGCGATCCAGGGCAGCTGCCCGTAGCCGGCGGTGATGACCACCACAGCGGCGGCCCCGAACCCGAGCGCCACCCACTGCACGGCGCGCAGCCGCTCCCGGAGCACGACGACGGCGAGCGTGACGGTCACGAGGGGGTTGATGTAGTACCCCAGCGCGGCGTCGACGACCCGGTCGGTGAGGATGCCGAACACGAACACGAGCCAGTTGACGGCCAGCAGGACCGCCGCGACGGCGAGCACGCCCAGGGTCCGGCGGTTGCGCAGCGCGGCGACGAACGTGCCCCACGTGCGGGTGGCGAGCAGCAGGAGGAGGCAGAACAGCAGGGACCAGACGACGCGGTGCGCGATGATCTCGACCGCGCCGGCCGGCTGGAGGAGCGGGAAGTACAGCGGGAGCACGCCCCACAGGACGTAGGCGCCGACGCCGGTGGCCAGGCCCAGCCCGTCGAGGGCGGCCGCCGGTGCCGGGCGTGCGCTGGGGGACTCGGTCACGAGCAGAGCCTAGGTTGCGGTTGACGCTGGCTGAGACCTCCCCTAGTGTCCGGTTGCAGCAAGTTTCACCGATATTGCAGAGCCCATTGCAGCGCTCTGTGCCGCCGGTGCAGCGCGCCCTCCACCGGGTCCCGGTGGTCGGCACACCTCCTCCCGGGTCCGGTCCCGCCGGTCCCACCCCGCGTTGCCGCGCGCCGCCACCACCGGGTGCGCGTCGGGCGGATGCAGGTCGGTCCCGCGACGGAGCGGTGACCGAGAGCGGCTCGACGACGACGCCGGGCCCCACCTCGAGGAGAGCGCCACGTGTCAGACCACACGACCCACACCCGACCGCGCCGAGCCGCGCTCGGCGCCCTGCTCGCCGCCGTCCTGGCCCTCGCCGGGCTGACCGCCGCCGGGTTCAGCGCCGCCCAGCCCGCCGCGGCCGCACCCGCCACGATGCGGCCGGCCGCCAACCTGTTCCAGTGGACCTGGAACGCGATCGCGCAGGAGTGCACCACCCAGCTGGGCCCGGCCGGCTACGGCTACGTGCAGACGTCCCCGCCCAACGAGCACGTGGTGCTCGCCGGCCAGTGGTGGACGTCGTACCAGCCGGTCAGCTACAAGGTCGCGTCCAAGCTGGGCACCCGCGCCGAGTACAAGGCCATGATCGACACGTGCCGGACGGCGGGCGTCTCGGTGATCACCGACGTCGTCGTCAACCACATGTCGGGCCAGACCACGGCCGGCACCGGGTGGGCGGGCACCGCGTACTCCGAGGAGCGGTACCCCGGACCGGAGGGCGGCTACGGCCCGCAGGACTTCCACGCCTGCAAGACGAACATCAGCAACTACAACGACCGCTACCAGGTGCAGAACTGCCGGCTCGTCGGGCTCCAGGACCTCGACACGGGCAGCGACTACGTCCGCTCGGAGATCGCCGCGTACCTCAACGACCTCATCTCGCTGGGCGTGCGCGGCTTCCGGGTCGACGCCTCGAAGCACATCGCTGCGGCCGACCTCGAGGCGATCAAGGGCAAGCTCACCGACCAGAGCGTCTACATCGAGCACGAGGTGATCGCGGGCAGCGGCGAGCCCGTCCAGCCCGCCGAGTACTTCGGCTCCGGCGACTCCAACGAGTTCAACTACGCCCGGAACCTCAAGTCGGTGCTCCAGAGCGGCAACCTCTCGTCGCTCGGGACGCTCAAGGACCAGTCCTGGCTGCTGCCGACCGACAAGGCCGCGGTGTTCGTCGACAACCACGACACCGAGCGCAACGGCGAGACCCTGAGCTACAAGAACGGCTCGGACTACCGCCTGGCCAACGTGTACGCCCTCAGCTACCCGTACGGCTGGCCCACGGTGTACTCGGGCTACGCGTTCAGCAGCAACGACGCCGGTGCGCCCCAGCAGGGCAACGGCAAGGTGAACGACGCCGTGTGCGGGCAGGGCACGTGGACCTGCGCGCACCGCTGGAACGAGACCGCGCACATGGTCGGCTTCCGTAACGCCGTCGGCACCGCGGCACTGACCAACGTCTGGAGCGACGGCGGCCGGCTGGCGTACGGGCGCGGGTCGCTCGGGTACGTGGCGCTCAACCGCAACGGCTCCGCCCTGCAGCGCACGTTCCAGACGTCGCTGCCGGCCGGGCGGTACTGCGACGTGATCAGCGGCGCGACGACCAGCGGCGGCTGCTCGGGCACCACGGTCACCGTGGCGTCCGGCGGCTCGGCGACGTTCACCGTGCCCGCCAACGGCTCGGTAGCCCTGCACGTCGGCCAGCCGGCCGGGGGGACGGCGACCCCCACGCCGACGCCGACGACTGCCTCGCAGGTCTCCTTCGGCGTCAACGCGACGACGACCTGGGGCCAGAACGTCGTCGTCGTGGGTGACCGCGCGGAGCTGGGCAGCTGGAACCCGGCGAGCGCGATCGCGCTCTCGTCGGCCACCTACCCGGTCTGGCGCGCGTCGGTGACCCTGCCGGCCGGCACGGTCGTCCAGTACAAGTACGTGCGCAAGGAGTCGACCGGAGCCGTCACGTGGGAGTCCGGCGCCAACCGGACGGTGACCGTGCCCGCGAGCGGGGTGCTCACCCTGTCCGACACCTGGCGCAGCTAGAACCGTCCCGGGCGCCGAGCTGGTGCGGCGCCCGGGCACCGGACGGGGGTGGCGTCGAGCGCGTGGAGGTGTGCGGCGCCACCCCTTCGCGCGTCTCACGTCTGTCCAGATGCTGGCAGGCGACCAAGGGGCGTCTGACCCGCGGTCCTACACTGGCACCGAGCACAGCCCTGCACCGTGTCGTCGGTCGCGCCGGAATCCGATGCGACGCCACGCGTCCCGCAGGGCTCCCCTGATCGGAAGGCACCCGCGTCCCGTGAGCACCCCGACTCTGCGAGTGGCCGTCGTCGGCGCAGGCCCGGCCGGCATCTACGCCGCCGACATCCTGTCGAAGACCGACCTCGACGTCAGCATCGACCTCTTCGAGCGCCTGCCCGCGCCGTTCGGCCTCGTCCGCTACGGCGTCGCCCCGGACCACCCGCGGATCAAGCAGATCATCGTCGCGCTGCAGAACGTGCTGGCTCGCGGTGACATCCGCCTGCTGGCCAACGTGGACTACGGCACCGACCTCAAGCTGGACGACCTGCGCCAGTTCTACGACGCGGTCATCTTCTCCACGGGCTCGATCCGCGACGCCGCCCTGCCGGTCCCCGGCATCGACCTCGAGGGCTCCTACGGCGCCGCCGACTTCGTGTCCTGGTACGACGGGCACCCCGACGTGCCGCGCACCTGGCCGCTGGACGCCCAGCACGTCGCCGTCCTCGGCGCGGGCAACGTGGCGCTCGACGTGGCCCGCATCCTGTCCAAGCACGCGGACGACCTGCTGCCCACCGAGCTGCCGGCGAACGTCTACGAGATCCTCAAGGCCTCGCCGGTGACGGACGTGCACGTGTTCGCGCGCCGCGGCCCGGCCCAGGTCAAGTTCTCGCCGCTGGAGCTGCGCGAGCTCGGGCACGTCCCGGACGTCGACGTCATCGTCTACCCCGAGGACTTCGACTTCGACGAGGGCTCGATGGCCGCCATCCACTCCTCGAACCAGACCAAGCAGGTGGTCAAGACCCTCACGGACTGGACGCTGAAGGAGCCGGAGGAGAACACCGCGAGTCGGCGCATCCACCTGCACTTCCTGCACAAGCCGGTCGAGATCCTGGGCGAGGACGGCCACGTGGTCGGCGTCCGCACCGAGCGCACCGCCCTGAACGGGGACGGCAACGTCACGGGCACGGGCCAGCTGCACGACTGGCCGGTCGAGGCCGTGTACCGCGCGGTCGGCTACTTCGGCTCGCCGCTGGTGGACATCCCGTTCGACGACGTCGCCGGCGTGATCCCCAACCGCGAGGGTCGCGTGGTCGACGTCGACGGCGAGCACCTTCCCGGCGTCTACGCGACGGGCTGGATCAAGCGCGGTCCGGTGGGCCTGATCGGGCACACCAAGTCGGATGCGTCGGAGACCATCCGGCACCTCGGTGAGGACGTCGCCGGGGGCGGCGAGGCGTTCTACACCGCCACCGACCGCGACCCCGAGGCCGTCACCGAGTTCCTGCACGGCCGCAGCGTCGACGTGATCACCTGGCAGGGCTGGGAGCTCCTGGACGCCTACGAGCGCTCGCTCGGCCAGCCGCACGGCCGCGAGCGCGTGAAGCTGGTCCCGCGCGACGAGATGGTGAACGTGTCGCTGGGCCGCGACGCCTGACGCAACGCACGCAACGTCCGAGCAGAAGCAGGTCAGAGCCTGCATCTGCTCGGACGTCGTCGTCTACGGGCCCGTGATGCGGCGCAGGAACTCGCGCGTGCGCTCCTCACGGGGGTTCGCGAGCACCTGGGCCGGCGTGCCGCGCTCGTGCACGCGCCCCTCGTGCAGGAAGCAGACCTCGTCGGCCACCTCGCGCGCGAAGCCCATCTCGTGCGTCGCGATCACCATGGTCAGCCCGGTCTGCTTGAGCTCCGCCAGCAGGGCCAGCACCTCGCCGACGAGCTCCGGGTCGAGCGCGCTTGTCACCTCGTCGAGGAGCATCACGGCCGGCTTGCCGACGAGGGCGCGCGCGATCGCGACGCGCTGCTGCTGCCCGCCCGAGAGCTCGTCGGGAAAGGCCTGCGCCTTGGCGGCCAGCCCGACGCGCTCCAGGACGGCCAGCGCCTCGGCCTCCGCCTCCGCGCGCGAGGCCTTGTGCACCAGCCGAGGGGCGAGCGTCACGTTGTCGATCACGCGCAGGTGCGGGAAGAGGTTGTAGGCCTGGAACACCATGCCGATGCGTGCCCGGACCGCGTTGGCGTCCAGCCGCGGGTCGGTGATGTCCTCCCCCTCGAGCTCGATCACGCCGTCGTCGACGTCCTCGAGCAGGTCGATGCAGCGCAGCAGGGTCGACTTGCCGGAGCCGGACGCCCCGATGAGCACGACGACCTTGTGGGCGTGCACGTCGAGCGACAGGTCGTCGAGCACCACGTGGTCGCCGAAGGCCTTGCGGACGCCCTGGACGGACAGCAGCGGCCGGTCCAGGCGCAGCGGCCGGCCGGGCATCGGGTCACGCATCCGACCCGGGCTCATCGCAGCGCCCCGCCGCCGGCCAGCGCGCTCTGCGCCCCGACCCAGCCGGAGCGTCGCGCGAGCACGTCGGTGAACCGGGTGAGCGGGATGGTCAGGGCCACGAAGAGCACCCCCGCGACGACGTACGGCGTGAAGTTGGCGTACCGGGCGGTCTCGATCTGCGCGGCCCGGACCGCGTCGATGGCGCCGAGGATCGAGATGAGCCCGGAGTCCTTGGACAGGGCGACCAGGTCGTTCAGCAGCGGAGGGATCACGCGCCGGACAGCCTGGGGGAGCACGACGTGCCGCATCGCCTGCGCCCGGGTGAGGCCCAGCGAGCGCGCCGCGGCCACCTGCGACGGGTGCACGGACTCGATCCCGGCACGGAACACCTCCGCGACGTAGGCCGAGTACGTGAGCACCAGCGCCAGCGTGCCCAGAGCGACCGCGGACGTCGGGATGCCCTGGAGCCGCAGACCCGGCAGCCCGAACCCGACGAGCAGCAGCACGAGGATCAGCGGCAGCCCGCGGAACACGTCGACGTACCCGGTGGCCAGCGCACGGACGGGGAAGAACACCGGGCCGCGCAGGGTGCGGGCGAGCGCCAGTCCCATCGCGACGATGACGATGAGCACCGCGCTGACCGCCATGACGCGGATGTTCAGCCAGAGCCCCTGCGCGATGGCGGGCAGCGAGGCCACCGCCACGTCCCAGTCGAAGAACGACGCCTTGACCCGCGGCCAGCCGGGGGAGGACACCAGCGCCAGCACCGCGATCGCGACGAGCGCGATCGTCGACAGGAACGCCACCGCGGTCGACCGGCGGGCGCGGCTGCGGCGGTAGGCGTCCCGCTCCTGCTGGCGCTCGGAGGGCACCCAGGTCACTGGAGGACCGGTGCACCCGCGGCGTCGGTGAGCCACTGCGCCTCGAGGTCGGCCAGCGTGCCGTCGTCGCGCAGGGCGTCGACCGCCTCGGTGACCGGCGCGGTCAGCGCGCTGCCCTTGTCCAGCACGAGCCCGAACTGGTCGCCGCCGGCGCTGTCGGGCAGGGTGCCGACGATGATCCCGCCCTCCAGCTCGGCCGCCGTGATGTACAGGGCGGTCGGCAGGTCGACGACGATCGCGTCCACGAGCCCGGCGGTGAGGGCCTGCTTCACCTGGTCGTTGTCGTTGAACGGGGAGACGGGCGTGCTCGGGTCGATGGCCTCCTGGGCGGCCGTGAGGCTCGTCGTGCCCACCATCGCACCGATCTTCAGGGTCTTGAGGTCGGCGAGCGTCTTCGCCTCGGCGCCCGCCGAGCCCTCGAGCGTGACGACGGCCTGCGAGGTCGTGTAGTACGGCGAGGAGAAGTCGAGGCTGGCCTCGCGCTCGTCGCTGATCGACACCTGGTTGACCGCGAAGTCGAAGTCCTTGGCGCCGGGCGCGATGATCTGGTCGAAGCTCGCGACGGTCCACTCCACGTGGTCCTTGTCGAATCCCAGCTGGTCGGCCACGGCGTACGCGACCGCGGACTCGAAGCCCTCGCCGCTGGTCGGGTCGTTGTCGACCACCCAGGGCTCGTACGCCGGGTCGGACGTCGCGATGGTGAGGACGCCGTCGGTCACCGTCGCCAGAGACCCGTCGCTCGGGGCGTCGGTCGCGTCGTCGTCGGTCGGCGCACAGGCGGCGAGCGTCAGGGCGGCGACGGCGGCGACGGCGGCGAGGGTGGTCCAGCGGGCTCTGCGCACGGCGTGCTCCGGAGGTGTCGTGGGAAGGGTGGGGTCAGGATACGAGGGAACCCCGGCGCGGTGGCGTGCGTTCCACGGGTGCACTGCTGCGAGGAGAGAGAGACATGGGTCACCGGCACTACAACGGACTGAAGACGGCCGCGCTGTTCGGCGTGATGTGGGCCGTGCTGCTCGGCATCGGGTGGCTGCTCGGCCGCGGGACCCCGAAGTTCCTCCTCCTGTTCACCGCGCTCGGCCTGGTGATGACCGCGTACAGCTACTGGAACTCCGACAAGATCGCGATCCGCGCCATGAAGGCCCGGCCGGTCAGCGAGATCGAGCAGCCGGCCATGTACCGCATCGTGCGGGAGCTCTCCACCGCCGCCCGCCAGCCGATGCCGCGGCTCTACATCTCGCCCACGGCCGCGCCCAACGCCTTCGCCACGGGCCGCAGCCCGAAGAACGCCGCGGTCTGCTGCACGGAGGGCATCCTGCAGATCCTCGACGAGCGGGAGCTGCGCGGCGTGCTCGGCCACGAGCTCATGCACGTCTACAACCGCGACATCCTCACGTCGTCCGTCGCCGCCGCGGTGGCGGGCGTCATCACGTCGCTCGCGCAGTTCGCGCTCTTCTTCGGCGGAGGGAGCGACCGCGACCGCGGCGGCAACCCCATCGCCGGCCTCCTGCTGGTGTTCCTCGCTCCGCTGGCCGCGATGCTGGTCCAGCTCGCGATCACCCGCACCCGCGAGTACGACGCCGACGAGGACGGCGCCCGGCTCACCGGCGACCCGCTGGCCCTCGCGTCCGCCCTGCGCAAGCTCGAGCAGGGCACCAGGGCCCGGCCGCTGCCGCAGGACCGCCAGCTGGTCGACGTGTCGCACCTGATGATCGCGAACCCGTTCCGCGGCGCCGGGATGGCCAAGCTGTTCTCGACGCACCCGCCCATGGCCGACCGGATCGCCCGCCTGGAGCGCCAGGCCGGCCCGCAGGACGGCATCTCGCGCTACTGACCCGGCGCCGAGCTCGGTGGTTGCCGCCGAGCTCGGTGTCTCGCACCACCGACCTCGGCGCGAACCACCGAGCTGGAGGCGGTCAGCGGTAGTTGGTGAACTGGAGGTCGGCGTCCACGTCGGCGCCCTTGAGCAGCGCGATCACGGCCTGGAGGTCGTCGCGGCTCTTGCCCGTGACGCGCAGCTCGTCGCCCTGGATCTGCGTCTTGATGCCCTTGGGGCCCTCGTCGCGAACGATCTTGGCCACCTTCTTGGCGGTCTCGCTGCTCAGACCCTCCTTGATGAGGGCCTCGAGGCGGTACTCCTTGCCGGACGGCTTGGGCTCGGGGCCGTCGTCGCCGCCGGTGTCCAGGGACTTCAGCGAGATCCCGCGCCGGATCAGCTTGGACTGGAACACGTCGAGGACGGCGAGCACGCGCTCGGAGGAGTTGGCGATCATGAGGATCTTCTCGCCGCTCCACGCGATCGACGCGCCGACGCCCTTGAAGTCGTACCGCTGCGCGATCTCCTTGGCGGCCTGGTTGAGGGCGTTGTCGACCTCCTGGCGGTCGACCTTGCTGACGACGTCGAACGAGGCTTCGCTCGCCATGTTTCCTCCTGCTGCTGATGGCACTGGGGCGCGGGCTCGGCATCGCTTTCGCTAGCACCGCCCGGGTGTTGCTATCCTTCCACCCGCACGCTGCACGCGCGTTCGCCCCTGGGGCGTCCTCTCGTTCGGCAGGCATCCCCGGCGGGTTACCCGAGTGGCCAAAGGGGGCTGACTGTAAATCAGCTGGCAACGCCTACGGGGGTTCGAATCCCTCACCCGCCACGTTGTGATCACGACCCCGGACCGCCTGCGGCCCGGGGTCGTGTCGTCTCAGGCGTGGGCCCGGGAACGGACCGCGGCCGGCTCGACACCGAGGGCCGCGAGGAGCGTCGCCGCCGGATCCGGCTCGTCGCGCGTCAGGAGCGCGAGGAGCAGGTGCCTCGGGGTGACCCGGCGCGACTTCTCGGTGGCGGCCATCGTGTAGGCGAGCGGCAGGACCGCGCGGAACCCCGAGGTCGGCTGCCTGTTGCTGCGGCGGCTGATCGGCACGGTGTGGTCCAGGTCGGGGCTCGCGATGCCGATCGACGCCAGCGCCGCCCGGTCCAGGGCCCGCAGCTGCGCGCGCGCGGCGTCGAGGTCGACGCCGACCAGCTCGGCGGCCGCCGGGTCGTGCAGGAGGCCGAGGAGCAGGTGGTCGGTGCCGACGCGCCGGTCCCCGCGCAGGGCGGCCTCGTCGTCCCCGGCGGCGACGGCCGCGCGGGCGGCTGGGGTGAGTCGATCGAACACGAGGGCCTACTTCCCGTACTTGGCGTGGACCGACTGGCGGGCGACGCCGAGCGCGTCGCCGATCTGCTCCCAGGACCAGCCCTGCTCGCGCGCCAGGGCGACCTGCTGGGCCTCGACCTGCTCGGCGAGCCGTCGCAGGGCGCCGACGGCCCGCAACCCGACGCTCGGGTCGTTCGTGCGGAGCTGGGCGGAGAGGTCGTCGTCGGACACGGTGTCAGTTTGGATTGACACGGGATCGCTTGTCAATCCAAACTGACACCGAAACTGAGCGTCAGGACAGACTGACAGGGAGCGGACGATGGCAGTGGTGGAGGTCGACGGCCTGCGGATGCGCTACGGCCCGGTGGAGGTCCTGGACGACGTGTCCTTCCGGGTGGCGCCGGGACAGGTGGTCGCGCTGCTGGGCCCAAACGGGGCGGGCAAGACCACGACGATCGAGATCCTCGAGGGCTTCCGCCAGCGTTCTGCGGGCCGGGTGACGGTGCTCGGCGTTGACCCGGCGCACGCCGGCGACGCGTGGCGCGCCCGCGTCGGTGTCGTGCTCCAGTCGTGGCGCGACCACGGCCGGTGGCAGGTGCGCGAGCTCCTGGCGCACCTCGGGTCCTACTACGCCCCGTACGCGACCCCTGAGGTCGCTCGCCCGTGGGACGTCGACGCCCTGCTGGCCGCGGTCGGCCTGACCGACCAGGCCGACCAGGAGGTGCGTCGCCTCTCGGGCGGGCAGCGCCGGCGGCTCGACGTGGCGGTCGGTGCGGTCGGGCGTCCCGAGCTGCTGTTCCTCGACGAGCCGACCGCCGGGTTCGACCCCGAGGCGCGGCGGGAGTTCCACGAGCTCGTGCGCGCGCTCGTCACCGGCCACGGTGCCACCGTCCTGCTCACCACCCACGACCTGGCGGAGGCCGAGACCCTGGCCGACCGCATCCTCGTGCTGGACGGTGGCCGCATCGTGGCCGACGGCACGGTGGCCGACCTGGCGCACCGCTTCGCGCGCGACGACGAGGTGCGCTGGACGGTGGCGGGGGAACGGTTCGTGCAGTCCACCCCCCGCTCCACGGCCTTCGCGCGCGACCTCTTCCGGACGCACGGCGACCGCGTCGCCGACCTGGAGATCCGGCGCGCGTCGCTCGAGGACGCCTACCTGGCACTGGTCCGACGGGCCGAGTCGGACCGGCGGGTGGCGTCATGAGGCCCGGGATCCGGCGCGGGCTGGTCGAGCTGCGGCAGTCGGTCACGGGCGCGGACCTCGTCGGCCACCTGCTGTGGCCGGTCGTGACGCTCGTCGCCCTGGTGGTGCTCCAGCACCGGGAGCTCGGGGTCGGGAGCGTCTCGCTCGGCGCGTTCGCGGTGCCCGGCGTCGTGGGGATGTTCGTCGCCCTCGGCATGCTGCTCGACGTCCAGCACGTCAGCGCCGACCGGGAGGACGGCACCGTGCTGCGGGCGCGGGCCGTCCCGGGAGGGATCCGGGGGTACCTCGTCGGGCAGCTGGTGACCGTCTCCGGGACCGTGCTGCTCTACGTGGCGATCGTCGTGCTCGGGGGTGCGCTGCTGATCGACGGCGTCGACCTCCGGAGCGTCGACTGGGCGACGTTCACGTGGGTGCTGCTGCTCGGTCTGGTCGCCACCCGGTCGCTCGGTCTGATGCTGGGTGCCCTCGTCCGGAGCCCGCGCAGCGCCGGGTACGTCACGGTGCCGCTCGTGGGGCTCGTCGCGATCTCGGGGGTGTTCGCCCCGGTCACCGCGCTCGCAGCCGGGTGGCAGGTCGTCGCCCAGGTGTTCCCCGTGTACTGGCTCGGGCTCGGGATGCGTGCCGCGTTCCTCCCCGACGCGGCGGCCGTGGGGGAGATCGGGGCGTCGTGGCGCCCGCTGGAGACGGCGGCGGTCCTCGGGCTGTGGACCCTCGGCGGCGTCCTCCTGGCGCCCGTCGTGCTGAGGCGCATGGCCCGCAAGGAGTCGGGGTCGAGCGTCGCCGCGCGCAGGGAGCGGGCGCTCCAGCGCGCCGGGTAGTCCACCCTGTGGGCGATTGCTGACAGGGTGGGGCGCGTGCCCCAGACCACCCGTGACGCCGCCCTCGACGTGCTGCGCCGACTCGTCGGCAACCCGACCGCCGACTTCCACGAGGGGCAGTTCGAGGCCATCGAGACGCTCGTCGACGACCACCGCCGCGCGCTCGTGGTGCAGCGGACCGGGTGGGGCAAGTCGGCGGTCTACTTCGTCGCGACCATGCTCCTGCGCCAGCGCGGGGCCGGCCCGACCGTCCTGGTGTCGCCGCTGCTGGCGCTCATGCGCGACCAGGTGGCCGCCGCCGAGCGCGCCGGCGTGCGGGCGGTGGCCATCAACTCGACCAACGCGCACGAGTGGGACGAGCTGCTGGCACGCCTCGCGGCCGACGAGGTCGACGTGCTGCTGGTCTCGCCCGAGCGGCTGAACAACCCGGCGTTCCGGGAGAACCAGCTGCCGGCCTTGGTGCGGCGGCTGGGCATGCTGGTGGTCGACGAGGCGCACTGCATCAGCGACTGGGGCCACGACTTCCGCCCCGACTACCGGCGCCTGCGGGACCTGATCGCGACCATGCCCGCGGGCGTCCCGGTGCTCGCGACGACCGCGACCGCCAACAGCCGCGTGGTGGCCGATGTCGCCGAGCAGCTGGACTCGGGCGGCGACGGGGTGCTCACCATCCGCGGACCGCTGGCCCGGGCGTCCCTGCGCCTCGGCGTGCTGCGGCTGCCCGACGCGCGGACGCGGCTCGCCTGGCTGCTCAGCCACCTGGGCGACCTGCACGGGTCGGGGATCATCTACACGCTCACGGTGGCGGCCGCGCAGGACACGGCACGGCTGCTGCGCGAGGCCGGCCACGACGTGCGCGCCTACACGGGCCAGACCGACCCCGCGGACCGCGAGGCGGCGGAGGCGGCGCTCAAGGCCAACGAGGTCAAGGCGCTGGTCGCGACGAGCGCGCTCGGCATGGGCTTCGACAAGCCCGACCTCGGCTGGGTGCTGCACCTCGGCGCGCCCTCCTCGCCGGTGGCCTACTACCAGCAGGTGGGCCGCGCCGGTCGCGCTACCGAGAGCGCCGACGTGCTGCTGCTGCCCGGCACCGAGGACCCGGACATCTGGCAGTACTTCGCCACGTCCTCGATGCCCAGCCAGGGCCGGGCGGAGCGCGTCATCGCGGAGCTGTCGGACCGGCCGATGTCGACGCCGGCCCTGGAGGCGCGGGTCGACGTCCGCCGCACCCCGCTGGAGCTGCTGCTCAAGGTGCTCGACGTGGACGGCGCCGTGCGCCGGGTGCAGGGCGGCTGGGTGGCCACCGGGCATCCGTGGACCTACGACGCGGAGCGCTACGCCCGCATCGCCGCAGCCCGGCAGGCCGAGCAGGAGCACATGCTCGAGTACGAGCGCACGGACGGCTGCCGGATGGAGTTCCTCCAGCGGAGCCTCGACGACGAGACCGCGGCCCCGTGCGGGCGCTGCGACTCGTGCGCGGGCGCCTGGTACCCCCGGGACGTCGCCGAGGGCGCCACGGCGTCGGCGGAGCGCTCCCTGGACCGCGTCGGCGTGCCCGTCGAGCCGCGCGTGCAGTGGCCGGTCGGCGCGGACCGCCTCGGCCTGCCCGTGCGCGGCCGGATCGCCGAGTCGGAGCGGGCCGTCGAGGGACGGGCGCTCGCCCGTCTCACCGACCTCGGCTGGGGGACCGCCCTGCGCGAGATCTTCGCCGCCGGCGCCGCCGACGCGCCCGTCACCCGGGCCATGCTCGACGGCTGCGTCCGCGTGCTCGCGCAGTGGGGCTGGGACGAGCGACCGGTCGCGGTCGTCGCCCTGCCGTCGCGTCGGCGGCCCCTGCTCGTCGACTCCCTGGCCCGGGGGATCGCCGAGATCGGCCGGCTGCCGTACACGGGTGCCCTCACGCCACGCGACGGCGGTCCGAGCGGGGAGCCGGGCGGCAACAGCGCGTTCCGGCTGGCGGGCGTGTGGGGCCGGTTCGACGCGTCCGCGCTCGCCCTGCCGCCCGGGCCGGTGCTGCTCGTCGACGACCTCGTGGACAGCCGGTGGACCATGACCGTCGCGGCCCGCGAGCTACGCCAGGCCGGTGCGGCGGCCGTGCTGCCGTTCGCGCTGGCCCTGCGCGGCTGATCAGGCCAGCGGCTCGGCGGTCGTGACGCGCACCCCGGCCTGCGACAGCCGGGCCGCGGCCCGCAGGGTGGTCGGCAGGGCCACGGCGGCCGTCAGGTCCACCAGGACCGTCGCGTCGAACCCGTCCGCGCGGGCGTCCAGGGCGGTCGCGGTGACGCAGTGGTCGGTGGCCAGGCCGACGACGTCGACCTCCGTGACGCCGGCCGCGCTGAGGACCTCGGTCAGCCGGGCCCCGTCGCCGCCGACGACCTCCCCTGCGAACCCCGAGTAGTCCTGCCGGCTCTGGCCCTTGCGGACATGGACCGTGTCCGGGGGCAGCAGCATCTCGGGGTGGTACTCGGCGCCGGGGGTTCCCGCGACGCAGTGCACCGGCCAGGTGGTGACGTAGTCCGGCTCGGCGTCGGTGGCGAAGTGCCCGTCGTTGGTGTCCGGCAGGGGTGCGTGCCAGTCCCGCGTGGCGACGACGGCCGCGTACCGGTCACCGTGCTCGCGCAGGTGGGCGGACACGGCCCGCGCGACGGCGGCCCCGCCGGTGACCGCCAGCGAGCCGCCCTCGCAGAAGTCGTTCTGGACGTCGACGACGATCAGTGCCCTGCTCATGCCGCCCATTCTCGTCCAGCCGCGGAGCACCTGCTCAGCGGGTCAGGAGGCGGTGCCGCACGTGTAGGTGCCCTCGGTGATCGACACGGTCGCGCCCTCGTACAGGGTGTCGAACGTGCCGGCGTCCTGCGCCGACCCGAAGGCGACGCCGACCCCGAGCGGGTTGCCGAACCCGGTGAGCCCCGCCAGCTGCTCCTCGGCGCCGCTCTGGCAGGCGGGGTCGAGCGGCAGGGTCTGGTAGTCCAGCGCCGCCAGGGAGTCGATCGAGGGCTGGAGGGTGCTCGTGTCGCCGGCGCCGGTCTCGACGACCTCGGTCCAGACCACCCAGAACGGCTCGGCGGTGGCCGTCGGGTCGATCGCCGTCGGCCACGCGGGTGCCGTCGCCACGGCCGCGGTCGGCGCGGCGTCGTCGGCGTCGCCGCCGGTGCACGCGGCGGTGCTGAGCAGGAGGGCGGCGGTGAGCGTGAGGGCAGCAGCAGTGCTGCGTCGGGGCTGGCGCATGGGCCGGATCGTGGCACGCGGTGCCGGAGGGCGACCACGTGTGAATCCTTTAGGCAGGGCCGTCCGGGGGCGGCCGGAGGGGCCGATTTCGCGACCACCCCAAGGCCCGTGTAACCTTGCTCGCGCTGCCCCGATAGCTCAGTCGGCAGAGCGTCTCCATGGTAAGGAGAAGGTCAAGGGTTCGATTCCCTTTCGGGGCTCTGTGGTGTGTTCGAAGGAAGTGCCGTGATTGCGCGGCACTCTCCCGGGCGCATCGACATGGCGGGGTAGCTCAGGTGGTTAGAGCACACGGCTCATAATCGTGGTGTCGCGGGTTCGAGTCCCGCTCCCGCTACCGCCAGGTGACACAACAGTGCGTCGGCCGGCGCACAATGACGAGAACGCGGTACCCGTACGGGTGCGAGAGGTGACAAGACCATGGCCAAGAGCTCGGACGTCCGCCCGAAGATCACGCTCGCCTGCACAGAGTGCAAGGAGCGGAACTACATCACGAAGAAGAACCGTCGGAACGACCCCGACCGTCTCGAGATGAAGAAGTTCTGCCCCCGCGACAACAAGCACACGCTGCACCGCGAGACCCGCTGACCTCGTCCTGATGCCGGTCGACGTCGGGTACGCGGGTCGTCAGTACCCGCCGACCGCTGCCTACGAGGTAGGCCGCCAGAAGCTCCAGGAGTTCGCCGACGCGGTCGGCGCCTCCCACGCAGCCCACACGGATCCGTCGGTGGCGCGCACGCTCGGGTACCCCGACGTGATCGCGCCGCCGACGTTTGCCGTCCTGGTGGCGCAGCGTGCCGAGGCACAGCTGTTCGAGGACCCCGCCGCCGGGATCGACTTCAGCCGCGTCGTGCACGCCGACGAGCGGTTCACGCACCACCGGCCCATCCACGCGGGCGACCGCCTGGTGACCGTGCTCCACGTCGACTCGATCACCGTGCGTGCCGGACTGGCCATGATCACCACGCGCGCCGAGATCGCGGCCGAGGACGGCGAGCCCGTCACCACGGTGATCTCCACCCTGGCCGTCCGCCCGGAGGAGTCATGAGTCTCGCCGTCGGCGACGAGGTCGCCCGCCGCGAGATCACCGTCGACCGCGCGCGGCTCGTCCGGTACGCGGGCGCCAGCGGCGACTTCAACCCGATCCACTGGAACGACCGCGTCGCCACCTCGGTCGGCCTGCCCGGCGTGATCGCCCACGGCATGTGGACCATGGGTGCCGCGTCGAGCGTCGTCGCCGACTGGATCGGGGACCCGGGCGCGGTCCTCGACTACCAGGTGCGCTTCACGCGGCCGGTGCCGGTGCCCGACCCGGGCGCGGCGACCGTCGAGGTGACCGCCGTCGTCGGTGCGCTGGACCCCGAGGCCGGCACGGCGCGGATCGACCTGACCGTCGCGGTCGACGGCGTCCGCGTGCTCGGCAAGGCCCAGGCGGTCGTCCGCGTCAGCTGACGGTCGGTGCCGGACCGGTCGTCGTGCCGATCCGTAGGCTGACCGGCAGCATCTGGCGCGTGGGACCCTCGCCGGCCAGGAAGGCCTCGACGGCGTGCCCGACGGCGGCACCCTTCTCCGCGAGCGGCTGCACGACCGTGGTGAGCACGTCGGGGGCCAGCCAGGGCAGGTCGAGGCCGTCGAACCCGCTGACCGACACGTCCTCCGGCACGCGCAGCCCGAGCTCGCGCGCGGCGAGCACGACGCCGGAGGCGAGCAGGTCGGACTGGCACGCGATGGCGGTGGGGCGGTCCGGCGTCGACAGCAGGGCGGTCCCGGCGGTGCGGCCGTGCTCCACCAGCGACGCCGGCGTCTCCCAGATCGCGACCGGTGTCACGCCCGCGTCCGTCACGCCGTCGAGCCGGCGGCGGGTGATCTCCCAGTCGAGGTGGTCCATCTGGTCGAGCGCGACGAGCCCCTCGCCGCGCGAGCGGTCGAACGGGAGCGTGACGGAGGCGATCCGAGTGTGGCCGAGGGAGAGCAGGTGCTCCGTGGCCTCGCGCATCCCGCCGCGGTCGTCGATCCCCACCGACGCGACGTCCGGGAGCGGCTGGCCCTCGACGAGCACGGTCGGGGTCCCGCGCCGCCGCAGGGCGCCGAGCATCGGGTCGTCCGTCGTGCCGCCCCACATGATCACGGCGACGTCCATGGCGGCGGTCTCCAGCAGGGGGTCCACCGCGGGTCCGGCCGGGTCGCTCGAGCCGGGGATGAGCAGGACGCCCAGGTCCAGCGGGCCGAGCGTGCTGACCAGCCCGTCGAGCACCTGGATGGAGACGGGGTCCCGGAACGACCGGCGCAGCGAGTCGCCCACCACGACGCCGACGATCCCGGACCGGCCGCGGCGCAGCTGGCGCCCGAGCGGGTTCGGGCCGGAGTAGTCGAGCGCCGCGGCCGCGTCCAGCACGCGTTGCCGAGTCGCTGCGGCGATCGGGCCCGCACCGGAGAACGCGAGGGAGGCGGTCGACACCGACACGTGCGCGGCGGCGGCGACGTCGGCCAGGGTGGGGCGGTGCGGAGACAGGGTCGGACCTCCGGATCGGCATCGCGGGACGGAGGCTCCTGCGACGCGCGGGCGAGCGCACGGTTGACGCAGCGGCAAGCGTACCCGCAGAATGGCTACGACCCTCAAATCGATTCGACCGCTGACGACGGCGCCTGGTCGAATCGATTCGATCGCCTCTCGATCAACGCCTCCGGAGCAAGTACGTGCGCCACCCTTCCCTCGCCCTGAGTCGAGCCCGCTGGCTCCTCATGGGACTGTTCGCCCTCGCCGGCATCACCTTCTCCAGCTGGCTGGCCCGCATCCCGACGGTCCGCGACCTGCTCGACCTGTCCACCTCCGAGCTCGGGCTGCTGCTGCTCATCGGCTCGGTCGGCGCGCTGCTCACCGTGACGTTCTCGGGCATGGTCGTGCAGCGGTTCGGCAGCCGCGTGGCGGTCGTCGCCTCGACGGCCGTCCTCGCGGTCGCGCTCGTGCTCATGGGCGCCGGGCCGACCGTCGGCTCGGTCGGACTGCTCGGGATCGGGATCTTCCTCAACGGCGTCGCGGTCGCGCTCGGCAACGTGCCGCTCAACGTGGAGTCCGCGCGCGTCGAGCGGGCGATGGGCCGCACGGTCATCCCGCAGTTCCACGCCGCGTTCTCGGTCGGTGCGGTCGCCGGCTCCGCGCTCGGCGCGACGGCCTCGCACCTGGGCATCTCGGTGGCCGTGCAGTTCACCGCCGTCGCGGCCCTCGCGGTCGTCTGGCGGCTGGCCTCGTTGCGCGGGCTCGTCCTGCCCGACGTGCCGGGGGACCGCCCCCGTACGCCCAGCCGCGCGGTCGCCGGCGCCGTGACCGTGGGCCGTGGCCGCCGCATCGCGACCGCCCTCGACTCCTGGCGCGAGCCCCGCACGCTGCTGATCGGGGTGGTCGTCATGGCTGCCGCACTGTCCGAGGGCTCCGCCAACGACTGGCTGTCGCTGGCGGTCGTCGACGGCTTCGACCGGACCGAGGCCGTCGGCGGCGCGATGCTCGGGGTGTTCGTCGGTGCCATGACCCTCGTCCGGCTGCTCGGCACGCGACTGATCGACCGGTTCGGCCGGGTGGCCGTCCTGCGTGTCTCGGGCACCGTGTCGGTCGTGGGGCTGCTGCTCTTCGGGTTCGCGCCCAGCTTCGTGCTCGCCGGCGTCGGGATCGTGCTCTGGGGCTTCGGCGCCGCGCTGGCCGTCCCGGTGGGCATCGCGGCCGCCTCCGACGACCCGATGCGTGCGGCCGGTCGCGTGGCGGTCGTGTCGGCCTTCGCCTCGGTCGCATCGATCGCCGCGCCGCCCCTGCTGGGCATCGCCGCCGCCTCGACCGGGGCCCGGCACGCGCTCGTGCTCATCGCGGTCGCCATGGTGGCGAGCGTCCTGCTGGCCCGCCACGTCGCGCCGGAGCAGGCGTCGAACGAGGCCGTACCCGCACGTCATGACGACGACGAGCCGCTCGCGCACCTCGCCGACGCCGACCCCGACCCCTACGGCGCGATCGTGGCCCGGCACGCCGACCACGTGACCGCCCGCACGCGGCGGATCAGGCATCGCGCTCGCCCCGTGCGTGCAGTGAACAAGGAACGGACGACATCATGAGCACCGGAGGGCCGATGACGACGCCAGCGGGACACGACGACGAGCTGACCGTCCCGAGCGCGCCCGCACGCGCCTCGCGGGCCGTCGAACGGGCGTCGATCGCCGTGTTCGCGGTCTTCTTCCTCAACGGGTTCAACTTCGCCAGCTGGGCCGCCCGCCTGCCGGCCATCCGCGACGGGCTCGACTTCTCGCCGGCGCAGATGGGCCTGCTGCTCCTCGTCGGCTCGGTCGGCTCGCTCCTGTCCCTGCCGCTGTCGGGGATGGTGGTCGAGCGCCTCGGTGCCCGCCGCACGGTGCTCGCGTTCGCGATCCTCAACGCCTCGGGCCTCATCGTCGCGTCGGTCGGCGTCGCCCTCGGTCAGGTGCTCGTCGTCGGGCTGGGGCTGGTCCTGTTCGGCGTCGGCACGGGGGTGTGGGACGCGTCGATGAACGTCGAGGGCGCGGCCGTCGAGCAGCACCTCGGCCGGACCGTGATGCCCCGCTACCACGCGGGGTTCTCGTTCGGCACGGTCGCCGCCGCCGGGATCGCCGCCGTCGCGGCTGCCCTGCACGTGCCGGTCGTGGTGCACATCCCGATCGCGGTCGTCCTGTCGGTGATCGGCGTCGCGTTCGCGGTCCGGGTGTTCCTGCCGACCGCCGACGAGCCCGAGGTCCGGCACGCGGCCGACCGTCCGCAGACAGGTGCGCGGGGTGCCCTGGCCGCCTGGCTCGAGCCGCGCACGCTGCTCATCGGCCTCGTCGTGCTCGCGGCGGCGCTCACCGAGGGGTCCGCCAACGACTGGGTCAGCCTCGCCGTGGTGGACGGGTTCGACGTCGCGGACGCGGTCGGCGCGGTCGCGTTCGCGGTGTTCGTCACGGCGATGACCGCGATGCGCTGGTTCGGCACCACGCTGCTCGACCGGTACGGCCGCGTCGCGGTCCTGCGCCTGTGCGCCGGGCTGTCGCTCGTGGGCCTGCTGATCTTCGGGCTCGCCGACCCGCTGTGGCTCGCGGTCGTGGGCATCGTGGCGTGGGGCGCGGGCGCGGCCCTCGGGTTCCCCGTGGGCATGAGCGCCGCGGCCGACGACCCCCTGCGGGCCGCCCAGCGCGTCAGCGTCGTCTCGACCATCGGGTACAGCGCGTTCCTCGCCGGCCCGCCGCTGCTCGGGCTGCTCGCGCAGCACGTGGGCTACCGGCACGCGCTGCTGGTCATCATCGTCCCGATCGTGCTGGGACTGCTGGTCGTCAACGCCGCCGCGCCCCTGCGCAGGGACCGCGTAGCCTGACGTGGTGCAGAGTGAGCTGAGCACGGCGGACTGCTCGCCGGCGACCGTCCCTCCGACGATCACCTGGCCGGCCCGGACCGCCCCCTCGTCCACCACCCTCGCGGACCTCACCACGCTCCGGGTGGGCGGTGCGCCGCGGCGGTACGTGGAGACGACGACGGAGGCGGAGCTGATCGACGCGGTCCGCGCGGCCGACGCCGACTCCGAGCCGGTCCTCGTGCTCGGCGGCGGCTCCAACCTGCTCGTCGCCGACGCCGGGTTCGACGGGGTGGTCGTGCGGGACGTGCGCAGCGGCATCGACGTGCCCGACGCCTCCGCGTGCGCCGGCGCCACGCTCAACGTCCCGGCCGGCACCCCGTGGGACGACGTGGTGCGCTACGCGGTCGAGCAGGAGCTGACCGGGATCGAGACACTCTCCGGCATCCCGGGGTCCACGGGTGCGACGCCGGTGCAGAACGTCGGCGCGTACGGGCAGGAGGTGTCGCAGAGCATCGCGACCGTCCGGGTCTGGGACCGCGGCCGGGGCAAGGTCCGCACGCTGCCCCTGGTCACGCTCGCGTTCGGCTACCGCACCTCGCTGCTCAAGCGCTCGATGCGCGAGACGGACCCGACCGACCCGCAGTCCCCGTGGTCCCCGACCCCCCGCTACGTGGTGCTCGACGTGACGTTCCAGCTCCGCCCGGGCTCGCTCTCCCGCCCGATCGCCTACGCCGAGCTCGCCCGCACGCTGGGCGTCGAGGTGGGCGGCCGCGCCCCGCTGGCCGAGGTGCGCGACACCGTGCTCGCCCTGCGCGCCCGCAAGGGCATGGTGCTCGACGCCGCGGACAACGACACGTGGAGCGCCGGCTCGTTCTTCACCAACCCCCACCTCAGCGCCGCCGAGGCAGCCGCGCTGCCGGACGACGCCCCGCGCTTCCCGGCCGACGACGACCGCGTGAAGACCAGCGCCGCCTGGCTCATCGAGCGGTCCGGGTTCTCCCGCGGTTTCGGCGCCCCCGGCCCGGCAACCCTGTCGACCAAGCACACGCTCGCCCTGACCAACCGCGGGGGTGCCAAGGCCGAGGACCTGCTCGCGCTGGCGCGTCAGGTGCGCGACGGCGTCCGGTCCACCTTCGGCGTGGAGCTGGAGCCCGAGCCCGTGCTGGTGGGCGTCACGCTCTGACGCGTCACGCGCTGCCGCCCGAGCAGCGCGCCGTGCACCAGCACGAGCGCCTCGTCGTCGGTCAGCCCGGCCGCGCGCACCGCGGTCACGTACGTCTCGGCGGCGCGACGGGCGATGTCGGTGGGGACCGACGCGCCCTCGGCGATGACGGTGCCGGCGCGGCGCCGGGTCTCGACGACCCCCTCCGCCTCAAGCTCGCGGAACGCGCGCGCCACGGTGCCTGCGGCCAGCCCGAGGTCGGTGGCCAGTGCGCGGATGGTCGGCAGCCGGTCACCGGCCACCAGCCGTCCCGACGCGACGTGCGCGACGACCTGCGCGCGGATCTGCTCGAACGCGGGAACGCCGGAGGTGAGGTCGACCTCGAGCTCGGCGCTCATGACGCGTGCGCCTGCGCCGCGGCCCCGACCGCGGCCCGAGGCTCCGTGGCACCACGAGCGCGGACGGCGGACCGCCCGGCGACGACCGCGGACGCCACCGCGACGACCAGGGCGACGAGCATGCCCGCGAGAGCGGCCGCCTCTGCCAGCGGGTTGCCGAACGGGACCCCGTCGACGGAGCCGCTCTGGGCCGACCGCAGCGCCTGGCTCGCGATGCCGAGACAGCCGCTGAGCGTCCAGCCGAGCACCAGCTGCACTCCGCCGAGCACGCGCCGCGCTGAGAGCCGTCGCAGAGCGGTGTCGTCGTCGGCGGAAGCGTCGCTCACCGCCGGCCGGCGCGCGACCAGTCGCAGGACGGCGGCGCAGCCGATGAGCAGGACCGCGACGGCGAGGCCGATCCAGCGCCCGTAGAACCAGCCCGGGAACGGGCCGGCTGTGCTGGTGATGTCCGGGCCGTGGTGCCAGGGGAGGGCGCGTCCGTCGTCCGTCGCGACGACCGCGCAGACCGTGAGGAGCACCAGGAGCGCAGCCGACCAGGTGAGGACCAGGGCGGCCAGGCCGGTGGGCGCGATGTCTCGGAGCCCTCGGCGGCTGAGTGCCGCACGGCGGACGGCACCCGTCGGCCGGGGCCAGGTGAGCTCCCCAGCCGCATGCACGGCCAGGAACGCGGCCCCGCCGGTTGCGGGGAGCAGTCCCAGGGCGAGGCCGGTGGTCACGCCGCGCAGCCCGGGGATCACCGCGACGGCGACCAGCAGTGGTGCCGCGACGAGCGCGGTCCAGGCGCTCGCGGAGACGCGGGCGGCGTGCCGGGCGGCGGCCAGCCACGCGTCGGACGGGCTGACCGGTCCGACGGTCCGGGTCGGCCGCAGGGCCGTGCCGATCGCGAGCGCCACCAGGACGAACAGCACGGGGACGAGGACGGACATCCCGAACTCCTTTGTGTCAATGAATCAATTGATTGACACAATGCCGTAGGCCGGCGTCCGGGTCAAGTGGTCAGCCAGTCGTCCACCCCGGCCAGCAGGCGGGCGCGCACGTCGTCGCCTGCGCGGCTGGCCCTGATCGACGACCGCGCCAGCTCCGCGAGCTCGTGGTCGGAGAACCCGTGCACGTCCCGCGCGATCGCGTACTGGTCCACCAGGCGCGAGAGGAACAGGAGCGGGTCGTCGGCGCCCAGAGCCACGGTCGCGCCCGCGGCCACGAGTGCGCGCAGCGGGACGTCCGCCGCGGTCGCGTACACGCCGAGCGACACGTTCGACGCCGGGCACACCTCCAGCGCTACGCCCTCGTCGACCACGCGCTCCAGCACCCGCGGATCCTCGGCGGACCGGACGCCGTGCCCCAGCCGGTCGGGGTGCAGGTGCCCGACGACGTCCTCCACGTGCGCGGGACCGAGCAGCTCGCCGCCGTGCGGCACCGACGCCAGCCCGGCCCGGCGCGCGATGGCGAACGCCGACGCGAAGTCGGGGGTCTCGCCGCGTCGCTCGTCGTTGGAGAGGCCGAAGCCGACCACCTGCCCGGGCCCGTCGCCCGCGTGGTGCGCGGCGAGCCGGGCGAGCGTCCGAGCCTCCAGCGGGTGCCGCATGCGCGACGCCGCCACGATGACCCCGACGTCGACGCCGGTGGCCACGGATGCCTCGCGGGCCGCGTCCATGACGATCTCCAGCGCCGGTGTCAGCCCGCCGACGAAGGGTGCGTACGACGTGGGATCGACCTGGATCTCGAGCCGACCCGACCCTTCCCGCGCGTCGTCCTCGGCGGCCTCGGCGACGATCCGGCGCATGTCGGCCTCGCCTCGCACGCACGCCCGCGCGGCGTCGTAGAGCCGCTGGAAACGGAACCACCCCCGCTCGTCGGCGGGGACGTGCAGGGGATCCGCGTCGAGCAGGGCGGCCGGGAGGCGGATGCCGTAGGTCGTGGCCAGGTCGGCGAGCGTGGAGATCCGCATCGAACCGGTGAAGTGCAGGTGCAGGTGCGCCTTGGGCAGGAGAGCCAGATCGCGACGGATGTGCGTGTTCACACGCCTGCCGCGGTCGCGTCGATCAGCCGGTAGCCGACGCCGCGGACGGTGTCGAAGTGCTCGGCGCCCACCTTGCGCCGCAGGTACCGCACGTACACGTCGACCACGTTGGAGCCCGGGTCGAAGTCGAAGCCCCACACCTCCGACAGCAGGCGCTCGCGCGTCAGCACGTCGCCGGGGTGCCGCAGGAACGTCTCCGCCAGCGCGAACTCGCGGGCGGACAGATCCACCTCCTGCGTCCCCACCTTGATCCTCCGGGTGCGCAGGTCCAGCTGGAGCGCGCCGTGCCGGAGCACCGACGCCTCGCCGGCGGCCACACCCTGCGCGCGCAGCCGCAGCCGCACCCGGGCCAGCAGCTCCTCGAAGCGGAACGGCTTGGCCATGTAGTCGTCGGCGCCGGACTCCAGCCCGGTGACCGTGTCCGTGACGGACGAGCGCGCGGTCAGGACGATGACCGGGACGGTGTGCCCGGCCGCGCGCAGGCGGCGCAGGACCTCGAACCCGTCGATGTCGACCAGGCCCAGGTCCAGGATGAGCAGGTCGACGCCGCCCGACTGCACCGTCGCCAGAGCCTCCTCGCCCGAGGTCACCGCGCTCGTCTCGAAGCCGGAGGCGCGCAGCCCCTTGGCGACGAACGCGGCGATGCGCTCCTCGTCTTCCGCGATGAGGATGTGCGTCATAGGTACTCCACCAGCTCCGTGACGGGTCGGGGTTCGCCGTCCACGAGGTCGACGGCCGGCAGGTCCAGCACGAAGACCACGCCGGGCCCGACGTTAGCCGGTGGATGCTCCACGAACACGCGCCCGTGGTGCGCGCGCGCGATGGCCGCGACGATCGGCAGGCCCAGGCCGGCACCGTGCGAGAGGCGGTCGGCCTGTCCGCGGTGGAACCGCTCGAAGATCCGGTCGGCCTCCTCCGGGGGGACCCCGAGCCCCTCGTCGCGCACCCAGAGCAGCAGCCGGTCGCCCGACACCTCGCTCCCCAGGCGCACGGTGGAGCCGGGCGAGGAGTACCGGTGCGCGTTGGCCAGCAGCTGCAACCACGCCTGCGTGATGCGCTGCGCGTCGAGCAGGACGGTCACGTCCGCCCGGGCGGCCACCACCCAGCGCCGGTGGCCCAGCCCGCGTGCCTTGTCGTGCACGTCGTCCGTGAGGCGGCCGACGTCCGTGGGGGCGGACTGGACGAAGTCGGGGCGGTCCGCGGTGGCCAGCGTCATCAGGTCGTCGACCAGCCGCTGCATCCGGTCCAGCTCGTCGAGGGCGAGCGCCTGCGTGGCCCGGACGTCGTCGGGGTCGTCGGGATCCAGCAGCTCGAGGTGACCGCGGACGATCGTCAGCGGCGTGCGCAGCTCGTGGCCCACGTCGTCCAGGAGCTCGCGCTGGGACCCGAACGCGCGCTCGAGGCGGTCGAGCATCGCGTTCACCGTGCGGGCGAGGTTGGACAGGTCGTCCTTGCCGGTCACGGTGATGCGTTCGGACAGGTCGGACTCGGTGATCCGGCGAGCTGTGTCGCGCAGCAGCCGGATCGGCCGGAGCAGGCGCCCGACGACGAACCAGGCGACGCAGGCGATGACCGCGAGGGCCGCGAGCCCGACCGCCGAGTACATGACGAACGTGCTGCCGAGGCTGGACCGCTCGGCCGCACGGTCGAACGCGACGACGAACAGCCCCCGGCCGACCGGGTCCCCGTCGAGCAGCACGGGCACCGCGATCAGGCGGTACTGCGTCTCGGGTGTGGAGATCGTCCGCGCGACGACCGGTGCGTCGGCGGGGATCGCGGCCAGCGCAGAGACGAGGGCGAGGTCCTGCTCGAGCTGCACGGCGCGGGTCTGCGGCCCGGCCCAGTAGACCGGCAGCCCGTTCAGCAGCGCGACCACACCCTCGTTCTTGCCGGGCACGCGGTTGCGGACGCCCTCGTACAGCACGGCCCTCACGGTGGTGAACGGCAGCCCCGTGCTCGGGTCCTTCTTGGCCTGCACGCTGCGCAGCGCGGCGACCGCCCGGGCCAGGGAGTTGTCGATGCGGGCGTCGGTCGCCCGCGCCTGGAGCGCGAAGGCGGTCCCGCCGGTGATCATCACGGCGAGCGCGGCAAGCATGACGACGGCGGTGAGCAGGCGCGCCCGGACCGTCAGGTGCGCGAGCGTGCGCTGGTACGCGGGGATCGAGCCGGTCGTCGCGCCGGGGAGGTCGGCACGGCCGCCGGCCCTGGCGCTGCGTGACATGGACGCAAGTATGTCCGCCTCGCCCGGCCCCGTGCAGGCGCCGTCCGGGTCAGCCGTCGTCGCGCCGCTGCCACCGGAAGGTGCGGACCCCGACCACCAGCGCGCCGACCGCCCACACCAGCAGCACCGCCGCCGTCGGCCCGTGCTGCCACGAGCCGCTGACCTCCCACGCCTCGGCGCTGGGCGGCAGGAACACCGACCTCATGCCCTGAGCCATCCACTTCAGGGGGAACACCGACGCCACCTGCTGCATCCAGGTGGGCAGGTCCTGGAACACGAAGAACACCCCGGAGATGAACTGGAGCACCAGGACCACCGGGGTGACCACCGCGCTCGCGGACTTCCCGCTGCGGGGGACCGAGGAGAACGCGACCCCGGCCAGCGTCCCGGCGGCCGTCCCGAGCACGAACACCCACGCGAAGGTGGCCCACGCGGTCGCGGTCGTCGGCAGGGGGACGTCGAAGAGCAGCGCCGCCGCGGCGAGCAGCAGCGCCGTCTGGACGAGGGAGGTCGCCAGGACCTCGCCGGTCTTGCCCAGAAAGTACGCCGCCGACGGCAGCGGCGTCCCGTGCAGCCGCTTGAGACCGCCGTCGTCGCGCTCGACGGCGATCGAGATCGCCAGCTGCTGGAAGCTCGAGAGCATCACGCCCGTCGCGACCATGCCGGGCAGGAAGTACTGCGCGAACGGGATCCCGGGCTCCGGGCCGACCGTCGCACCGTCCTGGCCGAAGACCGTCGCGAAGATCGCGAGCATGATGATCGGGTACGCGAAGATGAAGACGACCGCGTCGCGCTCGCGGAAGAAGGTACGCACCTCGTAGCCGGTGCGGGCCAGCCCGAGGCGCAGCACGCCGGGCAGCCGGGTCCGCGTGTCGACGACGCTCACGAGGTCCCCCCGTCGATCAGGCTGAGGTACACGTCCTCCAGCGTCGGGCGCAGCACCTGCAACCCAGGGACCTCCCCGCCGAGGGTCCCGGTCAGCTCGACGACCACCTGGGTGGGCGTGTCCGTCCGCACCTCGCGCGTCTCGCCGTCCAGCGTCCAGCGCACCACGGCCTGTCGTGCGGTCCGGCCGCCGAGGTCCGCGGGGGTCCCCTCGGCGACCACCTGACCGTCGCGGACCACGAGCACCCGGTCGGCGAGCCGCTCGGCCTCCTCCAGGTAGTGCGTCGTGAGCAGGATCGTCGTGCCGCCGTCGGCGAGCGCCTCCACCAGGTCCCAGAACGAGCGGCGGGCCTGCGGGTCGAACCCGGTCGTCGGCTCGTCGAGGAACAGCAGCTCCGGCCGGCCGACGATGCCCAGGGCCACGTCGAGGCGTCGCCGCTGGCCGCCGGACAGCTGCCTGGCGCGCGTGGTGACCTTCTCCCGCAGCCCGACGGAGTCGATCACCTCGTCGGGGTCGCGGGGGTCCGGGAAGAACCGCGCGAAGTGGTGCACCAGCTCCCCGACCGTCGCCTCGGCGAGGTCGTTGTTGGTCTGGAGCACGATGCCCAGGCGCGAGCGCCAGGCCCGGTCGCCGGACTGCGGGTCCTGCCCGAGCACCCGGACGTCGCCGGCGTCCCGCGACCGGTACCCCTCGAGGATCTCGACGGTCGTCGTCTTCCCGGCTCCGTTGGGCCCGAGGATCGCGACCACCTCGCCGTGCGCGACGTGCAGGTCGAGGCCGTCGACCGCGTGCTTCTCGCCGTAGGACTTCCGGAGCCCGGCGACCTCGACGGCGTTCGGCACGGTCGGCTACTCGGCCTCGGCCAGCAGCGCCTGGATGCGCGTGACGCCCTCGACGAGGTCGTCGTCGCCCAGCGCGTAGGACAGCCGCAGGTAGCCGCTCGGACCGAACGCCTCGCCCGGGACCACCGCGACCTCGGCCTCCTCGAGGATCAGCGTGGCCAGCTCGGCCGAGGTGTGCGGGGTGACCCCCCGGATCGTCCGGCCGAGCACCCCCTCGACCGACGGGTACACGTAGAACGCTCCCTCGGGGGTCGGCACCTGCACGCCGTCGATCTGCGACAGCATGTCGACGATCGTGCGGCGCCGACGGTCGAACGCGGTGCGCATCTCCTCGACCGCCGTGAGGTCCCCGCTCAGGGCGGTGATCGCGGCGCGTTGCGAGATGTTCGCGACGTTGGACGTGAGGTGCGACTGGAGGTTCGTGGCGGCGGTGATGACGTCCGCGGGCCCGATCATCCAGCCGACCCGCCACCCGGTCATCGCGTAGGTCTTGGCGACGCCGTTCAGCACGATCGTCGTGTCCGCCAGCTCCGGCACCACGCGGACGATCGGCGTGAAGACGGCGTGGTCGTAGGTGAGGTGCTCGTAGATCTCGTCGGTGATGACCCACACGCCGTGCTCGAGGGCCCACCGCCCGATCGCGGCGGTCTGCTCCGGGGAGTAGACGGCGCCGGTCGGGTTGGACGGGGAGTTGAACAGGAGCACCTTGGTCTTCGGGGTGCGGGCCGCCTCGAGCTGCTCGACGGTCACCAGGTAGCCCTGGTCCGCGCCGGCGAACACCTCGACCGGCACGCCACCCGCCAGGCGGACGGCCTCCGGGTAGGTGGTCCAGTACGGCGCGGGCAGGATGACCTCGTCGCCCGGGTCCACGATCGCCGCGAACGACTGGTACACCGCCTGCTTGCCACCGTTGGTGACCAGCACGCTCGAGGGCTTCACCTCGTAGCCGGAGTCGCGCAGCGTCTTGGTGGCGATCGCCTCGCGCAGCGCGGGCAGGCCGGCGGCGGGCGTGTAGCGGTGGTTGGCCGGGTCCTTCGCGGCGGCGATCGCGGCGTCGACGATGTACGCGGGGGTCGGGAAGTCCGGCTCCCCGGCGCCGAAGCCGATCACGGGACGCCCGGCGGCCTTGAGCGCCTTGGCCTTGGCGTCGACCGCGAGCGTCGCGGACTCGGCGATGGCGGCCAGCCGTGCGGACACGCGGGGACGGGGGGAGGTCTGCTCGCTCACGGGGCCCATAGTGGCAGAGGTCACGCGCACTCGTGCCCGCCAATTCTGTCCGTCGGTTCGGCCGTCGGCTCGGTCCGCGGCGCCCCTCGGGACGGTTCGACCCACGAGCCCTCGTCGCGTACAGTGGACCCCCGGCGGTTGACGTCCGCCATGATGAGCCGTGCCCCGGAGGTTTTCGGGAGCCCGCACGGACCCCCTGCGGGTGGTGTCCGTCGGTGCGCGCCTGTGGGTGTGCGGATCGTCGTGGAGGCCCAGGCCGCCGTAGGGCAGTGGCGCAATTGGTAGCGCAGCGGTCTCCAAAACCGCAGGTTGCAGGTTCGAGCCCTGTCTGCCCTGCGCACGCTTCTCTCCGTCCGGGTCCGCCCGGACGGAGAGGCGGCGAGCAGGACCGCCGGTCGGTCCGGCGCGATGCGTCGGCCGGTCGGGCTGCTGGGATCCGCACGGAGCCCGGCATCACGAACCACCACGAGAACGTAGGGGCCAGACGTGAGCGAAACAGCACCGGCTGCGGCGTCCGACGCCGAGGGTTCGGCGGCGCGCCCGTCGGCTCCCAAGGCCGCCGGCAAGGGCTCGTCGCAGTCTCGTGGCGGCCTGTTCGCCCGCATCGCACTCTTCGTCCGCCAGGTCGTCGCGGAGCTGAAGAAGGTCGTCCGGCCCACGCGGTCGGAGCTGATCACGTACACGAGCGTCGTGCTCGTGTTCGTCGCGGTGGTCATGGCCTTCGTCACCGTGGTCGACCTGGGCATCGGCAAGCTCACGTTCTGGGTCTTCGGAGGCTGACAGCCCCTCGGGGCCAGCCCCGACAGTCAGGCAGTCGCCCCACCCGGGTGGAGCACCCACCGTCCCGGTCCGCCGGGGCGCACACGCAGGAGAAAGCAGGTTCGCACGTGTCGCAGGAGTCGCAGGAGCCCACCACGGGCGCCGAGGCGGAGCTCGAGGACGCCATCGCGTCGGTCGAGGCCGTCGAGTCGTCGGCTGTCGAGGACGCCTCGTCCGAGGATGTCAGCGCTGACGCCACCGAGAGCGACGAGCCGGCTGACGAAGGCGCCGAGCCTGCCGCCGACGAGGACGCGGAGGAGGTCGAGGCCGACGAGGCCGACGCCGAAGACGAGCCCGACGTCGAGGAGGACCCGGTCGCAGCGTTCAAGGCGCAGCTGCGCAGCCAGCTGGGTGACTGGTACGTCATCCACTCCTACGCCGGCTACGAGAACCGCGTGAAGGCGAACCTCGAGAACCGTCGCCAGAGCCTCAACATGGAGGACTTCATCTACGCGGTGGAGGTCCCCATGGAGGAGGTCGTGGAGATCAAGAACGCGCAGCGCAAGGTCGTCAAGCGCGTCCGGATCCCCGGCTACGTCCTCGTCCGCATGGACCTCACCGACGAGTCGTGGGGCGCCGTCCGGCACACGCCGGGTGTCACGGGCTTCGTCGGCCACACGCACCAGCCCGTCCCGCTGACGCTGGACGAGGTCTTCTCGATGCTCGCGCCGTCGCTGGAGCCCAAGCAGTCGACCACCGCTGCCGGCGCCGCCAAGGCCGCCTCCCAGATCAAGGTCGACTTCACCGTCGGCGAGTCGGTCACCGTCACGGACGGCCCCTTCGACACGCTGCCGGCCACGATCTCCGAGATCAACGCCGAGAGCCAGAAGCTCAAGGTGCTCGTCTCCATCTTCGGCCGGGAGACCCCGGTCGAGCTGTCCTTCAGCCAGGTCGCCAAGATCTGACTGAGCGCGCCCGCACAGCGGGCGCGCACTGCAACCGGGTCATCGCCCACGGCGTCGGCCCACGACACGAACGGAAGCAGCTATGCCCCCGAAGAAGAAGGTCACCGGCCTGATCAAGCTCCAGATCAAGGCCGGCGCAGCCACCCCCGCGCCGCCGATCGGTCCGGCGCTGGGTCAGCACGGCGTCAACATCATGGAGTTCTGCAAGGCGTACAACGCGGCCACCGAGGCGCAGCGCGGCAACGTCATCCCCGTGGAGATCACGGTGTACGAGGACCGCTCGTTCACCTTCATCACGAAGACGCCGCCGGCCGCCGAGCTGATCAAGAAGGCCGCCGGTGTGGCCAAGGGGTCCCCGACCCCGCACACCGTCAAGGTCGCCAGCCTCACCCGGGCCCAGGTCACCGAGATCGCGAGCACCAAGCTCGAGGACCTCAACGCGAACGACCTGGCCGCGGCCGAGAAGATCATCGCGGGCACCGCCCGTTCGATGGGCATCACCGTCCAGGGCTGATTCCAGCCCAGCTCTACCCGGAAATGTGGCAGGGCCATGTGCGGCCCGCAGACCACGACTGCTGATCAAGGAGAACCAAGCAGATGGCTAAGCACAGCAAGGCGTACCGCGCCGCGGTCGAGAAGATCGAGGAGGGCCACCTCTACAGCCCCCTCGAGGCTGTCCGGCTCGCGCAGACGACGTCCACCACCAAGTACGACTCGACCGTCGAGGTGGCTTTCCGCCTCGGTGTCGACCCGCGCAAGGCGGACCAGATGGTCCGCGGCACGGTCAACCTGCCCCACGGCACCGGCAAGACGGCCCGCGTCATCGTGTTCGCCACCGGCGAGCGCGCTGAGCAGGCCCGCGCCGCGGGTGCCGACGAGGTCGGTGGCGACGAGCTCATCGACAAGGTCGCGGCCGGCTGGACCGACTTCGACTCCGCCGTCGCGACGCCCGACCTCATGGGCAAGGTCGGTCGACTGGGCAAGGTTCTGGGCCCGCGTGGTCTCATGCCGAACCCGAAGACCGGCACCGTGACGATGGACGTGGCCAAGGCCGTGTCCGACATCAAGGGCGGGAAGATCGAGTTCCGCGTGGACCGTCACGCGAACCTGCACTTCATCATCGGCAAGGTGTCGTTCTCCGACACCGCGCTCGTGGAGAACTACGCCGCGGCGCTCGACGAGATCCTGCGGCTGAAGCCGTCGGCCTCGAAGGGCCGCTACATCGCCAAGGCGACGGTCTCGACGACGAACGGCCCCGGCATCCTCGTCGACCAGAACAAGACGCGGAACCTGCTCGAGGACGACGCCGCCTGACGGTAGCTCCAGCACGACGAAGGCCCGGCCCCCCCTGCGGACCGGGCCTTCGCCGTTGCGGACGACCGGGGTCAGCGCATGCGCCGTGCCGCCCCCGGTCGAGCTGCACCGACCAGCTCGAGCGGCCGGGTCCACAGGCCCGAGAGCCAGCTGAGCTCGTCGTCGGTCGGCTCCTGCGCCACGGCGAGCTGTGCGGTCCACTCGATCGCGGTGCCCACCGTCCGCGCGACCGCCATCGCGCGGGTCGGTGTCGCGTCGCCGCCGAGGCTGCGGTACTCGGCGAGGAACGTCGCCACCGGGTCCAGCTCCCAGCCCGGGTCGAGGACCGGGCCGAGCGCGATGGCGACCCAGTCGAGCGCGGTGGCCACGTCCCACCGCGGGTCACCGCAGCCCGCACCGTTCTCGCGGGCCAGGACCGTGCCGTCCGGCTGTGCGGAGCCCCCCAGCAGGACGGCGCGGACGGAGCCGTTCACCCGGGTCACGGCCACGTCGTCGCCCGTGGGCTCGCCGTGGATCCACTGCGCGGTCGTCCACGTCGAGCGGGCGTCCTCGAGGGCACGGGCGATCGCGGGGTGGGCCCGCACGGCCCACACCGGCCCCGCCTGAGCCGGCAGGGTGCCGAGCCAGTCGGGCAGGGGTTCGTCGAGCACCCAGGGCAGGTCGGCGGTCGGGGTGAGCGACGTCAGCGGCGTGCGGTGCAGGCGCACCAGGGCGGCCGCCCACGCGGACAGGAGCGAGGTCAGCCGTGCGCGCAGGACGGGCGTCGGCCCGTGCTGGTGGAGACGCCCGACGAGGTCCTCCAGCTCCCGCACCAGGGGCCGTCCGTCCGGTTCCAGCGCCTGTGTGGACCCCTGCTCGCGCTGGTGCCGGGCCGGGTGCGTCTGGCCCGGTGCGGGTGGCGCCGCAGGGTCCGCGACGAGCGCGACGACCTCCGGCGAGGGGCCGGCCGCCGTGTGGCGGCCGACCCGCGGGCGCAGCGCGACGACGCGTGCCGACGGGCTCCGGTCGACCGCGGTGCGGTTGCGGCCGGCGGCCGTGCTCTCGACGTCGACGGACATCGCGCTGCCCTTCCTCTCTGCTGGTGGGTTCTGGGTGGGTGGGTGGGTGCGGTCAGCGAGCCCGGCCGCGGACGATCGCCGTGACGTACCCCGCCCAGAACGCCTCGCGGAGCCGCAGCGCCGTGTAGGCCCGGGCGCCGGCCGCGCCGCCCGAGGGAACCCGCGAGCTGTACGCCTCGGTGAAGGGCTCCGTGAACGGCTCGGTGAACGGCTCCGTGAAGGGTTCGGTGAACGGTTCGGTGAACGGGTTGGCTCCGAATGCCTCGGTGAACGGCTCCGTGAACGGCTCGGTGAAGGGCTCCGTGAAGGGTTCCGTGAACGGTTCGGTGAAGGGCTCAGTGAACGGTTCGGTGAACGGGTTGGCCCCGAATGCCTCTGTGAAGGGCTCTGTGAACGGCTCCGTGAACGGCTCGGTGAAGGGCTCGGTGAACGGCTCGGTGAACGGCTCGGTGAACGGGTTGGCTCCGAGGGCCTCGGTGAACGGCTCTGTGAAGGGCTCTGTGAACGGCTCCGTGAACGGCTCGGTGAAGGGTTCCGTGAAGGGCTCGGTGAACGGCTCCGTGAACGGTTGCGCCTCCGCGCCGGCGGCCGCGGCGGACTGCGCGGACGGCGCCGCCGTGGGGTGCGCCTGAGCCGCCACCCGGCGACCGGTGGCGCCGTTCCCGCTCGCCGCCGTCTCCCGTGCGGCCGGACGCCGGCGAGCACGCCGGGCACCGTACGCCGCCTGGACCGGCGGGAAGAGCGAGCCGGCGGCGGTCGCCCGCGCCGAACGGGAGCGTGCCGACCGGCGGGCGGCCAGGGCGCGTGCGGCGCGCGGGGTGAGGACGTCGACGCCGAGGGTGTCCAGCACGGCGGCGATCGGGTTCGCGACGGAGAAGGACCCGTCGTCCTCGCCCGCCCACAGCAGCCCCACGACGCGTCCGTCCTCGGTGACGATCGCGGAGCCGGAGTCGCCCTCGGCCGAGAAGGCGGCGACGCCGTCGGCGGGCTCGATGCGGATCTGGTCCCGCAGCGTCTTCCACCCGATGCCCGGACCGAAGTCGACGGAGGTGGTGTAGTCGGTCGAGGTGATGGTGCCGGTGGTGAGCCCCGTCGTGCGACCGGTCTTGCGGACGGACGAGCCGTCGGTGGCAGGCTCGGAGCCGGTGACGGCGCCGATGCCCACGATCCCCGGCAGCCAGGGCGCTCCCGGTGCCAGGGCGACCACGGCGGCGTCGATGTGGTCGGTCAGCGCCCCACGCACCAGCGCGCCCACGCGGTCGGAGCGCGGGTTGCCGCCGTCCGCCAGGGCCGGCTGGATCCAGGTGCTCGCGACGTCCTCGAGCCCGTCACCGGCCGCGACGTGCCAGTTGGTGAGCCCGAACGTCTGGCCGGTGTGCCGCTCGTAGACCAGCACACCGAGCGTGCCGTTCACCGACCGCAGCTGGGCCTTGCCGTCGACCGGGATCGTCACCGGGGTCGCGGGTCCGATGCTGATGCCGCCGGCGAGGGGCCGGACGCGCTTGCTCGCGGGGAGGGGCTCCGTGCCGGACAGGAGCCGCACGCGGTGCTCGACGACGTCCGTCGGGATGCCGCCGAACTCGCTGGGGATGCGCTCGCCGTCGGACAGGTCGCCGTCGGCGCGCTTGCGCTCGACGTGGACCACGATCGCCTGCCGGCCGGTGGGTGATCCGTCGGACCACTTCTCGCCGATGTCGACACCGACCACGCCGGGCCGGGCGATGAGCGCGTCCTCGACGGTGCGCTTCGTCGTACGGATCTGCTCGCGGGTGTACGGGTCGGATGTGGGGTCCTGCTCAGTCATGTCGCGCGTCTCCTCAACCGGTCGGGTGCTCGTCAGGAGCGGGTGTACCCGGACCAGATACATCCACCCGGATGAACAGTTGCAGAGATGTATCTGGATGCCGAGGGGGTGCTCCTCTTCGTCGACCCCGTCGGGTGGGGTCGCCCGCGGGTGCTCGCGGGGGCAGGTCGTCACCAGCGGCGTGCCCGGGGCAGCGGCGAGCGACGTCGATCGTCCTTGTCGGGGTTGTCCGGGTCGTCCTACTGTGTGCGGGGCGGCCGCCCGACGAGGCCTGCCTGTGAGGGGTCCATGATGAGTGACGACCTGGTGGAGCCGGTGGACACCGAGCTCCGCAGCCAGGGTGAGGGGCTCGCCGACCAGGCGGCCCGCGCGGTGGTGGCCTACCGCGACGGAGACCGTGCGCCGCTCGCCGCCCTGGTGCAGGTGATGACCCCGCTGCTGTGGCACACGGTGCGCGCCCAGGGGGCTGACCCCGAGCTGGCGCAGGACATCGTGCAGAACACCTGGCTGACGCTCGTGCGGGACATCGAGTCGATCCGGGATCCCCGGGCGACGCTCCAGTGGATGCTCGTGACGGCCAAGCGCGCCGCGTGGAGGTCGGTGCGCCGCAGCCGCGACGAGATGGTGCGGCACGAGCAGGACGAGCACGTCACCGACTGGCTGGCGGCGCCGGCGGACGACCTGCCCGACACGGTGGCCGTGCGCTCCGAGCGCGACCGGCTGCTCTGGCAGCACGTGTCGGAGCTGCCGGACCGGTGCCGACGCCTGCTCGGGCTCGTCGCGCTGGTGGACCGGCCGGACTACGGGGTGGTGTCCAGAGCGCTGAGCATGCCTGTCGGGAGCATCGGCCCCACCCGCGGCCGCTGCCTCGCCAAGCTGCGCGTCGCACTCGCCTCCGACCCCGCCTGGAGCGTGTCATGAGCACCGACGAGAGGACCCTCGCGCTGGTCGCCGCGGGTGGCCTGGACCTCGACGACCGGCGGATCCTGAACCACCTGGCGGAGCTGGTCGAGCGGGCGGACCCGGTACCGCCCGGCCTCATCGAGCGCATCGGCATGGCCCTGACGATCGAGGCGATGCACGCCGAGGTGGCGGAGCTGCACCTGGTCGGTGAGCCCGCGCTGGCGGTCCGCGCCGACGAGACGAGCATCGAGGCCGGCACGATCACGTTCACCACGGACGTGCTCACCGTGATGATCTCGGTGCACGCCGAGGCCGGACGCGTCCGGGTCGACGGCTGGGCGGCGCCCGCGGGCGAGCTCTCGGTGGAGCTGCACCAGGGCGGCGACATGACGAGCACGACGTCGGACTCGGACGGTCGCTTCTCGTTCTCCGACATCGAGCGGGGACCCGCGCGGCTGGTGCTTCGCCGACCCTCGGAGCCCACGATCCCCATCGTCACGCCCCAGATCGAGCTCTAGCGCAGATGTCCGAACCCGGCGGTCCGGCGGCGACCGGACCGCCGTCACTCGGCGCCCTGGCCGAGCAGGTGCAGCGAGCCGACGACGACAACGCGGAGGGCAGACCCACCCGCGCTCGTCGCCGGCTGCGGCCTGCCCTGCGTGCGCTCGACGCGATGCCGTCGACGCCGGAGGTGGCGCACTGGCGTGGCCGGGCGCTGATCGAGCTGGCCAAGTGCGACTTCGAGACCCGGGGCGGCCCGCGCCCCGTCCTCGACCGGCTCGACGCGATGCTGACCGAGCAGGAGGTGTCCGGCGAGGGGTGGCGCGGACTGCCGGGGGCGGTCGCGGGACTGCGCGGGTTGCTGGCGCTGCGGGCCGGCCGCCAGGACGACGCGCTGCGCGAGCTGGACGTGGCCATCGCGGCGTCCGACGAGGCCGACCCCATCGACGCGTGCCGCTCGCTGCTGAACCGCGGCGTGCTGCACATCGAGCGCCGGGAGGTCGCGGCGGCGCGGGCGGACTTCGCCGAGTGCGCCCGCCGCGCGCGCGAGGCAGGGTTCGTCCGCCTCGTGTTCAAGGCGGAGCACAACCTCGGCTACCTCAGCTTCGTCGCCGGGCGCATGCCGGAGGCGCTCGCGGTGATGGAGGCCGCGGCCGCGATCCTGCCCGGGCCGCCCCGGCCCACCGCGCTCCAGGACCGCGCGCGGGTGCTGCTCGAGGCGGGCCTGGTGGGTGTCGCGGACAGCACCCTGGCCGAGGCCGCCGCCCTGTTCGCGGAGCAGCACCTGCCCCGCGACGTCGCCGAGTGCGAGCTCGGCCGTGCGGAGTGCGCGATGCTGCGCGGAGACCTCGCCGCGGCGCGCGACTTCGCCCTGTCCGCCGAGCGGCGGTTCCGTCGACGGGGCGACGACGCCTGGGTGGTCCGGTCGTCGCTGCTGGCGCTCCAGGCGGACGCCGAGGCGTACGCGGCTGCTCCCGGGGACGTGCTCTCCCGCGCCCGCTGGGCGGCGCTGGCTCGCAGCGCCGGTCGGCTGGAGCAGATGTGCGTGTCCACCGGGCGCACCATCTGGGCCACGGCCGCCGCGTACGTGCGGATCGAGGCCGACCTGGCGCGCGGGGTGCTCACCGACCCGGCCGGCACGCTGGAGGCGCTGGGGGCCGTGCGGAACAGCGACCCGATCGCGGTCCGTCTGCACGGCCGCCGCATCCGCGCCATGCTCGCCCTGGAGGCGGGGGATCGCGAGCGCGCCGGGCGGTATGTCCGCGCGGGTCAGCGCGATCTCGGGCTGCACCGGTCGCGGTTCGGCTCGCTCGACCTGCGGACCGCGGGAGCGGTGCACGGGACCGGGCTGGCGGCCCTCGACGTGTCGCTGGCGCTGGCCACCGGTCGCGCCTCGGCGGTGCTGGACGCGGCCGAGCGGGTGCGGTCCGTGATCGGCGGCACCCCGCGGGTCAACCCGCCCAGCGACCCGGTCTCCGCGGCCCTGCTCGAGGAGCTGCGCGAGCTGATCGACAAGAACCGCGGCGTCCGGCTGCGGGTGGGCGGCGACCCGCGGCTCGTCCGCGTCGAGCGCGAGGCCCAGCGCCTGAAGCACGAGATCCTCGCCCGCTCCTGGCACGAGAGCGGTCGGGCCGGCGGTGACCGGGCGGGGCGTGCCGTCGAGGTGCGCCGCGTGCTGCGCGACCGGCCCGGGGGTGTGGTCCTCGACGTGCTCGAGCACCGCGGCGAGCTCCTGGCGGTCGAGGTCGGCGACGACCGCACCGTCCTGCACCACCTCGGGGAGACGGCGAGCATCTCCGAGCTGGTCCGCCGCGTGCACGCGGACCTGGAGGTGACCGCGAACCCCCTGGTGCCGGCCGACCTGCGCGGGGTGGCGCTGAGCTCGCTGCACAACGGGATGACGGGGCTGGAGCGGCGGCTCAGGCCGGCGCTGGGGGCTCCCGGGGAGCTGGTCGTCGTGGCGACCGGCTGGCTCGGCGTCCTGCCGTGGTCGATGCTCCCGTCGCGCGTGGGCCTGCCGACCGTCGTCGCCCCGTCGGTGCACCACTGGATGACCTACGCGGGGACGGCGAGAACCCTCCCCACGCGGGTCAGCGCCGCGGCCGGGCCGGGTCTGCGGCACGCCGAGACGGAGGCCGAGGAGATCGGCCGGCTGTGGCCCGGGGGAGAGGTCGTGGTGGGCGAGGAGGCGACGGTCTCCCGGATGATCGCGCTGCTGGGCTCGCCGGGCATCGTGCACCTGGCCGCGCACGGCCGCCACGAGCCCGACAACCCGCTGTTCTCGTCCGTGCGCATGGCCGACGGCCCCCTGTTCGCGCACGAGCTGGACTCGGGCGGAGGGTCGCCCGACCTGGTCCTGCTGTCCAGCTGCGAGGTCGGCCGGGCGAGCATCCGGGCCGGGGGAGAAGCACTCGGGCTGGCGAGCGTGCTGCTGCGCACCGGGGTCGGCTGCGTGGTCGCGGCGCTCGCGCCGTTGCCCGACGCCACCGCGCTGAAGGTGATGACGCGCACGCACGCCCTGCTGGCCACGGGGGTGCCGGTGGCGCAGGCCGTCGCGACCGCGACCGCGGAGGACGCGGCGCAGACCGGGGTCGTCGCCCCGCTGGTCTGCCTGGGCGCCCCGCTCTGAGGGCGATTTGGTCACCCTCGGCGGGTGCCGTACCCTGAGGGGACCCAAAGACCGCCGGTCGTCGACCGTGTCGTGCGCACGCAGTGCTCACGCCCGATCGCCCGAAGTCCCGCAGCAGCGGAGGCCAGCGCAGGTGAGTGTTCCCGGATGGTTCGGCTTGCGCCGAGCTGCCTGCCGAGCCCCGCGCCTGCGCGGGGCTCTTCTCGTTGGTGGACGTGACGACCGGTGGCACCACCATCGGAAGGATTGCCATGGCGAGGCCGGACAAGGCAGCCGCTGTCGCAGAGCTCACGGACCTGTTCCGCGACTCCAACGCAGCCGTGCTGACCGAGTACCGCGGGCTCACCGTTGCTCAGCTCAAGAAGCTGCGCAAGGCGCTCAGCGGCAACGCAACCTACGCCGTGGTGAAGAACACGCTGACCGCGATCGCGGCCAAGGATGCCGGCCTCGAAGGCCTCGACGACGCGCTCACGGGCCCGTCGGCGATCGCCTTCGTCTCCGGTGACCCGGTCGAGGCCGCCAAGGGACTGCGTGACTTCGCCAAGGCGAACCCTGCACTGGTCATCAAGGGCGGTGTCCTCGACGGACGCGCCCTGACCGCTGCGGACGTCACCAAGCTCGCGGACCTCGAGTCCCGTGAGGTTCTGCTGGCCAAGGCGGCCAACGTGTTCAAGGCGTCGCTCTTCCAGGCGGCCTACCTGTTCACGGCCCCCGCCGCTCAGGCTGCACGCACCGTCGACGCTCTCCGGCTCAAGCTCGAGGAGTCGACCGAGGTCGCTGCCTGAGCCGTCCGGCGACAGGCACTTACTGAACCCCCGCCCAGGTAGGCCGCACCGGCCGCCGGGCATCGAACGGAAGGAACCGCCATCATGGCGAAGCTCACCACCACCGAGCTCATCGACGCGTTCAAGGAGCTCTCCCTCATCGAGCTCTCCGAGTTCGTGAAGGCGTTCGAGGAGACCTTCGAGGTCACCGCTGCCGCTCCGGTCGCCGCCGCGGCCCCCGCCGGCGCCGGTGGCGCCGCCGAGGTCGAGGTCGAGGAGGAGAAGGACTCGTTCGACGTCGTTCTCGAGTCCTCCGGCGAGAAGAAGATCCAGGTCATCAAGGAGGTGCGCGTCCTGACGAGCCTCGGCCTGAAGGAGGCCAAGGACCTCGTGGACGCCGCTCCCAAGGCCGTCCTGGAGGGCATCACCAAGGAGGCCGCCGAGAAGGCCAAGGCGACCCTCGAGGCCGCCGGCGCCACGGTCACCCTCAAGTGATCGCCGCCTCCGTCGCCGGTCAGCCGGTCGCACGGAGGTAGCACGCCAGCCCGCTCGACGAGGCCCGCGTCCCCTCAGGGGCGCGGGCCTCGTCGCGTCCGGACGAGGGACGGACTTTCGCCGGCCCGCCACGTGTGCCACCATGTGCGCGACGACAACGACGTCGTCGTGCGGGCGGAGCCGCCCGCTCGTACCGGACGCCTCAGGGTCGGTCACCCATCACGGTGGGGGACTCCAGGGGGTGTCGATGCCGGGTGGACTTTCACTCGGCGGCCGAGTATGCTAGCGCTTTGCGCTGGCCTGTGCCCGCGATCCCGTATAACCCGAGCCCACCTTCGTCGTCAATACACGACGTCGTGGGGCTCGCCGGCCGGGGGATCGCGCCTAGCCAGGACCAGCGCAGCGTGCACTCGATCCGCTGGGAAGGACCCCTCTTTTGGCTGCCTCGCGCACCCCTTCTGCTCCGACCGCCGACGCCATCGCGAACCGCACCGCCTCTCGCCGTATCTCCTTCGCCAAGATCCACGAGCCCCTCGAGGTCCCGGACCTGCTCGGTCTGCAGACGGAGAGCTTCGACTGGCTGCTCGGCAACGAGAAGTGGCAGGGCCGTGTGGCCAAGGCCCTCGAGGCCGGTCGGCAGGACGTTCCCGAGACCGCTGGTCTCGAGGAGATCTTCGAGGAGATCTCGCCCATCGAGGACTTCGGCGGCTCCATGTCGCTGTCGTTCCGCGAGCACCGCTTCGAGCCGCCGAAGTACACGGCCGAGGAGTGCAAGGAGAAGGACTTCACCTTCGCCGCCCCGCTGTTCGTCACGGCGGAGTTCGTCAACTACACCACCGGTGAGATCAAGAGCCAGACGGTCTTCATGGGCGACTTCCCGCTCATGACGGAGCGCGGCACGTTCATCATCAACGGCACCGAGCGCGTCGTCGTCTCGCAGCTCGTCCGCTCGCCGGGCGTCTACTTCGAGCGCACCGCGGACAAGACGTCCGACAAGGACGTCCTCACGGCCAAGGTCATCCCGAGCCGCGGCGCCTGGCTCGAGTTCGAGATCGACAAGCGCGACAACGTCGGCGTGCGCGTCGACCGCAAGCGCAAGCAGAACGCCACGGTGCTGCTCAAGGCGCTCGGCATGACGGACGCGGAGATCCGCGAGGAGTTCGCCAACTACCCCGCCGTCATCGACACGCTGGACAAGGACCACGTCCAGACGCAGGACGAGGCGCTGCTCGACCTCTACCGCAAGATCCGCCCGGGCGAGCCGCCCACGGTCGAGGCCGGTCGCGCGCTCATCGAGAACTTCTACTTCAACCCGAAGCGCTACGACCTCGCCAAGGTCGGCCGCTACAAGCTGAACAAGAAGCTCGGCCTGGACGTCCCGCTCGCCGACTCCGTCCTGTCCAAGGACGACGTCGTCGCGACCATCAAGTACCTGGCGTCGCTGCACATCGACATGCCGTCGCTGCCGGGCACGCGTGGCGGCGAGTCCGTCGAGATCCGCGTCGAGCCCGACGACATCGACCACTTCGGCAACCGTCGCATCCGCGCGGTCGGCGAGCTCATCCAGAACCAGGTCCGCACGGGCCTGTCGCGGATGGAGCGCGTCGTGCGCGAGCGCATGACGACGCAGGACGTCGAGGCGATCACCCCGCAGACCCTGATCAACATCCGCCCCGTGGTGGCGTCGATCAAGGAGTTCTTCGGCACGTCGCAGCTGTCGCAGTTCATGGACCAGAACAACCCCCTCGCGGGCCTGACGCACAAGCGTCGCCTCTCCGCGCTGGGCCCGGGTGGTCTGTCCCGCGACCGCGCCGGCATGGAGGTCCGTGACGTCCACCCGTCGCACTACGGCCGCATGTGCCCGATCGAGACCCCTGAGGGCCCGAACATCGGCCTCATCGGCTCGCTCGCCACGTACGGGCGGATCAACCCGTTCGGCTTCGTCGAGACCCCGTACCGCAAGGTCATCAAGGGCAAGGTCTCGGACGAGGTCCACTACCTGACGGCCGACGACGAGGACCGCCACGTCATCGCGCAGGCCAACGCCCCCCTCAAGGCCAACGGTGCCTTCGAGGAGGACCGCGTCCTGGTGCGCGTCAAGGGCGGCGAGATCGAGTACGTCGCCGGCGAGGCCGTCGACTACATGGACGTCTCCCCGCGCCAGATGGTGTCGGTGGCCACGGCCCTGATCCCGTTCCTGGAGCACGACGACGCCAACCGTGCCCTCATGGGTGCCAACATGCAGCGCCAGGCCGTCCCGCTGGTCCGTTCCGAGGCCCCGCTCGTGGGCACCGGCATGGAGCGTCGTGCGGCCATCGACGCGGGCGACGTCATCGTCGCGACGAAGCCGGGTGTCGTCACCGAGGTGTCGGCGGACCTGATCGTCGTCGCCAACGACGACGCCACCACGTCGACGTACCGCGTCGCCAAGTTCCGTCGCTCGAACCAGGGCACGTCCTACAACCAGCGCGTGCTGGTCGACCAGGGCGCCCGCGTCGAGGTCAACTCGGTGCTCGCCGACGGACCGGCCACGGACGAGGGCGAGCTCGCGCTCGGCCGCAACCTGCTGGTCGCGTTCATGTCGTGGGAGGGCCACAACTACGAGGACGCGATCATCCTGTCGCAGCGCCTCGTGCAGGACGACGTCCTGTCCTCGATCCACATCGAGGAGCACGAGGTCGACGCGCGCGACACCAAGCTCGGCCCGGAGGAGATCACGCGGGACATCCCGAACGTCTCCGAGGAGGTCCTCGCGGACCTGGACGAGCGCGGGATCATCCGCATCGGCGCCGAGGTCGCGGCCGGCGACATCCTCGTCGGCAAGGTCACGCCCAAGGGCGAGACCGAGCTGACCCCGGAGGAGCGCCTGCTCCGTGCGATCTTCGGTGAGAAGGCGCGCGAGGTCCGCGACACGTCGCTCAAGGTGCCCCACGGCGAGTCCGGCACGGTCATCGAGGTCCGCACGTTCAGCCGGGAGGACGGCGACGAGCTGCCCGCCGGCGTGAACGAGCTGGTCCGCGTGTACATCGCGCAGCGCCGCAAGATCACGGACGGCGACAAGCTGGCCGGCCGTCACGGCAACAAGGGCGTCATCTCCAAGATCCTGCCGGTCGAGGACATGCCGTTCCTCGCCGACGGGACCGCGGTCGACGTCGTCCTCAACCCGCTCGGTGTCCCCGGCCGCATGAACGTCGGCCAGGTCCTCGAGACGCACCTCGGCTGGGTGGCCAAGCAGGGCTGGGACATCCAGCTCGCCGAGGGCGACGTGTCCTGGCGGGACGACGTCCCGGCCATCGCCGCGTCGTCGCCGGCCGGGAACCCGGTCGCCACGCCCGTGTTCGACGGTGTCCCGGAGACGACCCTCACCGGTCTGCTCTCGGCCACGCTGCCCAACCGTGACGGTGTGCGCACCGTGGGCGGCGACGGCAAGGCGCGCCTGTTCGACGGGCGCTCCGGCGAGCCGTTCCCGGAGCCGGTGGCCGTCGGCTACATGTACATCCTCAAGCTGCACCACCTCGTCGACGACAAGATCCACGCACGTTCCACGGGTCCGTACTCGATGATCACGCAGCAGCCGCTGGGTGGTAAGGCGCAGTTCGGTGGCCAGCGGTTCGGCGAGATGGAGGTGTGGGCCCTCGAGGCGTACGGCGCTGCCTACACGCTGCAGGAGCTCCTCACCATCAAGTCGGACGACGTCCCCGGACGCGTCAAGGTGTACGAGGCGATCGTCAAGGGGGAGAACATCCCCGACTCGGGCATCCCGGAGTCCTTCAAGGTCCTCCTCAAGGAGATGCAGTCGCTCTGCCTGAACGTGGAGGTGCTGTCCTCGGACGGCGTCTCCATCGACATGAAGGAGAACGACGACGAGGTCTACCGCGCCGCGGAAGAGCTCGGCATCGACCTGTCCCGGCGTCCGAACGCCAGCAGCGTCGAAGAGATCTGACGTCGAGCCCCCGGTCGGCTCCTCACCCGAGATGCCGACCGGGGTGCCCGCACCCTTTAGCAACATTTCCGTTCCGCTGGTGCTCGACACCGGCAAGCGAAGGAAGTAGGACCCCTCTTGCTCGACGTCAACGTCTTCGACGAGCTGCGTATCGGCCTTGCCTCGGCCGACGACATCCGTGCCTGGTCGCACGGCGAGGTGAAGAAGCCCGAGACCATCAACTACCGGACCCTGAAGCCGGAGAAGGATGGCCTGTTCTGCGAGAAGATCTTCGGTCCCACCCGGGACTGGGAGTGCTACTGCGGCAAGTACAAGCGCGTGCGCTTCAAGGGCATCATCTGCGAGCGCTGCGGCGTCGAGGTGACCCGCTCGAAGGTCCGTCGTGAGCGCATGGGCCACATCGAGCTCGCCGCGCCCGTCACGCACATCTGGTTCTTCAAGGGTGTGCCGTCGCGACTCGGCTACCTGCTCGACCTCGCCCCGAAGGACCTCGAGAAGGTCATCTACTTCGCGGCCTACATGATCACGTGGGTCGACGTCGACGGCCGGCACGAGGACCTCCCCAACCTCCAGAACGGGATCGACCTGGAGAAGAAGGAGATCTCGGACCGCCGCGACAACGACATCAACACCCGCGCCAGCAAGCTCGAGGCCGACCTGGCCGAGCTCGAGGCCGAGGGTGCCAAGGCCGACGCCCGCCGCAAGGTGCGCGACTCCGCCGAGCGCGAGATGGCTCAGATCCGCAAGCGCGCGGACGCCGAGCTGGACCGCCTCGACGCGGTCTGGGACCGGTTCAAGAACCTCAAGGTCGCTGACCTCGAGGGCGACGAGATGCTCTACCGCCAGCTCCAGGACCGGTACGGCAACTACTTCGAGGGCTCGATGGGCGCCGCGGCGATCCAGAAGCGTCTCGAGGCGTTCGACCTCGAGGCCGAGTCCGACTCGCTGCGCGAGATCATCAAGACCGGCAAGGGCCAGCGCAAGACGCGTGCCCTCAAGCGGCTCAAGGTCGTCAACGCGTTCCTGACGACGACCAACTCGCCCACCGGCATGGTGCTCGACGCCGTCCCGGTCATCCCGCCGGACCTGCGTCCGATGGTCCAGCTGGACGGTGGCCGCTTCGCCACCTCGGACCTGAACGACCTGTACCGCCGCGTGATCAACCGGAACAACCGCCTCAAGCGGCTGCTCGACCTGGGCGCGCCCGAGATCATCGTCAACAACGAGAAGCGGATGCTCCAGGAGGCCGTCGACTCGCTGTTCGACAACGGCCGCCGCGGCCGTCCGGTGACCGGACCGGGCAACCGCCCGCTCAAGTCGATCTCGGACATGCTCAAGGGCAAGCAGGGTCGGTTCCGTCAGAACCTGCTCGGCAAGCGCGTCGACTACTCGGGCCGTTCGGTCATCGTCGTCGGCCCGCAGCTCAAGCTGCACCAGTGCGGTCTGCCCAAGCAGATGGCGCTCGAGCTCTTCAAGCCCTTCGTCATGAAGCGGCTCGTCGACCTCAACCACGCGCAGAACATCAAGAGCGCCAAGCGCATGGTCGAGCGCGCGCGCCCGGTCGTGTGGGACGTCCTCGAAGAGGTCATCACCGAGCACCCCGTGCTGCTCAACCGTGCGCCCACGCTGCACCGTCTGGGCATCCAGGCGTTCGAGCCGCAGCTCGTCGAGGGCAAGGCCATCCACCTGCACCCGCTCGTCTGCGCCGCGTTCAACGCGGACTTCGACGGTGACCAGATGGCGGTCCACCTGCCCCTGAGCGCCGAGGCGCAGGCCGAGGCCCGCATCCTCATGCTCTCGAGCAACAACATCCTCAAGCCGTCGGACGGTCGTCCGGTGACCATGCCCTCGCAGGACATGATCATCGGCCTGTACCACCTGACCAACGACAAGGACGAGGCGCTCGGGAACGGCCGTGCGTTCAGCACGGTCTCCGAGGCGATCATGGCGTTCGACCAGGGCTCCCTGGACCTGAACGCCGTGGTGCGGATCCGGTTCGACGACCTGGTCCTGACCGAGGAGGCCGCGCCCGAGGGGTGGTCCGAGGGCGACGCGCTGCTCTACGAGACGACCCTGGGTCGTGCGCTGTTCAACGAGCTGCTGCCCGTGGACTACCCGTACGAGAACGGCGTCGTCGACAAGAAGCGCCTCTCGGTCATCGTCAACGACCTGGCCGAGCGCTACCCCAAGGTCGAGGTCGCGGCCTCGCTGGACGCGCTCAAGGAGGCCGGCTTCCGCTGGGCCACCCGCTCGGGCGTCACGATCGCCATCTCGGACGTCACGACCCCGGCCGCCAAGGCAGCCATCCTCGAGGAGCACGAGGGACGCGCGGCGAAGGTGCAGGGCCAGTACGAGAAGGGCCTGATCACCGACGACGAGCGTCGCCAGGAGCTCATCGAGATCTGGACGCAGGCCACCGACAAGGTCGCCAAGGCCATGCAGGACAACTTCCCGAAGCACAACACCGTCTACAAGATGGTCGGCTCGGGTGCGCGTGGTAACTGGATGCAGGTCCGCCAGATCGCCGGCATGCGTGGCCTCGTGGCCAACCCGAAGGGCGAGATCATCCCTCGCCCGATCAAGTCGAACTACCGCGAGGGGCTGTCGGTCCTCGAGTACTTCATCGCGACGCACGGTGCCCGCAAGGGTCTGGCGGACACCGCTCTGCGGACCGCCGACTCGGGCTACCTGACCCGTCGTCTGGTGGACGTCTCGCAGGACGTCATCGTCCGTGAGGACGACTGCGGCACCGAGCGTGGTCTGACCATGCCGATCGGCGTGCCGGGGACTGACGGCGCGCTGCGTCGTCACGACAAGGTCGAGACGAGCGTCTACTCGCGCACATTGGCGACGGACGTCGAGATCGACGGCGAGGTCATCGGTCACGCCGGTGACGACGTCGGCGACGTGCTGCTCGACCGCCTCCTCGAGGCCGGCGTCACCGAGATGAAGATCCGCTCGGTGCTCACCTGCGAGTCCCGCGTCGGCACGTGCGCGCGCTGCTACGGCCGTTCGCTGGCCACCGGCAAGCTCGTCGACATCGGCGAGGCCGTCGGAATCATCGCGGCCCAGTCGATCGGTGAGCCCGGCACGCAGCTGACGATGCGTACCTTCCACACCGGTGGTGTGGCGTCGGCCGACGACATCACGCAGGGTCTGCCGCGTGTCCAGGAGCTCTTCGAGGCCCGCACCCCCAAGGGTGAGGCGCCGATCGCGGAGTTCTCCGGCCGCATCGCGGTGGAGGACGGCGACCGTTCGCGTCGCCTCGTCCTCACGCCCGACGACGGCTCGGAGGAGATCGCCTACCCGATCACCAAGCGTTCGCGCCTGCTGATCTCGGACGGCGACCACGTCTCCGTGGGCACCCAGCTCGTCGTGGGTGCGGTGGACCCGAAGAAGGTCCTGCGCATCCTCGGCCCGCGTGCCACGCAGAAGCACCTGGTCGACGAGGTGCAGGTCGTCTACTCCTCGCAGGGTGTGGACATCCACGACAAGCACATCGAGGTCATCGTGCGGCAGATGCTGCGCCGCGTGACGGTCCTCGACTCCGGCACCACCGACCTGCTGCCCGGCGAGCTCGCCGAGCGTGGGCGCTTCGAGGACGCGAACCGCGCTGCGGTGTCCGAGGGCGGTCAGCCGGCGTCGGGTCGTCCGGAGCTCATGGGCATCACGAAGGCGTCGCTCGCGACGGACTCGTGGCTGTCGGCGGCCTCCTTCCAGGAGACCACCCGGGTGCTCACCGAGGCCGCGATGTCGGGTCGTTCCGACCCGCTGCTCGGCCTCAAGGAGAACGTCATCCTCGGCAAGCTCATCCCGGCCGGCACGGGCCTGCCCCGCTACGGCAACATCGCGGTCGAGCCCACCGAGGAGGCCAAGGCCGAGCTGTACCCGACCTTCGGCTACGACGAGATCGACTTCCCCGCCCTGGGCCTCGGCTCCGGCGAGGCGATCCCGCTCGAGGACATCGACTTCGGTGACTACCGCTGACGAGGTCCGCTGACCGACCCTGATCGACCCTGAGGGGGCCCACCGCGAGGTGGGCCCCCTCAGTCGTGTGCCCGGCTCACGACGGGTCCGGATCAGGGCCCGTGGGCCCACCACGCCGGTCGTCCCCCCTGTGATGCTGACCGGCGTGATCACACGTGGCCGACGCAGGGGCGCACCGGGGCTCGACGACCGGGGCGCCGGGACGCTCGAGTACCTCGGGATCGTCGTGGTCGCGGCCCTGCTCGTCGGCGCGCTGGTCACGGCGTTCGTGCGCGCCGACATCGGCACCGTCCTGGCGTGCGAGCTGCGCTCGATCGTCGACCAGTCGGGCACGTGCGGCGGGCCCGAGGTGCCGACGACGTACGACGCCGACGGCGACGGCGAGGACGACGATGTCAGCGCCGTCGGGGACCAGCCGACCCGCATCGACGACGGCCCGGCCACCGACACCGGCGGCAGCGACACGGTCTACGACACCGCGACGCCGACCACGGACACGGTCGACCAGGACGCCGTCGACGACGCCCTGGACGACATCCGCGACGCCCTCGACGGCGGCTTCTTCGGCGTCCGCGGCGGCGACCTGGACGACGCGAAGGACGCCCTCGACGGCCTCAACGGCGCCGAGATCGACGCGCTGATCGCCTCCATGTCCGACGACGAGCTCCGCCACTGGATCAACGAGCTCGAGGACGGCTGGGTCGGCGGGGGATGGGACCGCGAGCAGCGCCGCGAGCTGTGGGAGCTGATCGTCAGCAAGGCGAGCAAGGCGACCCTGGACCGGCTGGCCGGCCTGACGGACGAGATCCAGCCGTCGTTCGACGACGTGGGCGGCGACGGCGCCCGGGACGACCCCGAGAGCGTCGCCAACACCGCCGACTACGACGAGGTCAACCACCAGCTGGTCGTCGGCGGCATCAAGCCCATGGACATCGCGCAGGGCGCCATCGGCGACTGCTGGTACATGGCGTCCCTGATGGCGGTCGTGCAGGCCGACCCGAGCGTGATCGGGGGCGCGATCACCCAGAACGCCAACGGCACGTACACGGTGCGCCTGTACGACGACGGCAAGCCGGTCTACATCACCGTCACGCCGGACATGGTGGTCCGGGACGACAACCCCGCGTTCTCGTACCAGTCGCCGCAGAAGCTCGCCGACGGCACCCAGGGGTACGAGCTGTGGCCGCTGGTGATGGAGAAGGCGCTCGCCCTGCACTGGGGCGACTACGCGGCCATCGAGGGGGACTCCCCGGGGCTCGGCCTCGAGGTGGTGACGGGTCAGTCCAGCTCGTCGTCGTCGCTCGACGACGCGCCCAGCGTGTCCGAGCTCAGCTCGTTGCTGGACGGAGGGGGAGCCGTGACGCTCGCCTCGTTCGGGGAGGGTGACGACCTGCCGGACACCTACGGCAACGCGTCCGACGGCGGCCTCGTGACGGGGCACGCGTACTACGTGAAGTCGGTCGATACGAAGAAGGGCACCGTCACGGTGGTCAACCCGTGGGGCTCGGCATATGCGCCGATCACGCTGTCGTACGCTGAGTTCCAGGACAGCTTCAGCACGATCTACACGAACGAGGTGAACCCGTGACCGGCTCGGTGGGGTTACGGGGCAGAGGCCTCGCGGCGCTGCTCGTCGGGACCGCGCTGCTGCTCGCCGGGTGCGGGCCGTCGGACGACGAGGGGGACGCCGTGGAGCACCCGGAGGGTTCTCGCGCGCTGGTGCTCAACCAGCCGACCGCGATCGGCGACTACCGGGTCGTGGCCTCGAACGTGACCGAGGACGAGGCCGGCATCGACGTCGTCAGTGACGGCCCGGCCGAGGGGGACCGGGTGGCGCTGGGCGACGAGGCCACGATCGGCGGGTTCACGTTCACCCTCGTCGACATCGTGCTGGACGAGAAGGACTCGGCCCCGGGTGGCAGCGGGACGACGGTCTGGATCCTCCCCGCCGACTGACGGGCCCGCCCGGGAACAGGTGCGGCCGTTCTGAGGTTCTAGTACACGTCCTACGGCTGCCGGCCGACACCTGGTGTGACGGCCACCGCTTTGACGCCCTACCAGGCGCCGGGTAACGTAGGACACCGTGCCCGCGCCGTCGGGCTCTCGCGCATGCATTCGGTGGACGCCTCCCTCGCTGGGATGGGCGGGTCCGGCTGCATCGGGTGGTTTCCCCCACCGCGCCGTCTCTCCGCCAAGGCAACCTTGCGGACCGCGGTGCGGAGGACCGGGGCGACACGCCCGGGCGCGGGGGTCGGTTCGGGACGCAAGATCTGCGAGGTAGTCGCGCGACGGGCGACGATCCTCGACCATGCCGGCCGTCCAGGGTGACGGGTGCCGGTCGACCAGAGATTCATCCAACAGACGGAGACGTAGTGCCTACGATCCAGCAGCTGGTCCGCAAGGGCCGGCAGGCGAAGACGAACAAGTCGAAGACGCCTGCCCTCAAGGGCTCCCCCCAGCGACGCGGTGTGTGCACCCGCGTCTACACCACGACCCCGAAGAAGCCGAACTCCGCGCTCCGCAAGGTCGCGCGCGTCCGCCTCTCGAGCCAGGTCGAGGTCACCGCGTACATCCCCGGTGTCGGTCACAACCTGCAGGAGCACTCGATCGTGCTCGTGCGCGGTGGCCGTGTGAAGGACCTCCCGGGTGTCCGGTACAAGATCGTCCGTGGTGCCCTCGACACGCAGGGCGTCAAGAACCGTAAGCAGGCGCGCAGCCGCTACGGCGCGAAGAAGGTGGGCTGATGCCTCGCAAGGGTCCGGCCCCGAAGCGGCCGCTCGTCATCGACCCCGTCTACGGGTCCCCGGTCGTCACGCAGCTGATCAACAAGGTCCTGCTCGACGGCAAGAAGTCCGTGGCGGAGCACATCGTCTACGGCGCCCTCGAGGGTGTCCGTGAGAAGACCCAGGGCGACCCGGTCGTCGTGCTCAAGCGCGCGCTGGACAACGTCCGCCCGTCGCTCGAGGTGCGGTCGCGCCGCGTCGGTGGCGCCACGTACCAGGTGCCCGTCGAGGTGCGCCCGGTCCGTCAGACCACCCTCGCGCTGCGCTGGCTCACCGACTACTCGCGTGCACGTCGCGAGAAGACGATGACGGAGCGCCTCATGAACGAGATCCTCGACGCGTCCAACGGCCTCGGTGCCGCGGTGAAGCGTCGTGAGGACATGCACAAGATGGCCGAGTCCAACAAGGCCTTCGCGCACTACCGCTGGTAATCCCGGCACCCACGGGCGCTGCGCCGCCGGTCCGATCCTCGGGCCGGACCGGTGGCGCCACCCAAGCCAACCGACAAGGGGCAACTCACGTGGCACTGGATGTGCTGACGGACCTCACGAAGGTCCGCAACATCGGCATCATGGCGCATATCGATGCCGGCAAGACGACCACCACCGAGCGGATCCTGTTCTACACCGGGGTCAACTACAAGATCGGTGAGACGCACGACGGTGCGTCGACGATGGACTGGATGGAGCAGGAGCAGGAGCGCGGCATCACGATCACGTCCGCCGCGACCACCTGCTACTGGCACGACAACCAGATCAACATCATCGACACCCCGGGCCACGTGGACTTCACGGTCGAGGTCGAGCGCTCGCTGCGCGTCCTCGACGGTGCCGTCGCCGTCTTCGACGGCAAGGAGGGCGTCGAGCCCCAGTCGGAGACCGTCTGGCGTCAGGCCGACAAGTACGACGTCCCGCGCATCTGCTTCGTCAACAAGATGGACAAGCTCGGCGCGGACTTCTACTTCACGGTCGACACCATCGTGAACCGCCTCAAGGCCAAGCCGCTGGTCATCCAGCTGCCCATCGGCGCCGAGAACGACTTCATCGGCGTCGTGGACCTGGTCACCATGCGTGCGCTCGTCTGGCGCGGCGAGACCGCCCTGGGTGAGAAGTACGAGGTCGAGGACATCCCGGCCGACCTCGTCGAGAAGGCGGACAAGTACCGCGCCGAGCTCCTCGAGGCCGTCGCCGAGACCGACGACGTGCTGCTCGAGAAGTTCCTCGGCGGCGAGGAGCTGACGATCCCGGAGATCAAGTCCGGCATCCGCAAGCTCACCGTCACGTCGGCGGCCTACCCGGTGCTGTGCGGCTCGGCGTTCAAGAACAAGGGCGTGCAGCCCATGCTCGACGCCGTCATCGACTACCTGCCGACGCCCCTGGACGTCCCCGCGGTCGAGGGCCACGACATGAAGGACCCCGAGCTCGTCGTCGAGCGGCACCCCGACTCGACGGAGCCGTTCTCGGCCCTCGCGTTCAAGGTCGCCACGCACCCGTTCTTCGGCAAGCTCACCTACGTCCGGGTGTACTCGGGCAAGGTGGCGCAGGGCGCTCAGGTGCTCAACTCGACCAAGAACAAGAAGGAGCGCATCGGGAAGCTCTTCCAGATGCACGCCAACAAGGAGAACCCGGTCGAGGACGCCACGGCCGGTCACATCTACGCGTTCATCGGTCTCAAGGACGTCACCACCGGCGACACCCTCAGCGACCCGGCCCACCCCGTGGTGCTGGAGTCGATGACGTTCCCGGAGCCGGTCATCGACGTCGCCATCGAGCCGAAGACGAAGGGTGACCAGGAGAAGCTCTCCGTGGCCATCCAGAAGCTGGCCGAGGAGGACCCGACCTTCCGCGTCAAGCACGACGAGGAGACCGGCCAGACCGTCATCGGCGGCATGGGCGAGCTCCACCTCGACATCCTCGTCGACCGCATGCGGCGCGAGTTCAAGGTCGAGGCCAACGTCGGCAAGCCGCAGGTCGCGTACCGCGAGACCATCCGCAAGTCGGTCGTCAAGATCGACTACGTGCACAAGAAGCAGACCGGTGGCTCGGGCCAGTACGCGAAGGTCCAGATGACCTTCGAGCCGCTGGACCCTGCCGAGGGCGAGCTGTACGAGTTCTCGAACAAGGTCACCGGTGGCCGCATCCCGCGCGAGTACATCCCGTCGGTCGACGCCGGCATCCAGAGCGCGATGCAGCTCGGCGTCCTCGCGGGCTTCCCGCTCGTGGGCGTCAAGGCGATCCTGCTCGACGGTGCCGCGCACGACGTCGACTCCTCGGAGATGGCGTTCAAGATCGCGGGCTCGATGATCCTCAAGGAAGCGGTCCGCAAGGCCGACCCGGTTCTCCTGGAGCCGGTCATGGCCGTCGAGGTCCGTACTCCTGAGGAGTACATGGGTGACGTCATCGGCGACATCAACTCGCGTCGCGGCATGATCCTCGCCATGGAGGACGCAACGGGCGTGAAGGTCATCCGCGCCACGGTGCCTCTCTCCGAGATGTTCGGGTACGTCGGTGACCTGCGGTCGAAGACCCAGGGTCGCGCGGTGTACTCGATGCAGTTCGACAGCTACGCCGAGGTTCCTCGGAACGTTGCCGAGGAAATCATCAAGAAGACCCGGGGCGAGTAGTCCCACAGGTCGAACCCTGTAGTTCCATCACACAAACCGACCCGTAGGACGCCGCGTCGAGCGGCTACCGTCCGGTAGCCGCAGAACGTCGGCCAATCTCTACCAAGTCCTGAGGAGGACACCCAGTGGGCAAGGCGAAGTTCGAGCGGACGAAGCCGCACGTCAACATCGGCACCATCGGTCACGTCGACCACGGCAAGACGACGCTGACGGCGGCCATCTCCAAGGTTCTGCACGACATGTACCCGGACCTGAACCCCTTCACGCCTTTCGACCAGATCGACAAGGCGCCCGAGGAGAAGCAGCGCGGGATCACCATCAACATCGCGCACGTGGAGTACCAGACGGAGAAGCGTCACTACGCTCACGTCGACGCTCCCGGTCACGCGGACTACATCAAGAACATGATCACGGGTGCCGCGCAGATGGACGGCGCCATCCTCGTGGTCGCGGCCACCGACGGCCCGATGGCCCAGACGCGTGAGCACGTCCTGCTCGCCCGTCAGGTCGGCGTGCCGTACCTGCTCGTCGCGCTGAACAAGACCGACATGGTCGACGACGAGGAGATCCTGGAGCTCGTCGAGGTCGAGGTGCGCGAGCTCCTCACCGCGCAGGGCTTCGACGGCGACGACGTCCCCGTCGTGCGCGTCTCCGGCCTCAAGGCCCTCGAGGGCGACCCGATCTGGGTCCAGTCCGTCAAGGACCTGCTCGACGCGGTCGACGAGAACGTCCCGGACCCGGTCCGCGACATCGACAAGCCCTTCCTCATGCCGATCGAGGACGTCTTCACGATCACCGGTCGTGGCACCGTCGTCACCGGTCGCGTGGAGCGCGGCAAGCTCAAGGTGAACGAGGAGGTGGAGATCGTCGGCATCAAGGAGAAGGCGATCAAGACCACGGTCACCGGCGTCGAGATGTTCCGCAAGCTGCTCGACTACGCCGAGGCCGGCGAGAACGTCGGTCTGCTCCTGCGTGGCACGAAGCGCGAGGAGGTCGAGCGCGGCCAGGTCGTCGTCAAGCCCGGCTCGATCACGCCGCACACCGAGTTCGAGGGCCAGGTCTACATCCTGGCCAAGGACGAGGGTGGCCGTCACAACCCGTTCTACGGGAACTACCGCCCCCAGTTCTACTTCCGCACCACCGACGTCACCGGCGTCATCACGCTGCCCGAGGGCACCGAGATGGTCATGCCCGGCGACAACACCGAGATCCACGTGAACCTCATCCAGCCCATCGCGATGGAGGAGGGCCTCGGCTTCGCCATCCGCGAGGGTGGCCGCACCGTCGGCTCGGGCAAGGTCATCAAGATCATCAAGTGAGGCAAGCCCCTCGGGGCAGCTGAACTGACGAAGGGCCCGGGAGCTTCGGCTCCCGGGCCCTTCGTCGTGTCCGCGTCGCCGGCACGCCCGAGCGCGTGTGGGGGAGATCACGCGGGAACAGGGCGGTGGTGTGACGGAGGCGATTGGAGTTCCACGGCGCACTCTGGCACACTGTTCAGGTTGCCTAGTTGAGGGCGGCGCGTTCGCGCGCGCAGCACACGACGGGGCTCACACACGTGGACGGCGTCTGGACCCCGGGATCACCCGGTGGTTGACGCCCGACAACAACCACCGATCTCGTGCCGGAAACGGTACGCAGCGCAACGGTGTGTCGCGCCTAGCGACACGCCCGAGTGCGGGGGTCGGACGGGCCGGTTCCAAACAGAGGGAAGTAGAAGCGCCATGGCGGGACAGAAGATCCGCATCAGGCTCAAGTCCTACGACCACGAAGTCATCGACAGTTCGGCGCGCAAGATCGTCGACACGGTGACTCGCGCTGGTGCGTCGGTCGTGGGTCCGGTGCCGCTGCCGACGGAGAAGAACGTGTTCTGCGTCATCCGGTCGCCCCACAAGTACAAGGACAGCCGCGAGCACTTCGAGATGCGTACTCACAAGCGGCTCATCGACATCATCGATCCCACGCCGAAGGCGGTCGACTCGCTCATGCGTCTCGACCTGCCTGCGGACGTGAACATCGAGATCAAGCTCTGACGCTGGGAAGGAACTGATTTCCATGGTTACCCAGCAGAACGAGCGCCCCGTCACGGCCTTGATCGGCACGAAGCTCGGCATGACCCAGGTGTGGGACGACAACGGTCGTCTCGTCCCGGTCACCGTCGTCGCTGTCGGTACGAACGTCGTGACCCAGGTGCGCTCCGCCGACGCTGACGGCTACGCCGCGATCCAGCTGGCCCACGGCCAGATCGACCCGCGCAAGGTCACCAAGCCGCTCAAGGGCCACTTCGAGAAGGCCGGGGTCACCCCCCGCCGGCACGTGGCCGAGATCCGTACGCCGAACGCCTCCGAGTTCACGCTCGGCCAGGAGCTCACGGCCGCCCTCTTCGAGGCCGGCTCGCTCGTGGACGTCATCGGCACCACCAAGGGCAAGGGCACCGCCGGTGTCATGAAGCGTCACGGCTTCCACGGCGTCGGCGCCTCGCACGGTGCGCACCGCAACCACCGCAAGCCCGGCTCGATCGGTGGCGCTTCGACGCCGTCGCGCGTGTTCAAGGGCATCAAGATGGCCGGTCGCATGGGCGTGGACCGCCAGACCACCCAGAACCTGACCGTGCACGCCGTCGACGTCGAGCGGGGATTCATCCTCGTCAAGGGTGCCGTTCCCGGCCCCAAGGGTGGCGTCGTGGTCGTGCGTTCCGCTGTGAAGGGGGCGTGACCATGAGTGACACGCTGACTGTCGACGTGGTCGACGCCGAGGGCAACAAGGCCGGCTCCGCCGACCTGCCCGCGGACGTCTTCGACGTGCAGACCAACATCCCGCTGATCCACCAGGTCGTCGTCGCGCAGCTCGCGGCGGCACGCCAGGGCACCCACGACACGAAGTCTCGTGGCGAGGTGCGCGGTGGTGGGCGCAAGCCGTACAAGCAGAAGGGCACCGGCCGCGCCCGTCAGGGTTCGACGCGTGCTCCGCAGTTCGCCGGTGGTGGCGTCGTCCACGGCCCCACCCCGCGTGACTACTCGCAGCGCACCCCCAAGAAGATGAAGGCCGCGGCGCTCCGCGGTGCTCTCTCGGACCGCGCTCGTGCCGGTCGCGTGCACGTCGTCTCGGGCTTCGCCCCGGGCACCGCGCCGTCGACCAAGTCCGCGCTCGCCGTGCTCGACAACCTGTCGGGGCGCAAGCACGTCCTCGTGGTGGTCGAGCGTCAGGACGAGATCACGTGGAAGTCGCTGCGGAACGTCGAGCGGGTGCACCTGCTGGTCTCGGACCAGCTCAACACCTACGACGTCCTGATCTCGGACGACGTCGTGTTCACGCAGGGCGCGCTCGACGCGTTCCTGGCGGGTCCCGTCAAGGGCTCCTCCGCCGTGACCGAGGAGGAGACGAAGTGACCGACATCGGCAAGAACCCGCGCGACATCCTGATCGCGCCGGTCGTCTCCGAGAAGAGCTACGGCCTGCTCGACGAGGGCAAGTACACGTTCCTCGTCGACCCGCGGGCCAACAAGACCGAGATCAAGATTGCCGTCGAGCAGGTCTTCGGCGTCAAGGTCGACTCGGTCAACACCGCGAACCGGCAGGGCAAGGCCCGTCGGACCCGTTTCGGCATCGGCCGCCGCAAGGACACGAAGCGTGCGATCGTCACCCTCCGCGAGGGAACGATCGACATCTTCGGCGGTCCGGTCGGCTGAGCGAAGGACTGAGAACTCATGGGAATCCGTAAGTACAAGCCGACCACGCCGGGCCGTCGCGGCTCCAGCGTCGCCGACTTCGTCGAGATCACGCGCTCCACTCCGGAGAAGTCGCTCGTCCGTCCCCTCCACAAGACGGGCGGCCGCAACTCCACGGGTCGCATCACCACGCGCCACCAGGGTGGCGGTCACAAGCGTGCGTACCGCGTCATCGACTTCCGTCGCCATGACAAGGACGGCGTGCCGGCCAAGGTCGCTCACATCGAGTACGACCCCAACCGCACCGCCCGCATCGCGCTCCTGCACTACGCGGACGGCGAGAAGCGCTACATCATCGCGCCGAACAAGCTGTCGCAGGGTGACCGCATCGAGAACGGCCCCGGCGCCGACATCAAGCCCGGCAACAACCTGCCGCTGCGCAACATCCCGACCGGTACGGTCATCCACGCCATCGAGCTTCGGCCCGGCGGCGGCGCGAAGATCGCCCGCTCGGCTGGTGCGTCCGTGCAGCTCGTCGCCAAGGACGGTCCCTACGCCCAGCTGCGTATGCCGTCCGGTGAGATCCGCAACGTCGACCTGCGCTGCCGCGCCACGGTCGGCGAGGTGGGCAACGCCGAGCAGTCGAACATCAACTGGGGCAAGGCCGGCCGCATGCGCTGGAAGGGCAAGCGCCCGACCGTCCGTGGTGTCGCCATGAACCCGATCGACCACCCGCACGGTGGTGGCGAGGGCAAGACGTCCGGTGGACGTCACCCCGTCAGCCCGTGGGGCCAGGCCGAGGGCCGTACCCGCCGTCCGAACAAGCCGAGCGACAAGCTCATCGTGCGCCGTCGGCGCACCGGCAAGAACAAGCGCTGATAGGAGCCTGAGATGCCACGTAGCCTGAAGAAGGGCCCGTTCGTCGACGGTCACCTGCAGAAGAAGGTCGACGTCCAGAACACCGCCGGCACGAAGAACGTCATCAAGACGTGGTCGCGCCGTTCGGTCATCACGCCGGACTTCCTCGGCCACACGTTCGCTGTGCACGACGGACGCAAGCACACCCCGGTGTTCGTGACGGAGGCGATGGTCGGGCACAAGCTCGGCGAGTTCGCTCCGACGCGGACGTTCCGCGGCCACGAGAAGGACGACCGGAAGGGTCGTCGCCGCTGACCCCCGGGTCAGCCAGGCGACGCCCTTAACCGGCAGAGACAAGAAGGCAGGACAGCAATGGAAGCCAAGGCGAAGGCGCGGTTCGTCCGCGTCACGCCCCAGAAGGCCCGGCGCGTCGTGGACCTCATCCGTGGCAAGCAGGCCGGCGAGGCTGTGGCGGTGCTGAAGTTCGCACCGCAGGCCGCGGGGGAGACGGTGCTCAAGGTTGTGGAGAGCGCGATCGCGAACGCTCGTGAGGCTGCCAAGCGCAGCAACGAGCGTCTCGACGAGGCGGACCTCTACATCTCCGAGGTGTTCGTCGACGAGGGTCCGACGCTCAAGCGGTTCCGTCCGCGGGCGCAGGGTCGGGCAAGCCAGATCCTGAAAAGGACAAGTCACATCACGGTGGTCGTCACGGAACGTGAAGGCCGGCGCGAGACGAAGGGACGGGCCCGATAGTGGGACAGAAAGTCAACCCGCTCGGGTACCGCCTGGGCATCACCACCGACCACCGGTCGCGCTGGTTCGCCGACTCGACCAAGCCGGGTCAGCGCTACCGCGACTACGTGGGCGAGGACGTCAAGATCCGCAAGCTCATGGCCACGGGTCTCGAGCGTGCCGGCATCGCCAAGGTCGAGATCGAGCGCACGCGTGACCGCGTTCGCGTCGACATCCACACCGCCCGCCCGGGCATCGTCATCGGGCGTCGTGGCGCGGAGGCCGACCGCATCCGCGGCGAGCTCGAGAAGCTCACGGGCAAGCAGGTCCAGCTGAACATCCTCGAGGTCAAGAACGCCGAGATCGAGGCCCAGCTGGTCGCCCAGGGCATCGCCGAGCAGCTGGCGAGCCGCGTGTCGTTCCGTCGCGCCATGCGCAAGGGCATCCAGTCGGCCCAGCGTGCCGGTGCCAAGGGCATCCGCGTGCAGGTCTCCGGCCGCCTCGGTGGCGCGGAGATGAGCCGCACGGAGTTCTACCGCGAGGGCCGTGTGCCCCTGCACACGCTCCGCGCGAACATCGACTACGGCTTCTTCGAGGCTCGCACCACCTTCGGGCGCATCGGCGTCAAGGTGTGGGTCTACAAGGGCGACATGACCGAGAAGGAGTTTGCTCGCGAGCAGGCGACCCAGCCCTCGCGGCCGGCTCGTGGCCCGCGGACGGACCGCCCCGGTGGCGAGCGTTCGGACCGCGGTCCGCGCGCAGGTGCTCCTCGTCGTGAGCGTTCTGACGCCCCTGAGGCAGCCGCTCCTGAGGCCGCCGCTGCTCCGGCAGCGACGACCCCCGACAGTGGAACGGAGGCCTGACCGTGCTGATCCCGCGCAGGCTGAAGCACCGCAAGCAGCACCACCCGGGGCGCTCCGGCGCCGCGACCGGTGGTACCGCGATCTCCTTCGGTGAGTACGGCATCCAGGCTCTCGAGCCCGCCTACGTCACCAACCGGCAGATCGAGGCTGCTCGTATCGCCATGACCCGCCACATCAAGCGTGGAGGGAAGGTCTGGATCAACATCTACCCGGACCGTCCCCTCACCAAGAAGCCTGCCGAGACCCGCATGGGTTCCGGCAAGGGTTCGCCCGAGTGGTGGATCGCCAACGTCAAGCCCGGCCGAGTTCTCTTCGAGCTCGCCGGCGTCCCGGAGCCCCTGGCTCGCGAGGCCATGCGCCGCGCGCAGCACAAGCTCCCGATGAAGACACGTTTCGTGGTTCGCGAGGGTGGTAACTGATGACTATCGGCACCAAGGAACTGGCTCCCAGCGAGCTGGACACCTTCGACGACGAGAAGCTTGTCGCCGAGCTGAAGAAGTCCAAGGAGGAGCTGTTCAACCTCCGCTTCCAGTCGGCGACCGGCCAGCTCGAGAGCCACGGGCGTCTCAAGGCCGTTCGCCGCGACATCGCGCGGATCTACACGATCCTGCGTGAGCGCGAGCTCGGCATCCGTACCGCCCCGAGCGCGAGCGAGTGAGACTGATGAGCGACGAGAAGAACGACAAGACAACAGCTCTCGCTGAGAAGCGTGGCGACCGCAAGACGCGGCGCGGCTACGTGGTCAGCGACAAGATGGAGAAGACCGTCGTGGTCGAGGTCGAGGACCGGGTCAAGCACCCGCTCTACGGCAAGGTCATCCGGCGGACGAGCAAGGTCAAGGCGCACGACGAGCTCAGCTCGGCGGGCGTGGGCGACCTCGTGCTCATCATGGAGACCCGGCCGCTGAGCGCCACCAAGCGGTGGCGCCTGGTCGAGGTCCTCGAGAAGGCCAAGTAACCAGCATCATCCCCAGTTGCCCACGGGCGCCGGGTGGACGTCCTCGACACCACCCGGCGCAACGTGTGCATCACGGCAACTACCCGTTCGGCCAGGCTCGGGCCCGCCCGAGAACCCGCCAGACGACAGGAGCAGGTAATGATCCAGCAGGAGTCGCGACTTCGTGTCGCCGACAACACTGGTGCGAAGGAGATCCTTTGCATCCGTGTGCTCGGCGGCTCCGGCCGTCGCTACGCAGGCATCGGTGACGTCATCGTCGCCACCGTCAAGGACGCCATCCCCGGCGGCAACGTCAAGAAGGGCGACGTCGTCAAGGCTGTCATCGTGCGCACCCGCAAGGAGCGCCGCCGTCCGGACGGTTCCTACATCAAGTTCGACGAGAACGCGGCCGTGATCCTCAAGGCCGACGGCGAGCCCCGTGGCACGCGCATCTTCGGCCCGGTGGGCCGCGAGCTGCGCGACAAGAAGTTCATGAAGATCATCTCGCTGGCACCGGAGGTGCTCTGACCATGGCCAAGATCAAGAAGGGCGACCTCGTCCTCGTCATCTCGGGCCGCGACAAGGGCAGCACCGGTCGCGTCCTCGAGGTTCTCGTCGAGTCGCAGCGGATCGTCGTCGAAGGCGTCCAGCGCGTGCAGAAGCACGTGAAGGCCGGCCAGACGCAGCGCGGCACGCGCACCGGCGGCATCGAGACGATCGAGGCGCCCATCCACATCAGCAACGTGATGCTCGTGGACCCGGAGACCAAGAAGGGCACCCGGGTCGGCTACCGCACCGAGCAGGTCGAGCGCGACGGCCGTACCCGCACCGTTCGGGTCCGCGTCGCCAAGCGCTCCGGTAAGGACATCTGATGACCGAGACGACTCTCACGGCTCCGGCGCTCCCGCGTCTGAAGTCCAAGTACAACGACGAGATCAAGACCGCTCTCTTCGAGCAGTTCTCGCACGAGAACATCAACCAGGTCGCACGCCTGGTGAAGGTCGTCGTGAACATGGGCGTCGGCGAGGCCGCCAAGGACTCCAAGCTCATCGAGGGCGCGATCCGCGACCTGACCCTGATCACGGGCCAGAAGCCGCAGGTCACCAAGGCTCGCAAGTCGATCGCGCAGTTCAAGCTGCGTGAGGGAATGCCCATCGGCGCCCACGTCACCCTGCGGGGCGACCGTGCCTGGGAGTTCCTGGACCGCCTGCTCTCCACCGCGCTGCCGCGCATCCGTGACTTCCGTGGCCTCTCGCCGCAGCAGTTCGACGGTCACGGCAACTACACCTTCGGCCTCGTGGAGCAGTCCGTGTTCCACGAGATCGACCAGGACAAGATCGATCGGGTCCGCGGCATGGACATCACGGTCGTCACGACGGCCGACACGGATGACGAGGGTCGCGCTTTCCTCAAGCACCTCGGCTTCCCGTTCAAGGAGATCTGACCATGGCGAAGACTGCCCTCAAGAACAAGGCTGCTGCCAAGCCGAAGTTCGCAGTGCGTGGCTACACGCGCTGCCAGCGTTGCGGCCGGCCCCACTCGGTGTACCGCAAGTTCGGCCTGTGCCGGATCTGCGTGCGCGAGATGGCCCACCGCGGCGAGCTCCCCGGCGTCACCAAGAGCAGCTGGTAACTCACTCCAGCACAACCCAGCAACACGAACGTCGGTAGGTCCCGCTCTCTCGAGGGCGGGATACCCCGGCGAGGAAGGGCGGAAGCCCCATGACCATGACCGACCCCATCGCAGACCTGCTCACGCGGCTGCGTAACGCGAACTCGGCTCACCACGACACCGTGCTGATCCCGTTCTCGAAGCTGAAGTCGCACATCGCGGAGATCCTCCAGGCGGAGGGCTACATCACGGGCTGGAAGGTTGAGGACGCCGTCGTCGGCAAGAACCTCATCATCGAGCTCAAGTACGGCCCCAACCGCGAGCGTGCGCTCGCCGGCGTCAAGCGCGTGTCCAAGCCGGGCCTGCGCGTGTACGCCAAGTCCACCAACCTGCCCAAGGTGCTCGGCGGCCTGGGCGTGGCGATCCTGTCCACGTCCTCCGGTCTCCTCACCGACAAGCAGGCCGCCAAGAAGGGCGTGGGTGGGGAAGTCCTCGCCTACGTCTGGTAAGTCCGAGACGGAAAGGAGCTAGCCATGTCCCGAATCGGCAGAGTCCCCGTCCCGGTCCCCACCGGCGTGGATGTCGACATCAACGGTGCCGTCGTGACGGTCAAGGGCCCCAAGGGCACCCTGACGCACACGGTCGCCGCCCCCATCGTGGTGGAGCGCGACGAGGCAGGTGCCCTCGTGGTCACCCGCCCCGACGACGAGCGCGCCTCGCGTTCGCTGCACGGCCTCACCCGCACGCTGCTGGCCAACCTGGTCATCGGTGTGACGGAGGGCTACATCAAGAAGCTCGAGATCGTCGGCACCGGTTACCGCGTGACCGCGAAGGGCTCGGACCTCGAGTTCGCGCTCGGCTTCAGCCACTCGGTCACGGTCAACCCGCCGGAGGGCATCACCTTCGTCGTGGAGGCGCCCACCCGCTTCTCGGTGCAGGGCATCGACAAGCAGCAGGTCGGCGAGGTCGCCGCGAACATCCGCAAGATCCGTAAGCCCGAGCCGTACAAGGGCAAGGGCGTCCGGTACGCGGGCGAGAACGTGCGCCGCAAGGTCGGAAAGGCCGGTAAGTAATCATGGCTCTCAAGATCCTCGGCAAGGGCAAGCGTGTTGCCCGCCAGCGCCGTCACCTGCGCCTTCGCAAGAAGGTCGCCGGCTCCGCCGTTCGTCCCCGTCTCGTCGTGACCCGGTCCGCCCGGCACATCTCGGCGCAGGTCGTGGACGACGGCATCGGTCAGACGCTCGTCTCCGCATCGACCCTCGAGGCCGACCTGCGCAGCTCGAACGACGACAAGACCGCCAAGGCCCGCAAGGTCGGCGAGCTCATCGCCGAGCGTGCGAAGGCTGCCGGCCTTGACGCTGTGGTCTTCGACCGCGGCGGCAACAAGTACCACGGCCGTGTTGCCGCGGTGGCCGACGGCGCTCGCGAGGGCGGTCTGAAGCTGTGACGACGACGAACTGCGACATGAAGAAGAGGACTCACTGATGGCTGCTCCTCAGCGCAGCAACACCGGGGCGCCCGCGGGCGGCACCGGCACCGGCGGCGGTGACCGCCGCGACGGCGGTCGCGGCCGCGACGGTGGCGGCGGTCGCGGACGCGACGCCGCAGAGAAGAGCGCGTTCCTCGAGCGCGTCGTGACGATCAACCGCGTGGCCAAGGTCGTCAAGGGTGGCCGCCGCTTCAGCTTCACCGCGCTCGTCGTGGTCGGCGACGGCGACGGCACCGTGGGTGTCGGCTACGGGAAGGCCAAGGAGGTGCCCGCGGCGATCGCCAAGGGCGTCGAGGAGGCCAAGAAGAACTTCTTCAAGGTCCCGCGCATCCAGGGCACCATCCCGCACCCCATCCAGGGTGAGGCCGCTGCCGGTGTCGTCTTCCTGCGTCCGGCGTCCCCGGGTACCGGCGTCATCGCCGGTGGCCCGGTGCGCGCCGTGCTCGAGTGCGCCGGCATCCACGACGTGCTGAGCAAGTCGCTCGGCTCGTCGAACGCGATCAACATCGTGCACGCCACGGTCGCGGCCCTCAAGGGTCTCGAGCGTCCCGAGGCCGTGGCCGCGCGCCGCGGGCTCCCGGTCGAGCACGTCGTCCCCGCTGCCCTCCTCCGTGCCCAGGCTGCTGGCCTGGCCGCAGCGGCGGGCTCGAAGGCAGGTGCGTGATGGCTCGACTCAAGGTGACCCAGACGCGGTCTGGCATCGGCGGTAAGCAGAACCAGCGCGACACTCTGCGCACCCTCGGCCTCAAGCGGATCGGCGACGTCGTCGTCAAGGAGGACCGTCCTGAGATCCGCGGCATGGTCAAGACGGTGACGCACCTTGTCGCGGTCGAAGAGGTGGAGTGACCATGGCTGACGAGAACGAGAAGGGCACCGACGAGGTGACGGCCCCGAAGAAGGCTGCCGCCAAGAAGGCCCCGACGAAGAAGGCCGCCGACACGGAGTCCGCTCCGAAGGCGACCAAGGCGAAGGCGACCGCTGCTGCGGACAAGCCGGCGAAGGCTGACAAGGCCGAGAAGGCCGTGTCGTCCGAGAAGGCAGAGACCAAGGCGGCACCGAAGGCGAAGGCCCCCAAGGCCGAGTCCAAGGCTGCTGCGCCGAAGAAGACGGTCTCCGCCGCGGCGGCGAAGGCGGCCGAGGCCGCTGCGCAGCCCGGCAACGGTGGCACGCTCAAGCTGCACCACCTCCGTCCGGCCCCCGGAGCCAAGACCGCCAAGACCCGCGTGGGTCGTGGCGAGGGCTCCAAGGGCAAGACGGCCGGTCGTGGCACCAAGGGCACCAAGGCCCGTTACCAGGTCCCGGTGCGCTTCGAGGGCGGGCAGATGCCTCTGCACATGCGCCTCCCGAAGCTGCGCGGATTCAAGAACCCGTTCCGCGTCGAGTACCAGGTGGTCAACCTGGACAAGCTCTCGGCGCTGTACCCGAACGGTGGCGACGTGACGGTCGCCGACCTCGTGGCGAAGGGCGCGGTCCGCAAGGGCCAGCCCGTCAAGGTGCTCGGCACCGGCGAGCTCACGGTCAAGGTCTCTGTCGCGGTGGACGCCTACTCGGCGACCGCGAAGGACGCGATCGTGGCTGCCGGCGGAAGCGTCGCGCAGGACTGATCGAAGGACGGGACCGGTGGGACGTAGTTACCCGCCGGTCCCGTTCCGTATGTCGGCGGGCATCAGTTAGGGTGCCCCGGTGCTCGCGACTCGTCGCGGGCTGCACGGCCGGAACGGACCGGCCGTACGTGATGCCGCTCCGGCGGCCCAGGAGGACAGGTGCTCAGCGCATTCGTGCGGGCGTTCCGGACGCCCGACCTGCGGCGCAAGCTGCTCTTCACCATCGGGATCATGGTGATCTTCCGTGCCGGCTCGTTCCTGCCGACACCGGGGGTCTCCTACCCGAACGTCCAGACGTGTATCGAGCAGTCGCAGGGCAACGACCTGCTCGGGCTGGTGAACCTGTTCAGCGGCGGAGCCCTGCTCCAGCTCTCGGTGTTCGCGCTCGGGATCATGCCGTACATCACGGCGAGCATCATCATCCAGCTGCTCCGGGTGGTCATCCCCCGTTTCGAGGAGCTGCACCGTGAGGGCCAGTCCGGCACCGCCAAGCTCACGCAGTACACGCGGTACCTGACGATCGGCCTGGCGATCCTCCAGTCGACGACGATCATCACGGTCGCGCGCAGCGGTCAGCTGTTCAGCGGCTGCACCGTCGACGTCATCCCGAACGACACGTGGCAGACGCTGCTGCTCATGGTCATCACCATGACCGCGGGCACCGGCCTGATCATGTGGCTCGGTGAGCTGATCACGGAGCGCGGCGTCGGCAACGGCATGTCGCTGCTCATCTTCACGTCGATCGCGGCCAGCTTCCCCGGCGCCATGTGGTCGATCGCCGGTGGCGACAACGGCATCTCGAAGTTCATCGTCGTCCTGGCGATCGTCGTCCTGGTCATCGCGCTCGTCGTCTTCGTCGAGCAGTCGCAGCGTCGCATCCCGGTGCAGTACGCCAAGCGCATGGTCGGCCGTCGCATGTATGGCGGCTCCAGCACGTACATCCCGATCAAGATCAACATGGCCGGCGTGATCCCGGTGATCTTCGCGTCGTCGCTGCTCGCCGTCCCCGGGCTGCTCGCCCAGTTCGGCGACCCGGCGGCCGGGTGGGTCCAGTGGATCCAGCGGTACCTGGCGTCGCCGAGCGCGCCGCTGCACCTGGCGGTGTACGTCGTCCTGATCATCTTCTTCTGCTACTTCTACACCGCGATCACGTTCAACCCGGACGAGGTCGCCGACAACATGAAGAAGTACGGCGGCTTCATCCCGGGCATCCGCGCGGGCCGGCCGACGGCGGAGTACCTGGACTACGTCATCTCACGGATCACGGCGCCCGGGTCGGTGTACCTGGCGATCGTCGCGCTCATCCCGACGATCGCGTTCATCGTGCTCGGCGTCGGGTCCAACATCCCGTTCGGAGGCGCGTCGATCCTCATCGTCGTCGGCGTCGGCCTGGAGACCGTGAAGCAGATCGAGTCGCAGCTCCAGCAGCGGCACTACGAAGGGTTCCTCCGGTGAGCACGCGTCTCGTCCTGCTCGGTCCTCCGGGAGCGGGCAAGGGGACCCAGGCTGCGCGGCTCGCCGAGCGGCTGGGGGTGCCGGCCATCTCGACGGGCGACATCTTCCGCGCCAACATCAAGGGCGGCACCCCGCTCGGCAAGACCGTCCAGGAGTACACGTCACGCGGCGCGCTCGTGCCCGACTCGGTCACCAACGAGATGGTGCGCGACCGGCTCGCCCAGGACGACACCGCGCAGGGGTTCCTGCTTGACGGGTACCCGCGCAACGTCGCCCAGGTGGGCGAGCTGGACTCGATCCTCGCGGACGCGGGCCTGGCGCTCGACCTGGCGGTCGAGATCACGGCCGACCCGGACGTCGTGGTGGCCCGGCTGCTGAAGCGGGCCGAGATCGAGGGCCGCGAGGACGACACCGAGGACGTCGTGCGCCACCGGCTCGACGTGTACGCCCAGGAGACCGCCCCGATCGCGCACGTGTACGCCGAGCGCGGCCTGCTCGCGCAGGTGGACGGCCTCGGCGAGGTCGACGCGGTCACCGAGCGGCTGGTCGCGGCGATCGGCGCACCGAGCGCGGGCTGACGATGTTCGGCCGCGAGCGGATCGAGTACAAGACCCCCGAGCAGGTGCTGCTCATGCGGCGCGCCGGCCTGGTGGTCGCCGAGGCGCTGGCCGCCGTTCGGGAGCGGGCGGTCGCTGGTGTGACCACGGCGCAGCTGGACGCCGTCGCCGCGCAGGTCATCGGTGCGCACCACGCGACGGCGTCGTTCCTCGGCTACGAGGGCTATCCGGCGACGCTCTGCGTGTCGGTGAACGACGAGGTCGTGCACGGCATCCCCGGTCCTCGGGTGCTCGAGCCGGGCGACGTGGTGTCGGTCGACTGCGGCGCGATCGTCGAGGGCTGGCACGGCGACTCGGCGATCACGATCGTCCTCGACGGAGCCGAGCCCGAGGACGTGGCCCTGGCGGAGACGACGGAGCGGGCCATGTGGGCGGGGATCGCCGCCCTGGCCGGCGCCGAGCGGCTCGGCGCGGTGGGGGAGGCCGTCGAGGACGTCGTCGACGCCGCCGAGGCCGCCGGGCTCAACGGCGGGCAGCGGTACGGCCTGGTCGAGGAGTACGTGGGGCACGGCATCGGCACCGCCATGCACCAACCGCCGGACGTCCCGAACTTCCGCAGCCGCGACCGCGGTCCGCGCGTGCGTGCGGGACTGTGCGTCGCGGTCGAGCCGATGGTGGTCCGCGGTCAGCGGTTCACGCAGGTCCTCGACGACGACTGGACCGTGGTGACCGGCGACGGGTCGCGGGCCTCCCACTGGGAGCACACGGTGGCTGTGCTGGCGGACGGCATCTGGGTGCTGACCGCACCCGACGGCGGTGCCGAGAGGCTGGCTGCCCTCGGCGTCACCGTCGCGCCCCTCGCCTGACCGCCGCGGGTTACTCCCCGGTAGGCCCAATAGGTGAACTTGTGTCCAGTTGGCGACACTTTGCCCGTGATCTGCCCAAACGCGGGCGGGATGACCGGTTTGTCGGATACGGTCCTGCTCGGCGGTGAAGGATCCGCCACGGGCGTCCCTGGGGCCCGCGCGGCCAGAGCTGCGCGGTGAAGGGGTGGGAGGCCCGACTCCGGCAGGCACGTGGTCAGCGCGCGCCTGCACTCGATGTGATGGGTGGCTCATGCAGCGCAGCGTTCGTCCCTCCCCGATCTCCTCCCGCCGCCTCGGGCGCCACGCGCGCGCGGTCGGCGCCGTCGTCGGCGTCACGGCGCTCCTCGGCGCCCTCGGTGGCGGCGTGGCGCAGGCGCACGACCGTGACGGTCGCTCCGGCGCACGGTCGCAGTCCACGGCGCAGACGCCTAAGGCGACCTCGTCCGCGAAGCCGACGGACACGCCGACGAAGCAGACCACCGGCGCCTACGTGTACCTGAAGAAGGACGCGAAGAAGGACGCCTCGTGGCCGAACTCCACCCAGCAGTACCTCGTGACCACGTGGCCCGACGCGTCCTGGCGTGACCTCACTCTCGCGGAGGTCGTTGCGGCCGTGCCTGCGGGGCTGACCGTCTGCGGTGACGGCTGGGGGGTGCAGGAGGACCAGGCCTGGGGCGACGCGACCGTCTTCACCGGGAGCAAGGCGCCCAGCTACCCGAAGGACTTCATCGGCTGGGTTCAGAACGGGGGCCCCATCTTCGACGCGAAGCATTGGGACCTGACGGAGATGGTGACCGTGCCGACGTGCGGGCCGACGCCGACCGCCTCGCCGTCGGCCACGCCGACGGTGACGCCTTCTCCCACGTCGACGCCGAGCCCGACGCAGTCGGTGCCGGCTGTGCCGACGGCGCCCGTGCCGAGCGAGACGCCGACCACTCCTGCGCCGTCGACGCCGTCTGTCCCGCCGGTGCCGCCGGTCGCCGAGGTGGACGACTCGCCCGCGCCGACCACGCCGCCCACCGCCGGGCTGGTCGCGTCGACGCCTAGCCCGAGCGCGTCGTTCTACTCCGAGGTCCTGGCTGCCGGACCCACGGGCGGTGCGGTGCTCGCCGCGACCGGGTCGTCCCCGCTGCCCGGCCTGCTCGCGGGCGGGATCCTCGTCCTGTCGGGCGCAGCCCTGCTGCTGCTGCGGCGCCGCCACGCCAGCTGATCGACCACAGGAGGGCCGTCGTCACGCGGACGACGGCCCTCCGTGCGTGCGCCGTGACCCCGGTCGTGGCCAGGTGTGGCGGACGGCACGCGCCAGGAGCGGGGGGCGGTTTCGTCCCATGGGCCTGATGGCGTAAGATCGTCCGTTGGGTGTGCGCCCGGTTCTCGTGGCGCGCTGTCCACATCAAGTTCCCACCTCGTCGTCGCCGCCCGTCCGGGCGGGGCCGGTCGTCGTGGGTTGATCCATCAGTACCGACAGTGATCAGAACCGACAGTTAGCGGAGGATATGGCGAAGAAGGACGGTGTCATCGAGATCGAGGGCAGCGTCGTGGAGGCTCTGCCTAACGCGATGTTCCGCGTGGAGCTCACCAACGGCCACAAGGTGCTCGCCCACATCTCGGGCAAGATGCGACAGCACTACATCCGGATCCTCCCTGAGGACCGTGTGGTGGTCGAGCTGAGCCCGTACGACCTGTCCCGTGGCCGGATCGTCTACCGCTACAAGTAACAGCCACTCGAACACGCCGTCAGCCCTGTCACGGGCGCAACGGCGGCGGAGGAACACGCGATGAAGGTCAAGCCCAGCGTCAAGAAGATCTGCGACAAGTGCAAGGTGATCCGCCGGCACGGTCGCGTCCAGGTGATCTGCGAGAACCTGCGCCACAAGCAGCGCCAGGGCTGATGCCCTGACGCCGGTCCGTCGGACCAGCAGCTCGACCAGCACCACCGGTTCCCCAGAGGAGTTCCTCTGAGGGACCAGCAAGCGCACAGCCACTCCGGCGATCACTCGTCGGTGCACCCCCGGTCGGAGGCCGGGGCCCGCAGCACGCGGGAGGGCAGTGCGGCAGACCTCCGAAGCAGTGCAGGAGCCACCAGACACATGGCACGTCTTATCGGCGTCGACCTCCCCCGCGAGAAGCGGCTCGAGATCGCGCTCACCTACATCTACGGGGTCGGCCGTACCCGCGCCCAGGCAACTCTGGCCGCGACCGGCATCAGCCCGGACCTGCGCGTGAAGGACCTCGGCGACGCCGAGCTCGTCGCGCTGCGTGACTACCTCGAGGCGAGCTACAAGCTCGAGGGTGACCTTCGCCGTGAGGTCGCTGCGGACATCCGCCGCAAGGTCGAGATCGGCTGCTACGAGGGCCTGCGTCACCGCCGTGGCCTTCCGGTGCGCGGACAGCGCACCAAGACCAACGCGCGTACCCGCAAGGGCCCGAAGCGCACCGTCGCCGGCAAGAAGAAGGCCGGGCGCAAGTAGCCCTCCCGGCTGGCTGCATCCCCGCGATGCGCCGCCCGGTCATCCCCAGCTGATCTCGAGAGAAGAAGAGCATGCCTCCCAAGACCCGTTCCGCCGTGCGCAAGCCGCGCCGCAAGGAGAAGAAGAACGTCTCCCACGGCCAGGCGCACATCAAGAGCACGTTCAACAACACGATCATCTCCATCACCGACCCGACCGGCGCCGTCATCGCGTCGGCCTCGTCGGGCCAGGTGGGCTTCAAGGGCTCGCGCAAGTCGACCCCCTTCGCGGCGCAGCTCGCCGCCGAGGCGGCCGCTCGTCGCGCCCAGGAGCACGGCATGAAGAAGGTCGACGTCTTCGTCAAGGGCCCCGGCTCCGGCCGTGAGACCGCGATCCGCTCGCTCCAGGCGACCGGCCTCGAGGTCGGCTCGATCCAGGACGTGACGCCCCAGGCGCACAACGGCTGCCGTCCGCCGAAGCGCCGTCGCGTCTGACCGTCGGCTCGATCGGGTCGGTGCGCTGCTGCGAGGCGCGCACCGACCCGGACATCCTTACGCCGACCGGGTAGACCGAGACCGGGCCGGCTCGTAGTACTGCGCAGCGTCATATGGCGGACGCCCGCTGAGAGGAAAACACACCGTGCTGATTGCACAGCGCCCCACCCTGACCGAAGAGGTCATCTCGGAGAACCGGTCGCGGTTCTCCATCGAGCCCCTGGAGCCGGGTTTCGGCTACACGCTCGGCAACTCGCTCCGCCGGACGCTGCTGTCCTCCATCCCCGGTGCCGCTGTCACGTCCATCCGGATCGACGGCGTGCTGCACGAGTTCTCCACCGTGCCGGGCGTCAAGGAGGACGTCACCGAGATCATCCTCAACATCAAGCAGCTGGTCGTCTCCTCGGAGAACGACGAGCCCGTGGTGATGTACCTGCGCAAGCAGGGTGCCGGTGAGGTCAGCGCTGCTGACATCGTGCCGCCGGCCGGCGTCGAGGTGCACAACCCCGACCTGCACCTGGCCACGCTGAACGACAAGGGCAAGCTCGAGATCGAGCTGACCGTCGAGCGTGGCCGCGGCTACGTGTCGGCGAACCAGAACAAGTCGTTCGACGCCGAGATCGGCCGCATCCCGGTCGACTCGATCTACTCGCCCGTCCTCAAGGTGACCTACAAGGTCGAGGCGACGCGTGTGGAGCAGCGCACGGACTTCGACAAGCTGGTCGTCGACGTCGAGACCAAGTCGGCCATCGGCCCCCGCGACGCGCTGGCCTCGGCCGGCAAGACGCTGGTCGAGCTGTTCGGGCTGGCCCGTGAGCTCAACATCGAGGCCGAGGGCATCGAGATCGGCCCCTCGCCGACCGACGCTGCGCTCGCCGCCGACCTCGCTCTGCCGATCGAGGACCTCCAGCTGACGATCCGCTCCTACAACTGCCTCAAGCGTGAGGGCATCCACTCCGTGGGTGAGCTCGTCGCGCGCTCCGAGGCCGATCTCCTGGACATCCGCAACTTCGGTGCGAAGTCCATCACGGAGGTCAAGGAGAAGCTGGCCGAGCTCGGTCTGACGCTCAAGGACAGCCCGCTCGACTTCGACCCGTCCGCCACCGCCTACTACGGCGACGACGAGGGCGACTTCGTCGAGGACGAGCAGTACTGACGCCGGGGATGCCCGTGAGGTTGGTCGCTGACCGCCCCACGGGCCGCCCATCACTGGAACTCAAGGAGTAAAGACCATGCCTACGCCCACCAAGGGTCCCCGGCTCGGTGGCGGACCGGCGCACGAGCGGCTGATCCTCGCGAACCTCGCGACGTCGCTGTTCGAGCACAAGCGCATCACGACGACCGAGACGAAGGCCAAGCGCCTCCGTCCGCTCGCCGAGCGCCTGATCACGTTCGCCAAGCGTGGTGACCTGCACGCCCGCCGCCGCGTGATGACCGTCGTCAAGGACAAGTCCGTCGTGCACGTGCTCTTCACCGAGATCGCCCCGGCCGTCGCCGAGCGTCAGGGTGGCTACACGCGCATCACCAAGATCGGCCCCCGCAAGGGCGACAACGCCCCGATGGCCGTCATCGAGCTCGTGCTCGAGCCGCTCTCGCCGAAGCAGGCCGTCGTGAAGGAGGCCACCAAGGCCGCCTCCAAGGCTGCGCCGAAGGCGAAGAAGGCCGACAAGGTCGAGGACAAGCCGGTCGAGGACACGGTCGTGGAGGACGCGCCCGTGGAGGACGCCGTCGTCGAGGACGCGCCCGTCGAGGACGCTCCGGTCGAGACCGCGGACGACGCCGACAAGGCGTGATCTGACAGCAGCACGCAGGAGGCCCGGGACCAGATGGTCCCGGGCCTTCGTGCGTCCGTGGCGCCGCCTAGAGTCGGACGCATGAGCCTGCCGGTCGTCCTGGTGCACGGGCTGCGGACGTCGCGGACCATGTGGCGCGCGCAGGTGGCGGCCCTGGAGCGGGTGGGCCGGCGGGCTGTCGCGGTCGACCTGCCCGGTCACGGCACCCGGATCGGGGAGCCGTTCACGCTGGACGCGGCGGTGGACACGGTCGTCGACGCGATCGACCGCGTCGGGGGACGGGCGTTCGTGGTCGGGCTGTCGCTCGGCGGGTACGTGGGGATCCGGCACGCGGCCCGGCACCCCGACCAGGTCGCGGGGCTGATGGCGGCGTCGTGCTCCACCCGGCCGCACCGGGTGCTCCTGGCGGGGTGGTCGGTCGGGGCGCACGGCATCGCCCGGCTGCCCGACCGCGGCGCGCGCCTGAACCAGCTCCTCGTGGACCTCGCCCTGCCTCCCGAGGGGGCGCGCGACGTCGGGGCCGGCGGGTTCGCCCTGGACGCGACCAACGAGGTCCTGCGCGAGATGACGGTGGCGACGCCCCTGGAGGACCTGGCGCGGATCGAGGCCCCGGTCTGGCTGGTCAACGGCGCGTTCGACCACTTCCGTGGCGAGGAGCGCCGGTTCGTCGCCGCGTGCCGGGACGGTCGCCTGGTGGTGGTGCCGCGCGCGACGCACCTGGTCAACCTCGTCGCCCCGGCGCGGTTCACGCGGGTGCTGCTCGAGGCGGTGGACGAGGTGGAGGAGCGGGCGATGGCACCGGTGGAGTGAGGCGTCAGGCGCCCAGCGACCACGCCCGGACGCCGCCGACGATGCCCGCCTGGTTGGGCACGACCACGACGTCGTCCCCGAGCCTGGCCAGCGTCGCGGGCGTGACCTGTCGGGCGTTCCCGCCACCCAGGTAGAGCCGGTCCCAGACGAACACCGGGCGGAACCCGTCGACCACCCGTCGCACCCGGCGGGACCAGAGCCCGTCGCCGAGGCGGGCGCGCTCGACCTGGCCGACGTACGCGTCGTACGTGGTGCCCCACCGGACGGGCGCGTGCGAGAGCTCCAGGTGGGGCGCGAGGACGCCGCCGTCGAACAGGGCTGTGCCCAGCCCGGTGCCGAGCGTGAGGACCAGCTCGATGCCCGTCCCGGAGATGACGCCGGCGCCGTGCACCTCGGCGTCGTTCAGGACGAGCGTGGGCAGGCCGAGGCGCTCCTGCACGGCCGCCCGGATGTCGCAGCCGGCCCAGGCCGCGAACAGGTCCGGGTCGACCGCGGTGCGCGGTCCGGCGCGCGTGACGTAGTGCGGGGTGGCGACGACGACGCCGTGCCGGATCATCCCCGGCATCCCCACGGTGACGCGGTCGGCGGCCGGCAGACCGGCGGCGATGTCCGCAATCGTGGACACGAGGCGCTCCGGGGGCAGCGGGTACGGCGTCGGCACGCGCACGGCCGGGGCGTGCAGCGTGCCCGCGGCATCCAGGACCGACGCCTTGATGCCTCCACCGCCGCAGTCGACGGCGAGGGTGAACGGGTTGCTGGGCACGGGCCCACGCTAGCGCCGAGTACCGTGTGGGCCCGTGAGCGAACGCCCGGACCCCGCAGTGAAACCCCTAGTCCAACCCGATGAGCAGCACACCGTGCGGTTGAGGCTGGATCTCGCGTACGACGGGACCGGGTTCGCCGGCTGGGCGATCCAGCCCGACCTCCGCACCGTCCAAGGGGTTCTCGAGGCCGCGCTGGGCACGGTCCTGCGCACCGACGGACCGCCGCGCGTCACGGTGGCGGGACGGACGGACTCCGGTGTGCACGCGCGCGGTCAGGTGGCGCACGTCGACATCCCGGTCGGGCTGATCGAGAAGTCCCGCGGACGGTCGCGCCGGCCGGTCGACGAGGTGCTGCTCACCCGGCTCGGCGGGATCCTGCCCCCGGACCTGGTGGTGCACGCGCTGACCCGTGCGGCGGAGGGCTTCGACGCACGGTTCTCCGCCCTGAGCCGGCGCTACGCCTACCGGATCTGCGACGACTCGGCCCGTCGGGACCCGCTGTCCCGCACCCACGTGCTGTGGCACCGTCGCACGCTGGACGTCGACGCGATGGCGGCGGCCGCGAAGCCGATGGTCGGTCGGCACGACTTCGCGTCGTACTGCAAGCCGCGGCCCGGGGCGACGACGATCCGGACGCTCGAGGCGTTCTCGTGGTCGCGGCCCGTCGACGGACCGGACGCGGGGCTGGTCGTCGCCACCGTGCAGGCGGACGCGTTCTGCCACTCGATGGTGCGCTCGCTCGTGGGCGCCAGCCTGGCCGTGGGGGAGGGGCGCGAGGGATCCGGCTGGCCCGCCGAGATGCTCGCGGCCCGGCGGCGCGGGGCGGGGGTGCACGTGGTCGCCCCGCACGGGCTCATGCTCGAGGAGGTGAGCTACCCGGCCGACGAGGAGCTGGCGGCGCGGGCGGTGCTCACGCGTGCGCGGCGGGCGGCCGAGGACCTGCACCACGCGCCGGTTGGCGGCGGGTGCTGCGGCTGAGCCAGGTCAGTCCTCGAGCTTGTCGGTCGGACTGACCCGGCGCTCCGCTGCGGCTCAGTCCTCGATGTCGTCGCGGTACCGGCGGTCGTCGACGTACTCCTCCTCGATGAGGTGCACGGCGGCCTCCTCGGCGCTCGCGGCGCCCCCGGAGATGCCGGCGTCGATGGCAAACCCGTCGGTGCCACCCGCCTCGACGGCTCCGTCGTCCTCGATCAGCCTCCCCGCGCGGAACTCCTCCCGTTCCGGCGTGGGTCGGGCCTCCCACACCTCGGGCTCCTCCTGACCGATCCGCTGGTCGATCGTCTCGCGGTGCGCCTCTTCCCACGGTGTCTCGCCGTAGTGGTTCGAGCGCGGCCGGAGCGGCACGGTGTAGCCCTCGTCGAGGAGGTCCTCGACACCGCGGTCCATCAGCGTGTCCTCGCTGGAGAGCTGGTCGGTGTCGCCCTCGCTGTCGAGCTCGGGGTCAGGGCTGGTGCCGGAGGTGTCGCTCATGACTCCGACGATAGACCGAGCACCCCCGCTCGGCAGCGAGGGCGTGCGTCGCGCGCCACACCCAATGAGGTGGGCCGCCGTGCGAGCGGCAGGGACACTGGGGTCATGGGCCATCTCGACATCGGCGGCATCGGGTACTTCCTGCCCGACGGACGCCCCCTGCTCGACGACGTGACGTTCCGGGTGGCCGACGGCGCGCGCGTCGCCCTCGTCGGCCCCAACGGCGCCGGAAAGACCACCCTGCTGCGGATCGTCGCCGGGGACGAGGCCCCGCACGCGGGCTCCATCGGACGCAGCGGCGGCCTGGGGATCATGCGCCAGGACATCGGTCGCATCGACGACGACCGGTCGATCCGGGACCTGCTCGCCTCGCTCGCGTCGCCGGCCGTCCGGGATGCGGCGGTCGAGCTCGCGGCGGCGGAGCTGGCCATCATGGAGACCGACGACGAGCCCGCGCAGATGCGGTACGCCCAGGCGCTGGTCGACTGGGCCGACGTCGGTGGCTACGAGTCCGAGGCCGGCTGGGACCGGGTGACCGACGCCGTCCTGTCCATCCCGTTCGACGCGGTCCAGCACCGCGAGGTGCGCACCCTGTCCGGTGGCGAGCAGAAGCGGCTCGTCCTCGAGGCGCTCCTGCGCGGTCCCGACGAGGTGCTGCTGCTCGACGAGCCGGACAACGCCCTGGACGTGCCGACGAAGCGGTGGCTCGAGGACAGGCTGCGGGCGTCGAACAAGACCGTGCTGTTCGTGAGCCACGACCGCGAGATGCTCGCGCGCGTGGCCACGCAGGTGGCGACCCTGGAGCCGGGTGTCATGGGGGCCGCGGTCTGGGTGCACGGCGGCGGCTTCGCGTCGTACCACCAGGCGCGCGAGGACCGGCGGTCGCGCCTCGAGGAGCTGCTGCGGCGCTGGGAGGAGGAGCACGCCAAGCTCAAGGACCTCGTGCTCACCCTGCGCACCAAGGCGGCGTTCAACGACGGCCTGGCGTCGCGGTACTCCGCCGCGCAGACGCGGTTGCGCAAGTTCGAGGAGGCCGGCCCGCCGACGCTGCTGGCGCGTGAGCAGAACGTCAAGGTCCGGCTGCGCGGCGGTCGCACCGCCAAGCGCGCGGTCGTCGCGACGGGCCTGGAGCTCACCGGACTGATGCACCCGTTCGACCTGGAGGTCTGGTTCGGCGAGCGCGTGGCCGTCCTCGGGTCGAACGGGTCGGGCAAGTCCCACTTCCTGCGGCTGCTCGCCGCCGGCGGGAGCGACCCGAGCCCCGAGCACGAGCCCGCGGACGACCTCCCGGTGGAGCCCGTGAAGCACACCGGCAAGGTCGTGCTGGGGCCGCGGGTCCGGCCCGGCTGGTTCGCGCAGAACCACGGTCACCCCGAGCTCGTCGGACGCACGCTGCTGGAGATCCTGCACCGCGGTGAGGGGCACCGGGCGGGCCTCGGCCGCGAGCAGGCCAGCAAGGCCCTCGACCGGTACGAGCTCGTCTCCGCGGCCGAGCAGCGCTACGAGACGCTCTCGGGTGGCCAGCAGGCGCGCCTCCAGATCCTGCTGCTGGAGCTCGGGGGAGCGACGCTGCTGCTGCTCGACGAGCCGACCGACAACCTGGACCTGCACTCCGCCGAGGCGCTCGAGACCGGGCTGGCGGCGTTCGAGGGGACCGTGCTGGCGGTGACGCACGACCGCTGGTTCACGCGGACGTTCGACCGGTTCCTGGTGTTCGGTGCCGACGGCGACGTGGTCGAGACGCCGGAGCCGGTGTGGGACTCCGGCCGGGTGGACCGGGTGCGCTGACCGTCGTCCTCTGACCCGTCACACCAGGAGCAGGACGGCGAGCGTCGCCATCACCACCGCGATGGCGACGTCCAGCACCTGCCAGGCCCGCGGGCGGGCGAACACCGGCCGCAGGTAGGTCGCCCCGAACCCGAGGGCCGTGAACCAGGCGACGCTCGCCACGACAGCGCCGGCACCGAACGCCCACGCTCCGGGGTCGTGCTGGTGCGCGAGCGAGCCCAGGAGCACGACGGTGTCGAGGTAGACGTGCGGGTTGAGGAACGTGAGCGCCAGGCACGTCGTGAGCACCGCACCCAGGGCAGCGGGACCCTCCGTCGCGGGGTCCAGACGCTCCGGGCGGCGCGCTCTGCGGGCGGCGCCGACGGCGAGCACGAGCAGGAACGCCGCGCCGGCGTAGCGGGTGACGGTCAGGACGGTCGGGTGGGAGGTCACGAGGGCTCCCAGGCCGGCGATGCCCGCGGCGATCAACAGCGCGTCGGCGGCCGCGCACACCGCCACGACGGGCAGCACGTGCTCCCGGCGGATGCCCTGCCGGAGCACGAACGCGTTCTGCGCGCCGATCGCGACGATGAGGGACAAGCCGGTGAGGAAGCCCGCGAGGGCGGCGGAGGTCACGGGACGACGGTAGGCAGCCCATGCCATGAAGACCAGTTCAGGTTCCTGGCGAAGCGTTAGGATCTCTCATGTGGCGTTCGACGCGGACCAGCTGAGCGCCCTCGCGGCCGTGGTGCACGAGGGCAGCTTCGACGCGGCCGCGCGGCGTCTGCACGTGACCCCGTCGGCGGTCAGCCAGCGCATCAAGGCGCTCGAGCAGCAGGTGGGACGCGTGCTGGTGCTGCGCACGCGTCCGTGCCGGCCCACCGAGGACGGCGAGGTGCTCGTACGCCTGGCCGGCCAGGTGGAGCTCCTGGGGCGTGACGCGATGGGACTGCTGGTACCGGCGCCGGGAGGCTCGCGGGCCCGACCGGCCACGCGCAGGCTCCCCGTGGCCGTGAACGACGACTCCATGTCCACGTGGTTCCCCGCTGCGGTCGCCGACCTGCCCCCCGACGTCCTGCTCGACCTGCGGCGCGAGGACCAGGACCTGTCCGCCGACCTGCTCCGGGACGGCACGGTGATGGCCGCGGTCACCGCCGACCCGCGCGCCGTGCAGGGCTGCCGGGTCCGCCGGCTGGGCGCGATGCGGTACCTCGCCGTCGCGGCACCGGAGCGAGCGGAGCGCTGGTTCGCCGACGGGCTCGGTGCGGAGGTGTTCGCGGCGGCGCCCCTCCTGGCGTTCAACAGGGAGGATGGCCTGCAGGAACGCTTCGTCGCCTCGGTCGTCGGCCGCCGCACGGTGACCCCGCGCGTGCACTACGTGCCGTCGCAGTCGGCGTTCGTGGGGCTGGTCGAGGCCGGGCTCGGGTGGGGGATGGTGCCGGAGGTGGCCGCGGCCGAGCGGATCGCCGCGGGCGCCCTGGTGGAGATCCGGGCCGGACGGCACCTCGACGTGCCGCTGTACTGGCAGCACTGGGCGCTGCGCACGCCGACGCTGGACGACCTGACCGAGCGGGTGGTCCAGGCGGCGTCTGCGGCGCTGCGGCCGGTGCGACGCCACGGGCCGCCCGCCACCGCGGGGCGGGAGGGGTGACGCGTTTTGACCCTCCGGCGCAGCGGCGGTTACCCTGGTGACTCGTTGTGCGTCCCCGTTCCGGCGGCTGCCAGTGCCTCTCAGCACTCAGCACCGAGCCAGAACGGCAAGGCTGGTGCGTTCCCGCTCGCCGCCCGGATGCCGACGGGAGCATTCCATCGGCGGACCCGCACCCTGCGGAGTCCCGCCGCGACAAGATTCGCAACGAAACGAAGGCTGACGACCGTGCGCACGTACACACCGAAGCCCGGCGACGTCGAGCGGACCTGGCACATCATCGACGCGAACGATGTCGTCCTGGGTCGCCTGGCCACACATGTGGCCACGTTGCTGCGCGGCAAGCACAAGGCCACTTTTGCCCCCCACGTCGACGGCGGTGACTTTGTCATCGTCATCAACGCGGCCAAGGTGGCACTGACCGGCAACAAGCGCGAGAACAAGCTCGCGTACCGCCACTCCGGATACCCGGGTGGCCTGCGCGCCGTGGCCTACTCCGATCTTCTGGAGAAGCACCCCGAGCGCGCGATCGAGAAGGCTGTCCGCGGCATGCTCCCCAAGAGCTCCCTCGCGCGCCAGCAGCTCACCAAGCTCAAGGTCTACGCCGGTGCGGAGCACCCGCACGCGGCGCAGCAGCCGAAGCCCTTCGAGATCACCCAGGTCTCTCAGCAGGCGTGAGCCGGCTGAGTACAGAGAACAAGGACGCGAGGACACCAGTGGCAGAGACCACGGTCGACATCGACCTCGAGGGCGATGACACCCCCACCAGCTACACCTCCGAGACGGCAGCCCCCACGGGCCGCGGTCAGAGCATCACGGCACCGGCGAACGCGCTCGGCCGTCGCAAGGAGGCCATCGCGCGAGTGCGCCTGGTCCCCGGCACCGGTCAGTGGAAGGTCAACGGGCGCACGCTCGAGGACTACTTCCCGAACAAGGTGCACCAGCAGCTCGTGAACTCCCCGTTCAAGCTGGTCGACGTCGAGGGTCGTTTCGACGTCGTCGCGCGCATCACCGGCGGTGGCGTGAGCGGCCAGGCCGGCGCGCTGCGCCTGGGCATCGCCCGTGCGCTGAACGCGATCGACGAGGAGCACAACCGCCCGGCCCTGAAGAAGGCCGGCTTCCTGACCCGCGACGCCCGCGTCGTGGAGCGCAAGAAGGCCGGTCTCAAGAAGGCCCGCAAGGCACCGCAGTACTCGAAGCGCTGATCACGCGTCTTCGGCCCGATGGCCCCGCCGGTCTTTCGACCAGCGGGGCCATCGGCATGTCTGCGACCATCAGCGAGGGCGGACGCGCGGGGTATGCATCAGCAGCGCCGTGCCGCCAGGACGAAGGAGTCTGACCATGGGCCGACTGTTCGGTACCGACGGCGTGCGCGGGCTCGCCAACCGGGACGTGACCGCCGAGCTGGCGCTCGACCTCTCGGTCGCGGCCGCCCACGTGCTGGGCTCGCTGGGCCAGTTCGAGGGGCACCGTCCTCGCGCGATCGTCGGGCGTGACTCGCGCGCGTCGGGGGAGTTCCTCGCCGCGGCCGTGTCCGCCGGTCTGGCGTCGGCCGGCGTGGACGTCAACAACGTCGGCGTGCTGCCGACGCCCGCGGTCGCCTTCCTCACCGCGGCGCTCGGTGTCGACATCGGCGTCGTGCTCTCGGCGTCGCACAACCCGATGCCCGACAACGGGATCAAGTTCCTGGCACGCGGCGGGCACAAGCTCGACGACGAGCTCGAGGCCGCCATCGAGGCGCGGATGGGCGAGGACTGGGAGCGGCCGCTCGGCGGCGCCGTCGGGCGGATCCGCGTCGACACAGGCCGTGCGGGTGAGCAGTACATCGAGCACCTGGTCGGGACCATCGACGTGCCGCTGACGGGCCTGCGCATCGCCGTCGACTGCGCGAACGGTGCCGCGAGCGAGGTCGGGCCGGCGACGCTGCGGGCGGCCGGGGCCGACGTCGTCGTCATCAACGCCTCGCCCGACGGCCGCAACATCAACGAGAAGTGCGGCTCGACGCACCCCGAGCAGCTCCAGGCCGCGGTCGTGGCCTCGGAGGCCGACCTCGGGGTGGCGTTCGACGGCGACGCGGACCGGTGCCTGGCGGTCGACGCCGCGGGGAACCTGGTGGACGGCGACCAGATCATGGGCATCCTCGCGATCGCCATGCGCGACCGGGGTGACCTGGTGGACAACACCCTGGTCACCACGGTGATGAGCAACCTCGGCCTCAAGCTGGCCATGACCGAGGCCGGCATCGCCACGATCGACACGGCGGTCGGCGACCGGTACGTGCTCGAGGCCATGCGCGCCGGCGGCTACTCTCTCGGGGGCGAGCAGTCCGGGCACATCATCATGGCGGCGCACGCGACCACCGGCGACGGCGTCCTGACCGCGCTCCAGCTGGCCGCCCGCGTGGCCGCGACCGGAGCGACCATCGCCGACCTGGCGGGCGTCGTCCGTCGCCTCCCGCAGACGCTGGTCAACGTGCCGGGGGTGGACAAGGGCCGGGCGAACACCGACGAGCGGCTGCTCGACGCGGTCCGGTCGGCGGAGGAGGGCCTCGGCCGGACGGGGCGCGTGCTGCTGCGGTCGTCGGGCACCGAGGACCTCGTGCGCGTGATGGTCGAGGCGGGCACGCAGTCGGAGGCGGACCGCGTCGCCCACGAGCTCGCCGACGTCGTCCAGCACCGGCTGGCGCTCTAGTGCCCTCGGGGCCCCAGTGGGACCAGGCGCTGCGCGACGTCGCGCTCTGGATCATCGAGTCGGGCACGCGCTCGCCCGAGGGCGTGGCGCCGATCGTGCAGGCCGGGCACCCGGCGCTGCGCGCGGTGGCGACGCCGTACGACGGTCAGCTGTCGGACGAGGAGCTCGCGGTGCTCGTCGACGTGATGCACCGGACCATGCGGGCGGCGCCCGGGGTCGGGCTCGCCGCGCCGCAGCTCGGTCTGCCCCTGGCGCTCGCCGTGCTCGAGGACCCGGGCTCGATCTCGCCGGAGCACGCCGAGGTGCGGGAGCGTGCACCGCTGCCCTTCCGTGTGCTGGTGAACCCGCGGTACTCGCCGGTGGGGGACGAGCGGGTGTCGTTCTACGAGGGCTGCCTGAGCGTGGTCGGCTACCAGGCGGTGGTCGCCCGTGCGCGTCGGGTGCACCTGACGGGTGCCGACGAGCACGGCGCCGCGGTCGACGAGGTCGTCGAGGGCTGGTCCGCGCGGATCGTCCAGCACGAGACCGACCACCTGGGCGGGATGCTGTACCTGGACCGTGCGGAGCTGCGCTCGCTCGCGGCGACCGACGAGTTCGGCGCCCGCTGGTCCGCCGAGCCCGTCCCCGAGGCGGCCGCCCGTGCCCTCTCCTTCCCGCTGGCCTGAACAAGGGCCTGAGGGGGGACCCGGGGTCCGACCCCGGGAGGAATAGGGGCTGCACCAGGGATGAACCGGGGGTCACCCCTATGTCTTCCGGGCGTCGTCGCGACTTACCGTGGAGCACGACACCGGACGGACCAACCGACGGTGCACGACGCAGGAGCTGATGTCACGTGCTGGAGGGGTGGGCCCTGGCCCTCGTAGGTTCCCCGTGGATCTTCGTCGTGCTCTACCTGTTCGCCACGATCGACGGCTTCTTCCCCCCGATCCCGAGCGAGTCCATCGTGATCGCGCTGTCGGTGGTCTCGATGGCGGAGGGCCGGCCCAACCTGGCGCTCATCATGCTCGTCGCGGCTGCCGGCGCGTGGACCGGTGACCAGATCGCCTACCAGATCGGTACCAAGGTCAAGGTGCGCGAGCTGCGGCTGCTGCGGACCCGGCGCGGGCAGGCGGCCGTCGACTGGGCGGAGAACGCCCTGGCCAACCGCGGCGCCGCGTTCATCATCGCGGCGCGCTACATCCCGGTCGGCCGGGTGGCCGTCAACATGACCGCCGGTGCCGTGAAGTACAACCGTCGCCGGTTCATGGGCCTCACCGCCATCGCGGCCGTGACGTGGGGCGCCTACTCGTCGCTCATCGGCATCGGCGCGGGCGCGTGGTTGCACAACCACACGATGGTCGCCGTGGTGGTCGGGGTGATCGGTGGCCTGGTGATCGGCGTCATCGTCGACTGGATCCTGCGCAAGTTCACCGGACCTCGCACGCTCGCGCCGGCCCCGGCGCTCCGGACGACCGTCGAGAGCACCGAGCGGGAGACCGAGACCGCCCCTCCGGTCACAGGACGCTCACGATCCGACCCCGCCGCCTAACGATCCGGTCTCACCCGGTCATTTCCCCCATGACTGTGCTTACTCTCTGACTGTGCCGACGTCGCTGTCGGTGCTCCCGTGCCTGTCCACACCCCCGGGGGTGGCCGTCGGCATGGGCGGAACAGGCAGGGGGGCGAGATGGGCGTGCGTGCGCGGTGGGCCGTCGGCCTCGCCCTGCCCGTGGCCCTCGTGGCGGGGCTGGCGTCGTGCGGCTCGCCCGAGCCCGCGGCCGACTCCCCGACCGCCGTCGTCGCTCCGGCGGCCGACTGCCTGTCCGCGCGCGTGCTCGCCGACCTGGGCCTCGTCGCGGCAGGTGGGGCAGCCGAGACCGGCACCCCGCACGCCGACGCCCCCGAGCCCGGACGCGTCCCCGACGGGTTCCAGGCGGCGAGCGTGGTCGTCTGCTCGCCGGGAGGCACGCTGCACGACTCGTCCGGCACGTGGGTGGCCCTCACCGCGAGCTGGCGCGAGGGTGATCTCGCGCCGCTCGTCGCCGCCCTGCGACGTCCGTCGGCCCCCCGTGGGGGCACCTGCAGCACGGCCGCGGTCCTCCCGCCGGCCCTGTGGCTGGTCGACGCCCTGGGTCAGGCCATCCGGCCGGTGTGGCCCACGGACCGCTGCGGATCCCCGCAGCCGGCGGTCTCGGCCGCCCTCGACGCGCTCGAGGAGACGGACAGCGAGCAGTACCCGGTGCGGCTCATCTCGCCCGCGGGCACGCCCACCGCGAGTCCCTGAGCTACAGCTTGCGGAGCCGGACCCGCTCCACCGAGTGGTCGCTCCCCTTCGCAAGCACGAGGGTCGCCCGGCTGCGGGTGGGCAGGATGTTCTGCACCAGGTTGGGCTCGTTGATCGAGCCCCAGATCCCCTCGGCGAGCTCGACCGCCTCGTGGTCGCTCAGCGCCGCGTACCGGTGGAAGTACGACTCCGGCCGGGCGAACGCGGTCTCCCGGAGGGTCAGGAACCGGTCGACGTACCAGCGGCGGACGTCGCTGGTCCGGGCGTCCACGTAGATCGAGAAGTCGAAGAAGTCGCTGACCGCGAGGTTCGACGTGCCCTCGGCGGTCGGTCGGGCGGGCTGGAGCACGTTGAGCCCCTCGACGATGAGCACGTCGGGCCGGTTCACGACGGTCTCGCGGCCCGGGATGATGTCGTAGGTCAGGTGGTCGTAGACCGGCGCGCGGACCTCGGGGCGTCCGGCCTTCACCTTGGACACGAAGCGCAGCAGGGCGCGGCGGTCGTACGACTCCGGGAAGCCCTTGCGGTCCATCAGCCCGCGGCGCTCCAGCTCGGCGTTCGGGTAGAGGAAGCCGTCGGTGGTGATCAGCTGGACGCGGGGCGTCGCGGGCCAGCGGGCGAGGAGCTCGCGCAGCAGGCGGGCGGTGGTGGACTTGCCGACCGCGACGGAGCCGGCCACGCCGATGACGAACGGGGTCCCGCCGACGTCCTCGCGCAAGAACGTGCTCGACGCCGCGTGCAGACCGCGGGTGGCCTCGATGTGCAGGTCCAGCAGGCGGGAGATCGGCCGGTAGATGGCGTCGACCTCGGCCAGGTCGATCGGGTCGCCGAGGCCGGCGAGGCGCTCCACGTCCGCGTCGGTCAGGGGCAGCGGGGTGGACGCGGAGAGCCGCGTCCAGGCGTCGCGGTCCAGGTCGACGTAGGGCGTGGCCGGGGTCAGCGACGGTGGCACGGTGACGATTGTGCCTGAGCGGCGGACAGGAGGCGCACCGGGAGACGGTCGGGCGCCCCGGTAGACTCCCCGCCATGTGTGGAATCGTCGGTTACGTCGGTAGCCAGGTAGCCAGCGATCATCCGCTGGACGTCGTGCTGGAGGGCCTGCGGCGGCTCGAGTACCGCGGGTACGACTCCGCGGGCGTCGCGCTCGTCAGCCCCGACGGCAAGCTCGCGACCGCGAAGAAGGCGGGCAAGCTGGCCAACCTCGTCGAGGAGCTCGACCTGCGACCGCTCCCGGTCTCGACCGCGGCCATCGGGCACACGCGGTGGGCGACGCACGGCGGCCCGACCGACGTGAACGCGCACCCGCACGTGGCCGGCAAGCTCGCCGTGATCCACAACGGCATCGTGGAGAACTTCGCCTCCCTCAAGGCGGGTCTGGTGGCCGAGGGCGTCGAGTTCCTCTCGGAGACCGACACCGAGGTCGCCGCGCAGCTCATCGCGCGCGCCTATGAGGCCACCGGCGACCTCACCGCGGCGATGACCGAGGTCGCCCGCTCGCTGCACGGCACGTTCACCCTGCTGGCCGTGCACGAGGACGCGCCGGACGTCGTGGTGGGCGCCCGGCACGACTCCCCGCTGGTGGTCGGCATCGGCGAGGGCGAGAACTTCCTCGGCTCCGATGTCGCGGCGTTCATCTCGCACACGCGCGAGGCCCTCGAGCTGGGGCAGGACCAGGTGGTGACCATCACCCCCGACTCCGTCTCGGTCACCGGGTTCGACGGGCTGCCGGCGCAGGCACGCCGGTACACCGTCGACTGGGACGCCGCCGCCGCCGAGAAGGGTGGCTTCGCGTCGTTCATGGACAAGGAGATCCACGACCAGCCGCACGCCGTCGCGGACACCCTGCTGGGCCGCACCGACGCCCGCGGGCGCCTGGTGCTCGACGAGGTCCGGATCGACGAGTCCGTGCTGCGGTCGGTCGACAAGATCGTCGTCGTCGCCTGCGGCACCGCCGCCTACGCCGGCCACGTGGCCAAGTACGCGATCGAGCACTGGTGCCGGATCCCCGTCGAGGTGGAGCTGGCGCACGAGTTCCGGTACCGCGACCCCGTGGTCAACGAGCGGACGCTGGTGGTCGCCGTGTCGCAGTCCGGGGAGACCATGGACACGCTCATGGCCGTGCGGCACGCGCGCGAGCAGGGCGCCAAGGTGCTGGCGCTGGTGAACACGCACGGGTCGACCATCCCGCGCGAGGCGGACGCGGTCCTCTACACGCACGCCGGCCCGGAGATCGCGGTGGCGTCCACCAAGGCGTTCCTGGCCCAGATCACCGCCGCGTACCTGCTGGGGCTGTACCTCGCGCAGCTGCGCGGCAACAAGTACGCCGACGAGGTGGCGGAGATCCTCACCGAGCTGCGGGCCATGCCCGACAAGATCCAGCAGGTGCTGGACCGCGCGGACCGGGTGCGGCAGACGGCGCGGTCGATGGTGGACACCACCTCCGTGCTGTTCCTGGGCCGGCACGTCGGGTTCCCGGTGGCGATGGAGGGTGCGCTCAAGCTCAAGGAGCTCGCCTACATCCACGCCGAGGGGTTCGCCGCCGGGGAGCTCAAGCACGGCCCGATCGCGCTGATCGAGGAGGGGCAGCCGGTGTTCGTCATCGTGCCCTCGCCCCGCGGCCGCGACTCGCTGCACTCCAAGGTGGTCTCCAACATCCAGGAGATCCGCGCCCGTGGCGCGCGCACGCTGGTGATCGCCGAGGACGGCGACACGGACGTGCTGCCGTACGCGGACGAGGTGTTCTACGTCCCGCAGTCGCCCACCCTGCTGGCGCCCCTGCTCGCCGTGGTGCCGCTCCAGATCTTCGCGTGCGAGCTGGCCACCGCCAAGGGGCTCGACGTGGACCAGCCGCGCAACCTCGCGAAGTCCGTCACGGTCGAGTGATGCCCGCATGAGCCCAGCGTGATCATCGGCGTCGGGATCGACGTCGTCGACGTCGCGCGGTTCGTCGACACCCTGCACCGGGTGCCCGCGCTGCGCGACCGGCTGTTCACGCCCGAGGAGCGGCAGATGCCGGAGACCTCCCTGGCTGCGCGGTTCGCGGCCAAGGAGGCGATCGCCAAGGCGCTGGGCGCTCCCGCCGGGATGAGCTGGCAGGACGCGACCGTGCGCCGGATCTCCGGGGCGCAGCCGGTGGTGGAGGTGGTCGGCACGGTGGCCGCCGCGGCGGCCGCGCTCGGCGTGGACCGGTTCCACCTGTCCATCTCCCACGACGCCGGCATCGCGTCCGCCGTGGTGGTCGCCGAGCGCGACTGACGTCTCAGCGCAGCGCGGGGACGACCTCGTTCTCGAACAGCTCGATGCCCGAGCGGTCGTAGGCGGCCTCCGCGAAGTACGTGATCGCGTAGGTCATGCCGAGCGCCTGGAGGGCCTGGAGCTTCTCGACGATCTGCTCGGGGGTCCCCACCAGCGGGCCGTTGCGGAAGTCCTCCGCGACCTCGGCCGCCTTGGCGGGGACGGTGTTGCTGAGGTGCTCCTCGACCCACGCGATGCGGTCGTCGACCTCGGCCTGCGTGGACCCGATGACCACGTTGTAGTTGGCGGACCTGGTGATCTCCTCGAACGGCCTGCCGATGGCCTCGCAGTGGCCGCGCAGGATCTCCGACTTGTGCGCGAAGGCCTCGGGAGCGCCGGCGAAGTTGGTGTACTGCGCGTGCTCGGCGGCGATGCGCAGCGTCTTCTTCTCGCCGCCTCCCGCGATCCACAGCGGCGGTCCGTCCACCTGGAGGGGCAGCGGCGACAGCTGGGCGCCGTCGACCTGGTAGTGCGTGCCGTCCAGCGTCGCGGTGCCGTTGGTCCACATCTGCTTGAAGATCTGCACGCCCTCGTCGAGCATCGCGATCCGGGTGCCGGCGGACGGGAAGCCGTAGCCGTACGCGAGCCACTCGTGCTCGTACCAGCCGGCGCCGATGCCCATCTCGACGCGGCCGCCCGAGATGATGTCCGCGGTCGTCGCCACCTTGGCCAGGTAGGCCGGGTTGCGGTACGCCATGCAGGTGCACATCTGGCCCAGCCGGACGCGGCTGGTCGAGGCGGCGAACGCGTTGATGAGGCTCCAGGCCTCGTGGGTGGCCTCGCCGTTCGGCTCCGGCACCGCGTGGAAGTGGTCGTAGACCCAGATCGAGTCGTAGGCGGTGCCCTCGTCGGCGTGCTTGGCCAGGCCGCTCATGGTCTGCCAGTGGTCGCGGGGGTCGATGCCGGTGAGGTCCTGCCGCCAGCCCTGAGGGATGAAGAGTCCGAAGCGCATGCCGGGCACGTTACCTGCGGATCCGGCGGCGTGCGCCCGCTCCGGTCGAATCGATCCGAACAGACAGCCGACCCACCGACCCACCAGGATGAGAGTCGTGCTGCAGACCTGGACCTCCGCGCAGGTGCGCGCTGCTGAGCAACCCCTGCTGGCTGCGGGCGTCCCGTTGATGGAGCGCGCCGCGTTCGCCCTGCACGCGCACACGGCCGCCGCGCTGCGGGAGCGCCGGGGCGGCGTGGCCGGTGCGCGGGTGGTCGTGCTCGTCGGACCGGGCAACAACGGGGGCGACGCCCTGTACGCCGGCGCGCTGCTGGCCCGCCGCGGCGTCGACGTCCGTGCGGTGCTGACCGCGGCGCGCGCCCACGAGGCGGGGCTGGCGGCGCTGCTGCGAGCCGGCGGCCGTGCGGTGCACCTCGCGGAGCCGGTCGACGAGGTCGCGGCGCTCGCGGCCGACGCCGACGCCGTGATCGACGGCCTGCTCGGCATCGGGGCCGAGGGTTCCGGACTCCGCGGGGTTGCCGGCGCGCTCGTCGAGGCGATCGTCGCGCTCGGCCGACCGTACGTCGTCGCGGTGGACCTGCCGTCGGGCCTGGGGGTCGACGACGGGCGCCGCGACGGCGTCGTGCTCGACGCCGACCTCACGGTGACGTTCGGCGCCGCGAAGCCCTGCCTGCTGCTGCCCCCGGGCGCCCGGGCGGCGGGGCGGGTGGTGCTGGTCGACCTCGGCCTCGAGCCTGCCGGAGCCCCCGAGGTGGTCCGGCTCGACCCGTCCGACGTCGCCGACCTCTGGCCCGTGCCGGCTCCGGACGCGCACAAGTACACCCGGGGGGTCCTCGGGGTCGTGGCCGGCTCGCGGGCCTACCAGGGCGCCGCCGTGCTCACCACGGGTGCGGCCGTCCGCACGGGCCTCGGCATGGTGCGGTACCTGGGCGACGCCGGTGACGCCGTCGTCGCGGCGCACCCGGAGGTGGTCGTCGGCCACGGGCGGGTGCAGGCGTGGGTGTTCGGGCCGGGGGTCTCGCCGGACGACGCCGGGCAGCGCCGGCGGATCGAGTACGCGTTCGAGCACGTGCTGGAGCGCGGCGAGGCTGCGGTGGTCGACGCCGGTGCCCTGGAGCTGTTGCCGCCGCACGTCGGGCCCCACGCGGTGCTCACGCCCCACGCGGGGGAGCTGGCTCGCGTGCTGACCCAGCGGGGCGAGCAGGTTGACCGGGCCGCGATCGAGGCGGAGCCGCTGCGCTGGGCACGCCGCGCCCACGAGCTGACGGGCGCGACGGTCCTGCTGAAGGGGCCGGTGACCGTCGTCGCGGGGGCGCAGGGGGCGGCGTACGCGCAGGCGGACGCACCGGCCTGGCTCTCGACCGCGGGGGCGGGGGACGTGCTGGCCGGCGTGCTCGGGGCCTTGCTCGCCGGCCGGGTGGAGGACGTGCACGACGACCCCTCGCTCGCGGCCGCGCTCGCCGCGACGGCCGCGCTCGTGCACGGACGCGCCGCGCACCGCGCCAACCCCGGCGGCCCGATCAGCGCGCTGGCGGTGGCGGACGCCCTGCCGGGCACGATCGCGGAGGTCCTCGCCGGATGACGCTCACCCCCGAGCTGCGGGCCCGCGTGGACGTCCTGCTCGCGAGCGGGCCGCGTCGCCTCCTCGGCATCGTGGGAGCGCCGGGCGCCGGGAAGTCGACCGTGGCCGCCCAGGTGGTCACCGCGGTCGGGCCCACCGCGGTCGCCGTGCCCATGGACGGGTTCCACCTCGCGCAGACCGAGCTCGAGCGGATCGGCCGCGCGGACCGCAAGGGAGCGCCGGACACGTTCGACGCGGACGGCTTCGTCGCGCTGCTGGCCCGCCTGCGGGACCCGGCCCGGACGGTCTACGCGCCCGAGTACCGCCGTGACCTGCGCAACCCCGTCGCGGGCGCCATCGCGGTCCCGCCGGAGGTCCGGCTGGTGGTGGTGGAGGGCAACTACCTGCTGCTCGCCGACCACGGGTTCGCTCCGGTGGCGGACCTGCTCGACGAGACGTGGTTCCTCGCGCCCGACGACGGGCTGCGGCTGGACCGGCTGGTGGCGCGGCACGAGGCGTTCGGCAAGTCGCCGGACGCCGCCCGGGCGTGGTCGCACGGTCCCGACGAGCGCAACGCCCGGCTCGTCGCGGCGACTGCCGGGCGTGCCGACGTGATCGTCCGTCCCACCTGACGGACGGTGCGAGACTGGGCGCCGTGAGCTATCCCGCACGCGCTGTCGTCGACCTCGCGGCCGTCCGCGCCAACGTCCGGTCACTGGCCGCCCACGCACCGACCGCCCAGGTGATGGCCGTCGTGAAGGCTGACGGCTACGGGCACGGCCTCGTGCCGACGGCCACGGCCGCCCTGGCCGGGGGTGCCACCTGGCTCGGCGCCGCGCAGGTGGACGAGGCCCTCGCCCTGCGGCGCGCGGGGATCGCGGACGCCCGGGTGCTCACGTGGCTGTACGCACCCGGTGCTCCCCTGCGCGAGGCCGTCGAGGCGGACATCGACGTCTCGGTCTCCGCGCCGTGGGCCCTGGCCGAGCTGGTTGCCGCCGCGCGGGCCTCGGGCCGGACCGCGCGCGCCCACCTCAAGGTCGACACCGGCCTGGGTCGGAACGGGCTGACGCCGGGCGACCTGGCGGAGCTGCTCCCCGAGGTCCTGCGCCTGCGAGCGGAGGGCGCGGTCCAGGTGGTCGGGTTGTGGAGCCACTTCGCGTTCGCCGACGAGCCCGAGCACCCGACCGTCAAGCTCCAGGCCGAGGTGTTCGCGGAGACCCTCGAGACGGTCGAGCGCGCCGGCGTGACCCTCGAGGTCCGGCACCTGGCCAACTCGGCGGCCACGCTCACCACGCCGGCCGCCCACTACGACCTGGTGCGGCCGGGCATCGCGGTCTACGGGCTGTCGCCGGTGCCGCAGCTCGGCGGCCCGGACGACTTCGGGCTCGTGCCCGCGATGACGCTGGAGGCCGAGCTGGCGAACGTCAAGCGCGTCCCCGCCGGCCAGGGCGTCTCGTACGCGCACCAGTACGAGACCCCGCAGGACACCGTGCTCGGCCTGGTGCCCCTCGGGTATGCCGACGGCATCCCGCGGCACGCGTCGGGCACGCAGGAGCGCCCCGGTGGACCGGTGCGGGTGGGCGGTCGCACGCTCGGGGTGGCCGGCCGGGTGTGCATGGACCAGGTGGTGCTCGACCTCGGCCCGGGAGCCACGGAGCAGGCCGGCGACCGGGTCGAGCTCTTCGGCACCGGGCACGACGGCGGGCCGACCGCGGAGGACTGGGCGCGCGCCGCGGGGACCATCTCGTACGAGATCGTCACCCGGGTGGGAGCGCGGGTCCCGCGGGTGCACGTCGACAGCGAGGTCCCGGCATGAGCGCCGTCACGGTCCGGCTGCCCGACGCCGATGCCACCCGCGCGTACGGCCGCGCGCTCGCGGGCGTGCTGCGGGCGGGGGACCTCGTCGTGCTCACCGGCGACCTCGGCGCGGGCAAGACGACGCTCACGCAGGGGATCGGGGCCGGGCTGCACGTGCGCGGGCAGGTGGCGTCGCCGACATTCATCATCGCCCGCGAGCACCCGCCGGTCCCGCGCGAGGACGGCTCCACCGGTCCGACGCTCGTGCACGTCGACGCGTACCGGCTCGGCTCGCTCGACGAGGTGGACGCCCTCGACCTCGACGCGAGCCTGGAGGAGGCCGTGACCGTGGTCGAGTGGGGCGAGGGCTGGGTGGAGTCGCTCGCGCAGGACCGCCTCGAGGTCGTCCTGGCTCGCCCTCGCGGCGGTGCGCTGACCGACGACGACCTCGACGACGCCGCCGCGGGCGAGCGTGTGGTCACCGTGCGCGCCGTGGGTGAACGCTGGGCGGACGTCGCGCTGCCCGACGCCGACCCGGTGGCAGGCTGAGCGCCGTGCCCGTCCTCGCCCTCGACACCTCCGCCGCCGTCGCGGTGGCCCTGACCGACGACGCCGGGGTGGTCCTCGCCGCCCGCTCCGACGCGCAGCAGCGGCACCACGCCGAGCTGCTGACACCGATGATCGCCGACGTCCTGGCCGAGGCCGGCGTGGACCGGAGCGAGCTCACCGCGGTGGTCGTCGGCACCGGTCCCGCCCCGTTCACGGGTCTCCGGGTGGGCCTCGTCACGGCCCGCACCCTCGCGCTCGCGCTCGGCATCCCGGTGCACGGCGTCCCGAGCCTCGACGCGGTGGCGCTCCGGGCGTCCCGCGCCCTGCCGCCCGGCACGGACGTGCTCGTGGCCACCGACGCCCGCCGCCGCGAGGTCTACTGGGCGTTGTACCGGCTGGTCGAGCCGGGCGTGATCGACGTGCTCGCCGGCCCGGAGGTCGCGGCACCCGCCGACGTCGCTGCCGACCCGCGCACCGCGGGCGCCGTGGCGATCGGGCGCGGAGCGCTCCTGTACGCCGAGGTGCTCAGCGCTGGTACGACCGACGTCCTCGACCCCGACCCCGCCGACCTCGCGCGACTGGCGCTGGCGCGGACCGCGGCCGGTCAGGTGCTCGGCACCGAGCCGCTGTACCTGCGCCGCCCGGACGCCGTCCCGCAGGCGGCCCGCAAGCGCGTGCTGGGATGACCGGGCAGCCGGTCGAGGTCGTCGTCCGCCCCCTGCGCCCGGCGGACCTGCCGGCCCTGATGCGCATGGAGGTCGAGCTGTTCGAGGCGGCCGCCTGGTCGCCCGAGAGCCTGGCCTCCGAGATCGGGGGACCCGGGCGGTGGTACGTGGGGGCGGTCGTCGACGGCGAGCTGGTCGGGTACGCAGGGCTGTGGTTCGACGGGTTCGACGCGCAGGTGATGACCATCGGCACCGACGGACGGTTCCAGGGGCGCGGGCTCGGCCGACGGATGCTGGAGAACCTGCTGGACCGCGCCCGCACGCTGGGTGCCGCGGTGGTGCTCCTCGAGGTGCGCGTGGACAACGACCCCGCCATCCACCTGTACGAGAGCGTGGGCTTCGAGAAGCTCGGGATGCGCCGGGCCTACTACCAACCGGGCAACATCGACGCGTGGACGATGCGCCTGGCGCTGCGCCACGACGAGGGGGGACCTGCATGACCAGGGACGCGGTCATCGTGGACGCCGAGGGCCTGGCGGCGGCGCTCGCGGGCGACGAGCCCCCGGTGCTGCTGGACGTGCGCTGGGCGCTGGGGCAGACCGACGGGCACGAGCAGTATCTGGCGGGGCACCTGCCGGGCGCGGTCTTCGTGGACCTGGACACCGAGCTGGCCGCGCCGCCGACCCCGCGGGACGGTCGGCACCCGCTGCCCGACCTCGCCCGGCTCGAGGTCGACGCACGCCGCTGGGGCGTCTCCGGCGACCGTGCGGTCGTGGCCTACGACGCCGCCGGCGGGATGTCGGCGGCCCGCGTCTGGTGGCTGCTGCGCTGGGCCGGCCTCAGGGACGTGCGACTGCTGGACGGCGGGCTCGCCGCGTGGACCGCGGCGGGGTTCGCCCTCGAGGCCGGGTCGGTGACCGCGGAGCCGGGGGACGTCGTGCTGGTCCCCGGTGCGCTGGCGACGATCGACGCCGACGAGGCCGCGGCCTGGACCGGCTCCCTGCTCGACGCGCGCGCGGCCGAGCGGTACGCCGGTGACGTCGAGCCGGTCGACCCGCGTGCGGGGCACATCCCGGGGGCGATCTCGGTGCCGACCGCCGCCAACGTCGGCGCCGACGGGACGTTCCTGCCCGACGAGGAGCTGCGCGCGCGGTTCGCGGGGGTGGATGGACCGGTCGCTGTGTACTGCGGGTCCGGGGTGACCGCCGCGCACGAGGTCGCCGCGCTCGCCTCGATCGGCGTCGAGGCGGCGCTGTACCCGGGCTCGTGGTCGCAGTGGTCGAACGACCCCGCACGCCCGGTGGAGACGGGGAAGGCCGCGACCCCCGGGGGGATCGCGGCCTCCTGAGCCCGGTCGGTCAGACGGAGAGCGACGCCTGCGCGTAGCTCAGGCGCTTGGCGCGCGGGTAGTGCGTACCGGCACCCTCGACGTGCCCGACGTTGACGACGAGGAGCGACTTCCAGCCGTTCTCCGCGAAGAAGTCGGCGTCGATGCCCTGGGCGTCCATGCCACCCATGGGGCCGGCGGCCAGGCCCGCGGCGCGCAGGCCGACGATCAGGTAGCCGGCCTGGATGAGCGCGTTCATGCGGGCCATCGACTCGCGCTGCTCAGGCTGGCCCTCGAGCGCGTCGGCGAGGGCGGCCATGTGCGGCGCGAGCGTCGGGATGTGCGCGTGGAAGCCGGTGTCGGCGGCGAGGACGAGCGTGACGGGGGCCTCGAGCACCCGGTCGCGGTTGCCCTCGTTCATGTGCGCCGCGAGGCGCCGGCGGGCGTCCGGGGTGCGGACCACGAGCAGGCGCAGGGGGACCGTGTTGAGGGCGGTGGGGCCCCACTTGACCAGGTCGTACACCGCGGCGATCTGCTCGTCGCTGACCTCGTCGGGGGTGAACGCGGCGGCCGTGCGGGCCTCGCGGAACAGGAGGTCCGCGACGTCGTCGCCGACCGCCAGGCCGGAGGTGGGAAAGTCGAGGCCGTCCAGGACTGTGGCGTCAGTGGTCATGTCTCGTTGAAGCGTCAACTATCCATGGTTGTTCCGGGCAGCGAGGTGGCGGTCGTCACACCGTCGCGGCCACCTATCCTGGTGCCCATGGCTGACCCCCTCGTGCTCGGGATCGAGACGTCCTGCGACGAGACCGGCGTGGCCCTCGTACGCGGCTACGACCTGCTGGTGGACGCCGTCGCCAGCTCGGTGGACGAGCACGCCCGGTTCGGCGGGATCATCCCGGAGATCGCCTCGCGCGCCCACCTCGAGGCCATGGTGCCGACCATCGAGCGGGCGCTGGCCACGGCCGATGTCTCGCTCGGCGCGGTCGACGCCATCGCGGTCACCGCCGGGCCCGGCCTCGTCGGACCCCTCACCGTGGGCGCCTCCGCCGCCAAGGCGCTCGCGCTCGCGCTGGACAAGCCCCTGTACGGGGTCAACCACGTGATCGGGCACGCGGTCGTGGACGAGCTCGTGGACGGCGCGTTCCCCGAGCGGGTGATGGCGCTGGTCGTCTCGGGCGGGCACTCGTCGCTGCTGCTGATCGACGACACCGTCAACGTCACCGAGCTCGGTTCGACGCTGGACGACGCGGCGGGGGAGGCGTTCGACAAGGTGGGCCGCCTGCTCGGACTGCCGTACCCGGGCGGCCCGCACATCGACCGGCTCGCCCGCGAGGGGGACCCGACCGCCATCCGCTTCCCGCGGGGCCTGACCGCCGCCAAGGACCAGGCCGCGCACGCCGCCGACTTCTCGTTCTCCGGGCTCAAGACGGCCGTCGCGCGGTGGGTGGAGGCCCGGCAGGACGCCGGCCTGGAGGTTCCGCTCCCGGACGTGGCCGCGTCGTTCGCCGAGGCTGTGGCCGACGTGCTGACCGCCAAGACGATAGCCGCGTGCCGGGCCCACGGCGTGGACACCCTGGTGGTCGGCGGCGGCTTCTCCGCCAACTCCCAGCTGCGGGACATGGCCGCGAAGCGCTGCGCCGAGGCCGGCATCGAGCTGCGCATCCCACCCATCCGCTACTGCACCGACAACGGCGCCATGATCGCCGCGCTCGGCTCGGCCGTGCTGCGTCGCGGGCTGCCGCCGTCGTCGCTGGACCTGCCCGTCGACTCCTCGATGCCGCTCACCCGGGTGCTGGTCTGAGGACCTTCTGCCCTGTCGGCTCGGGAGGCTCCGGCGTGCCATGAGGGGGAGGGGTCGCGCGCCGCGCGGCGCCGGTGCGGAGGCGGTGGGTGTCGTGCGAGGTGGACGAGTCCTGGTGGCGGTGGCCTCGGCGGCGGTGCTGACGGGCTGCGTGACGGTGAACCAGCAGCAGGCCGGTCCCGGCATGATGCACGGTCGCGGGGCGGGCGTCGTCCGCTCGACGTGCACCCCGACCCTCGACCCGGGAGCGACCGTCGCGGTCATGCTCGGCGACGGCCGCATGCTGCGCCGGATGCACCGCAGCAGCGCCGTGCTGCGGGTGATGCCCGCGTCGGTGCCCGAGGGGTCGGTGACTCTGGTCGCCCGGAACCTGGGGCTGCGGACGCACGAGCTCGTGGTGCTCCCGCTGGCCCCCGGCGCGTCCGTCGGTGAGCGGCCGCAGGGCGCCGACGGTTCCGTGGACGAGACCGGCAGCCTGGGCGAGGCGTCGGCACCGTGTGCCGAGGGCGCCGGCGACGGTCTGCCCTCCGGGGCGGTGGGGTGGGTCACGCTCGACCTCCCGGCCGGACGGTACGAGGTCGTCTGCAACCTGCCGCACCACTACGCCGCGGGCATGGCCGACGAGCTCGTCGTCACCGGCGCGCGCTAGGCGACGGTCAGGCGGACGGACCCCTGCGCGCTGCGAGTGCCCCACGCCCGCCACACGCGGGCGCCGAGCAGGAACGGCACCGTGAACACGGCGGCGTAGAACACCAGCGCCTGCCACGTCAGCGTGAAGCTCGTCGAGATGCCGCCGTCGTCGTGGGTGTAGACGACCGTGGCGCCGAGGAACTCCCGCTCGACCGTCCCGCCGCCCAGCTGCTCGAGCGTGTCGAGAGTGCCGAACGTGTAGGCCATGGCGAGGTAGACGACCGCGCCGACGGCCAGTCCTCCCCACACGGCTCCGGTGGTCCAGCGCGGCACCGGTCGGCCGAGCCCGCTCAGGTAGCTCTCCGCGAGCACGCGGGGGTGGCCCAGGTCCGCCACCGCCTGCCGCATGCCGACCTCGGCGGACGCCGCGGTCAGCTCGGTGCGGAGCTCACGGACCACCCGCTTGTACTTCGGGAAGTCCTGCATCGCCCAGCTGAACCGCGTCAGGTAGCGCTCACGGATCAGGGTGTCGCGCAGCGTGGTCATGAGGACTCCTTCGTGGTGGCCCGGGTGAGCAGGTGGTCGACCGTGATGGCGAGCTGTCGCCAGGCGCGGGCCGTGCTCCAGAGCTGCTCCGCACCGGTGCCGGTGGGGAGGTAGTACTTGCGGGCCGGTCCCGCGGTGGACGCGACGAGGCGTGACGAGATCTGCCCGTCGCGCTCGAGGCGGTTGAGCACCGGGTACACCGTCCCGGCGCTGAGGTCGTCGAGGCCGCCGTCGTGCAGGCGGGTGACCAGCTCGTACCCGTAGGACTCGCGCTCGGTCAGGAGCGCGAGCACGAGCATCGGGAGCACTCCCTTGAGCAGCTGTGGGTCGCGGGGCTCGTCCATGACCGACACGCTATTACCTAGTAGTAGGCAATGACAAGTAGTGGGCCACGCCGGGTTCCGGACTAGAGCGGCCGGCCGGCCTGCAGCTCCGCGACGAGGGAGCGCACGACGGCGTCGAGCTCGCCCGCGTGACGCCGGGCGACGGCGCGCTGCCGCTGGTACGACGCCCCGCGGCGCAGGATCACGCGCACCTGCTCGAGCTCGGCGGCGCACCCGAGCCGCTCGGCGACGGGGGCCAGCTCGACGAGCCAGCGACCGATCGACTCCGTGACCAGCTCCTCGTCACCGGCGGCGTTCGTGATGATGATCGCGTCCATGCCGTACCGCGCGGAGCGCCACTTGTTCTCCTGCGCGAACCACGGCGGCAGCATCGGCAGGGGCTCGCCGCGGTCCAGCATCGACGAGAAGTGCTCGACGAAGCAGTGCGTCAGGGCGGAGATCGCCGCCACCTCGAGCAGGTTGGAGGCGCCGTCGGCGATCCGCATCTCCAGGGTGCCGAACCGCGGCGCGGGCCGGATGTCCCACCGGATCTCGTCGAACTGGTCGATCACGCCGGTGTGCAGCATGTCGCCGACGTACTGCTCGAGCTGCGACCACTCCTCGAAGGCGAACGGCAGGCCCGCGGTGGGCAGCTGCTGGAAGAGCAGGGCGCGGTTGGACGCGTAGCCGGTGTCCTTGCCACCCCAGAACGGTGACGACGCCGACAGCGACAGGATGTGCGCGAAGACGCTGAGCATCGCCCGGGAGATGGGCAGCACCTTGTCCCGGTCCTCGATGCCGACGTGCACGTGCACCCCGTAGATGAGCATCTGCCGGCCCCACCACTGCGTCCGGTCGATGAGGGTGGCGTACCGCTGCTTGTCGGTGACCTTCTGCTGCGCCCAGCGGGCGAACGGGTGCGTGGCGCCACCCATGAGCTCGATGCGCAGCGGGGACGCGGCCGCCTCCACCTCGTCGAGCGCGCGCTGGAGGTCGGCCGTCGCCTCGGCGATCGTGCGGCACTTGCCCGAGCGGATCTCGACGGTGTTGAGCAGCAGCTCCTGCGTGATGAGGGGGTGCTCGGAGCCGTCGGCGGGCCGGACGGCCGCCAGGATCGCCTCCGCGGCCTGGCGCAGGTCGCCGGAGTCCGCGTCGACGAGGGCGACCTCCCACTCGATCCCGACGCTCGACCGCTCGGAGTGCGCGAACGGCACCCGCACCGGCGTGGCCATCAGACGGGCTCCACCACGAGCACCTGCTGGCTGCCCGCGACGCGCGTGAGGATGATCGTCCCGGTCGCGCTGCCGCGCAGGTCCAGCTGCCGGCGGAGCTGCTCCGGCACGACGGCGGTCCCGCGCTTCTTGATGGTCAGCTTCCCCACGTCACGCCCCCGCAGGTAGGTGCGGAGCCGCTTGAGACCGAACGGCATGGTGTCGAGCACGCGGTACGCGGTGGCGCTGGGCAACGGGACGAGAGCGTCGGAGGTCACGTACGCGATCGTGGCGTCCACCAGGTGTCCGCGCACCTGGTGCGCGACCTCGCCGACCAGGCCGGCACGGATCACGGCGCCATCGGGCTCGTAGAGGTAGCCGCCGACCGGTCCCACGGAGGGTCGTTCCTCGCTGGTGGCGCGCACCACGTGGGCCTCGCCGGCGCGCAGGACCAGGGCGGACCGGCCGGGACCCTCCGGCGCCAGCGGGCCGAACCAGAGGCCGACCTCGACCACGTCGCCGTCGACCGAGACCCACTGTGCCTGCGCGTCGTCGGGCAGGGCGGTGTGCGGGATGCCGGGGCCGAGCTTGAGGCCGAGGGCGGGCACCCGCGCGCGCACCGCGAGCACCGCGTCCAGGGACGGCTCGTAGGCGGAGGGGTCGAAGACGCGGCTGCCTGACGAGGTCCGGCGGGCGGGGTCGGCGTACACGCCGTCGACGCCTTCGGCCTCGAGGTCGAGCGCGAGCCCGTCGCCGTGCCGCACCTCGGCGTCGGGGAAGTGCCGCAGGTTCACGGTGGCGATCGCCGCGGTGGCCTCGTCGACGTCGATGGCCAGCACCCGCAGCCCGATCCCCGCGAACGCCATGGCGTCGGCGCCGATCCCCGTGGTGAGATCGGCGACCAGCGTGCTGCCGGCGTCACGGAACCGGCGCGCGTGGTGGGCCGCGACCGTGAGGCGGGTCGCCTGCTCGAGGCCGGCGGCGGTGAAGAGCATCCCGTCCGCGAACGTGCCGAACTTCGCGGTGGCCTTCGCGCGCAGGCGCGACTGGGTGAGCGCGGCGGCGACGAGCGCGGGGTCGATTCCCTCGTCGCGCATCCGCTCCGACAGGGCCAGCGTGCGGCTCTCGTCGTACGGCGGCAGAGCGGACAGCAGCGCCCAGCCCGCCGGGCTCAGCAGCTGGGCGATGCCCTCGCGATCCATGCGGCGATCCTCGCACGCACAGACTCGCCAGGACGGTTCGTTGGCACTCGCCTTGACCGAGTGCTAACCGGTTCCTAGAGTGAGTGGCTGGCACTCTCCCGGTGAGTGTGCCAGCAGCGCTCCAGGCCACGGCACCCGCGACGACGTGTCCGAGAGCGCGCACGTACCTCAGAGAACTACTCACATGCGAAGGGGAGGTCCGCTGTGTCGGTCTCCATCAAGCCCCTCGAGGACCGGATCGTCGTCAAGACGCTCGAGGCAGAGGCGACGACCTCTTTCGGTCTCGTCATCCCGGACAGTGCCAAGGAGAAGCCCCAGGAGGGCGAGGTCCAGGCGGTCGGACCCGGCCGTGTCGACGACAACGGCAACCGGATCCCGCTCGACGTCGCCGTCGGCGACAAGGTGATCTACTCCAAGTACGGCGGCACCGAGGTCAAGTACGACGGCGAGGAGTACCTCATCCTCTCCGCGCGCGACATCCTCGCGATCGTCGTCAAGTGAGCTGAGGGGCGCCACGCGCCCCGCTCACTCGCGAAGGCCCCCCACGGCAGCTGCCGTGGGGGGCCTTCGCGCGTCCGGGGCCGGACAGACCGGAGCCCCTCCCTCGATCGTGCCGACGAGGGGAGGGGCTCCGGTGGGCGGCGTCTCAGCCGACGCGGCTGGCGCGACCCCGCTGCGCGAGGACGGCGGAGCGCTCGTCCTCGGAGAGGCCGCCCCACACGCCGTACGGCTCGCGGACGGCCAGCGACTGCTCGAGGCACGCCTTGATCACGGGGCACGTGGCGCAGATCGCCTTGGCCGCCTCGGCCCGACGCCGACGGGCCGAGCCGCGCTCACCCTCCGGGTGGAAGAAGAGGTCCTGGTCCTCATCCCGGCACGCTCCGTCGAACTGCCACTCCCACAGGTCCATCACCGGTCCGGGAAGGCGCGAGATCTCGGCCATGAGTTCCTCCTCTGTCGATCCGCCGCCATCCGCCACGTGGGCGGGTGCGCCGGGAAGTCGTGAACACGGGAACCGGAGGGTGTCCACCGGGGCAACGCGTTGGAGAGGACGTTACAACCGCGCCAGAAGTTGTTCAAGACCCGTTCGCACATTGATTCGGTGGCGCGATTGTGCATGAAGGCCCTGGTCGGCGTGTCGCGGGTCGACGCGCCCGATGAGGCCGAATCGCGCCGGCCTGGCAGAATCGCGCCATGGTGACGCGCGAGGACGACGAACCGACGGGGCCGGTGGCACCACCGACCCCGGCGCTCGCCGTCGCCGCTGTCGCGCGGCGGCTCGGCGTGGCACCCGCGACGCTGCGCACCTGGGACCGCCGGTACGGGCTCGGGCCGTCGGAGCACTCCGCCGGGGCGCACAGGCGCTACTCGGCCGTCGACGTCGAGCGGCTGCTGGTCATGCGGCGGCTCACGCTGGACGGTGTGGCGCCCGCGGAGTCGGCCCGGATCGCCCTGGCGACCGACGTGACCGCCGGAACTCCCGCGCACACCCACGACGGCGTGCCGACCACCCCGACCGCGGTCGTCGACGCAGCCCTCGCCGGTGACGTCGACCGGTGCACGCGGCTGCTCGCGATCGAGGGTGCCGACGTCGCGCTCTGGTGGACGGGGCTGGTGGAGCCGGTCCTGGCGGCCCTCGCTCGCCGCACGGTCGTGGACCCGCCCGGCGTCGACGCGGTCGCCGCGGTGCATGCCGGCGCCCTCGCCGCCCTGCGGGAGCACGCGGTGCCGCCGACGGGAGCGCGTCGGCCCGTCGTCCTCGTGCTCGTCGCGCCCCGGGAGGCGCGGCCGCTGGTCGCGCACGCCCTGGCGGGGGCGCTCGCGGCACACGGTGTCGACGCACGCATCGTCGGAGGTCCGGTGGGTCCGCACCACGCGGTCGAGCTCACGGCCATGACCCGGGCGCGGGCCGTGGTGACCATCGGGCAGCGGTCGGACGCCGATCTCGAGGTGGTCGAGCGGCTCGCGCGGGAGCACCCGGACCTGTCGCAGTTCGTGATGGTGCCGGACGGCGCCGCGGACTCCATGCCGCTGGGCCGGTCCGTGCACCGGGCGCGGACGTTCACGGGCCTGCTCCACGAGCTGCTGGCGGTCGCGACATCGGGCGGCGAGCCCTGACGGCACGGCCGACTGGGGGAGACATTCCACGCAGGCGGCGCAGGGGCGGACGAAGCCCCGCCTGCGGCCGGGTCGATCGACGGTGCGGCTAACTTCGACGAGGCCATCAGCCGATAGAACTCAGGTGCCCCACTCGGGGCCGAGAGGGGAACCAACATGGCGGGAGTCGTGGTCTGTCACGGCTCGGCGGTCGTTCGAGAGCGGCTCGTCGTGACCTCCATCGGCGTGCCCGCGCTCGGCCCGGTCCGGGCGGCGTCGTCGGTCGACGAGCTGCTGAGCCTGGCCCGGCGCATGCCTCCGACGGTCGTCCTGCTCGACGCGCACCTGGCCGCCCCTGGGGCGATCGAGGCCATCCGGCGGCTGCGCGCGGTCGCGCCGGCCGCGGCCATCGTGCTGCTCGCGCTGCCGGACGACACCGTGGCGCTCGACCGTGCGCTCGCGCTCGGTGCGCGGGGCTTCCTCGCCCCGGACGTCGGCCGCGCCGAGCTGTCCGCCGTGGCGGCGCACGTGCTGGCCAGCCCGGTCCTCCCGGCCCAGACGGCCCCGCGGTCGCAGCCCGTCGACGTGCCCAGCCAGGGCAGCTTCCGCGCCGGCGACCTGCGCACGCCCGCCGCCGGTGTGCCCGCGCTGGGCGCTCCCGACGCCAACGGTCCGCCGGTCGGCGTGCCGACCACGGGCGCGATCCCCGGCGTGCCGCTCACCAAGCGCGAGATCGAGGTGCTCACGGGCATGAGCCACGGTCGCTCGAACGCGCAGATCGGCGCCGAGCTGTACCTGTCCGAGGACACCGTGAAGACCCATGCGCGTCGCCTGTTCCGCAAGCTCGGCGCCAACGACCGCGCCCAGGCGGTCGCCATCGGGTTGCGGCGGGGTCTGATCCAGTAGGGCCTGCCCTCAGCACGCGTCCGCCCGCGTATCCTTGCCGGATGACGGAGCACTCGCCTGCCGACCCGTTCGCCCGCATCGGGCTCACCTACGACGACGTGCTCCTCCTGCCGGGGGAGACGGACGTCATCCCGAGCGAGGTGGACACGTCCTCGCGCCTGACGCGCGAGATCACCGTGCGCGTGCCGCTGCTGTCGGCCGCCATGGACACCGTCACGGAGTCGCGCATGGCCATCGCCATGGCGCGCCAGGGCGGCATCGGCATCCTGCACCGCAACCTGTCGATCGAGGACCAGGCCCACCAGGTGGACCTGGTGAAGCGCTCCGAGTCCGGCATGATCACCGACCCCGTGACGGTGGGTCCGGACGCGACCCTCGCGGAGCTGGACCACCTCTGCGGCATCTACCGCGTGTCCGGGCTGCCGGTCATCGACGAGGTCGGCCGGCTGCTCGGCATCATCACCAACCGTGACCTGCGCTTCGTTCCCGCCCAGGAGTTCGAGACGCGCCGCGTGCGTGAGGTGATGACGCCGATGCCGCTGGTCACGGCGTCCGTCGGCATCGCGCGCGACGACGCGGCCGCGCTGCTGGCCAAGCACAAGATCGAGAAGCTCCCCCTGGTGGACGACGCGGGAATCCTGCGCGGACTGATCACCGTCAAGGACTTCGTGAAGTCCGAGCAGTACCCGGACGCGACCAAGGACGGCGAGGGTCGGCTGGTCGTCGGTGCCGCCATCGGGTTCTTCGGGGACGCGTGGGAGCGGGCGACCGCGCTGGTCGAGGCCGGGGTGGACGCGCTCGTCGTCGACACCGCCAACGGGCACGCGCGGCTCATGCTCGACATGGTGCGCAAGCTCAAGTCCGACCCCTCCACCCGCCACGTCCAGGTCATCGGCGGCAACGTCGCGACGACCCCGGGCGCCCAGGCGCTGGTCGACGCGGGTGTCGACGCCGTCAAGGTGGGCGTCGGACCGGGCTCCATCTGCACCACCCGCGTCGTCGCCGGCGTCGGCGTCCCGCAGGTCACCGCCATCTACGACGCCGCCCGCGCGTGCAAGCCCGCCGGGGTCCCGGTCATCGGCGACGGCGGCCTCCAGTACTCCGGGGACATCGCCAAGGCGCTGGTCGCGGGTGCGGACACCGTGATGCTCGGCTCGCTGCTGGCCGGCTGCGACGAGTCGCCGGGCGAGCTCGTGTTCGTCAACGGCAAGCAGTTCAAGCACTACCGCGGGATGGGCTCGCTCGGCGCGATGGCGTCCCGCGGCCGCATCTCCTACTCCAAGGACCGGTACTTCCAGGCCGACGTGTCCTCCGACGAGAAGATCGTCCCCGAGGGCATCGAGGGCCAGGTGCCGTACCGCGGACCTCTGTCCGCCGTGGCGCACCAGCTGATCGGCGGCCTGCACCAGTCGATGTTCTACGTCGGTGCGCACACCATCCCGCAGCTCCAGGACCGTGGGCAGTTCATCCGGATCACGGCGGCCGGGCTCAAGGAGTCCCACCCGCACGACATCCAGATGACGGTCGAGGCACCCAACTACACGGGTCGCTGACCCGGGGGGTCGTCCCGCAGGTGCGTCGCTAGGACGCGACCAGCCGGCGCGGTTCGGCGTCGTCCCGGATCGCGGCCCACACCTCGTCGAGCGAGATCCCCAGCGCGGTTGCGATCGCGGCGATCGTCGAGAACGACGGGGTGGGGATGCGCCCGGTCTCGATCTTGCGCAGCGTCTCGGGGGAGATGCCCGCCGTCAGCGCCACCTCGACCATGGAGCGGTCGGCGCGCGCCTGGCGCAGGAGCGCGCCGAGGCGTTCTCCGCGCTGGACCTCGGCGGGGGACAGGGGGAGTCGGACCATGACTCCGATAGTAATACCGGGATATGATTACCGGTATACCTATTCGACTCCCTGAGAAGGCGGTTCTCATGATCGAGCTCTACAGCCCCGCGGAGCTGCCGCGAGCCCGCGCCAGCGGGGCCTTCGTGGGCGGCGTCCTGCGGCAGATGCGGGAGCGCGTCACGGTCGGCACCAACCTGCTCGAGATCGACGCCTGGGTGGCGCAGCTGATCGCCGACGCCGGCGCGGTGTCCAGCTACGTCGACTATGCGCCCTCGTTCGGGAGCGGCCCCTTCGGGCATGTCATCTGCACCTCGGTGAACGACGCCGTGCTGCACGGGCTCCCGCACGACTACGCCCTGCGCGACGGTGACCTGCTCACCCTCGACCTCGCCGCGGCGCTCGACGGCATCGTCACCGACTCGGCGATCAGCTTCGTCGTCGGTGACGCGGTCGACCCCGTGGACCTCCGCATGATCGAGACCACGCGTCGGGCGCTCGAGGTCGGCATCGCGGCAGCCGTCCCCGGCGCCAGGATCGGAGACCTCTCGCACGCGATCGGCACGGTGCTCACCGCGGCGGGATACCCCGTGAACACCGACCTCGGCGGGCACGGCGTCGGTTCGACCATGCACCAGGACCCGCACCTCCCGAACGCCGGCCGGCCTGGCCGCGGGTACGTCCTGCGTCCCGGCCTGCTCCTCGCCATCGAGCCGTGGGTCATGGCCGACACCGCCACGCTCGTCACCGACCGCGACGGCTGGACCCTCCGGAGTGCCACGGGCGCGCGCACCGCGCACAGCGAGCACACCGTGGCGATCACCGACGACGGGCCGATCGTCCTGACGGCGTAGCTGCCCGCGGGCGGGTGTTGTCCCTCGATACTGGGCCGGTGGACTTCGGGGAGATGCAGACGCAGGCGCGTGCGGTCCGAGCGGCCTACGCCACGCGTGAGGCCGAGAGGTTCGGACGCAGCTGGAGCACCGAGGAGCTGATGCTCGGGTTCCTCGGCGACGTCGGTGATCTGGCCAAGCTGGTGCAGGGCAAGGCGGGGGTGCGGCCGCGCGCCGACCTCGACGAGGCGCTCGCGCACGAGCTCGCGGACTGCCTGTGGTCGGTCATGTCGTTGGCGGACGCGTACGGCGTCGACCTGGAGGCGGCGTTCGGGCGCACGATGGCGGACCTCCGGACGCACCTGGCCGGCCCCGCCACGCCCGAGGGCTAGTCGCGGAACGTCTCGATCTGCGCGCCCAGCTGCACCAGGCGGTCCTGGAGCTGCTCGTACCCGCGGGCGATGATGTCGACGTCGCGCAGCACCGAGGTGCCCTTGGCGGCGAGCATGGCGAGCAGGATGACGACCGCGGGACGCAGTGCGGGCGGGCAGGAGACCTCGGCGCCGGACCAGTGGGTCGGGCCGGTGACCTGGAGCCGGTGGGCGTCGAGCAGGCGGACGTCCGCGCCCAGGCGGGTCAGGTCGGTCAGGTGGATGGCGCGGCCCTCGTAGACCCAGTCGTGGATCAGGGTGGAACCCTCGGCGCACGCCGCGATCGCCGCGAAGAACGGCAGGTTGTCGATGTTGAGGCCGGGGAACGGCATCGGGTGGATCTTGTCGATCGGCGCGCGCAGGTCGCTGGGGTGCACAGTCACGTCGACCAGGCGGGTCCGACCGTTGGCGGCGGCGTACTCGTCGGAGAGCGTGAACCGCAGGCCCATCTCGGCCAGCGTCGCCAGCTCGATCTCCATGAACTCGATGGGCACGCGGCCGACCGTGATCTCCGAGCCGGTGACGATGCCGGCGGTGAGCAGGCTCATCGCCTCGACCGGGTCCTCCGAGACCGCGTACTCCACGTCGGCGTCGATGTCCGCCAGGCCGTGCACGCGCAGGGTCGTGGTGCCGATGCCGTCGATCCGCACCCCGAGGAGCTCCAGGTAGAAGCACAGGTCCTGGACCATGTAGTTGGAGCTGGCGTTGCGGATGGTCGTCACGCCCTCGCGCCGGGCGGCGGCCATGATGACGTTCTCGGTGACGGTGTCCCCGCGCTCGGTCAGGACGACCGCGAGGTCCCGCGCACCGCCGCGGGTCACCAGCCCGTGGTAGTCGCCGGCGGTCGCCGTGACGTCCAGGCCGAAGGGGCGCAGGCCGATCAGGTGCGGCTCGACCGTCCGGGTGCCCAGGTCGCAGCCGCCCGCGTAGGGCAGCCGGAACTCGTCCTCGAGGCCGAGCAGCGGGCCGAGGAACATGATGATCGACCGCGTGCGCCGGGCGGCGTCCACGTCGATCGCCTCGAGCTGGAGGTGCTCGGGGACGACGATCTCCAGGTCGCGGCCGTCCGTGGACCAGGTGGCGCGGACGCCGATCGAGCGCAGGACCTCGACGATCCGGTCCACCTCGACGATCCGCGCGACGTTCCGCAGGCGGGTGGTGCCGCGGTTGAGCAGCGACGCGCACAGGAGTGCGACGGCCCCGTTCTTGCTGGTGTTGACGTCGATCCGGCCACTCAGGGTCTGGCCGCCGTGCACGCGCAGGTGGGTGCGCTGCGGGCCGCCGAGCGTGACGATGGGGGAGTCGAGGGCGGCGCCGATGCGCGTGAGCATCTCGAGGCTGACGTTCTGCGCGCCCTGCTCGATGCGGTGGATCGCGGACTGGCTCGTGGCCAGGCGCTCCGCGAGCTGGGTCTGCGTGAGGCCGCGGTGCTGGCGGGCCGAGCGGACGAGGGAGCCGACGTGCGCGAGCTGGTCCTCGATGATCGGGAGGGCGCCCGTGCTCGTCGGGACCGGGGTGGTCGTCGTGGTCATGGGAAGACGCTAACTCATGGATGAGATATTGCCATCCCCAACGTCCGGATCGAATCGGTCAGACCCGCCCTCCACTGCTGTCGGTAACTCAGCCGCGATATGACGCGCGTCTCACCAGAGCGTGCCCACTGGCTCGCGCGTGGGCCAGACGTGCGAGGCGCCGGGCCCGTCCAGTCCCTGCTCGGCGCGCCACGCGTTGAACCCCTCGGCCCACGCCTGGTGTGCCGTGGACTGGTACTCGTGCAGGGTGTCGAGGTCGAGCGTGGCCAGGTGCGGGAAGCGTCCGACGATCCGCTCGAGCACGTCGAGCGTCGCGACGACGTCCACGTCGGCGGTGTGCAGCGCGCCGGACTCGACCACCTGGTAGAAGCCGCAGAGGTCGACCAGCTTGCGCTTCCCGCGCCGGAGCTGGTCCTCCGCGCGGTCGAGCACGAGCGGGTCGATGACCGGCCGCGCGTCGCTGCACAGGCGGTCGGGCAGCGTCTTCAGCCGGTGGCGCCGCAGCTCCGCGTCGAGCAGGCACAGGTCGAACGCGGCGTTGTACGCCACGACCGGGACGCCGCCCCGGAAGGCCTCGGCCAGGTCGGCCGCGATCTCCTCGAGCGCCTCCCGCGGCGGTCGGCCGTGCTGGCGTGCGTGCTGCGTGCTGACCCCGTGGATGGCGGCGGCGGCCTCGGGGATCTCGACGCCCGGGTTGATCAGCCAGCTGCGGACGTGGGTGCCGGAGGCGTCGCGGCGGACGAGGGCGGCGGTGACGATGCGGTCGGTGTCGACGTCGACACCCGTGGTCTCGGTGTCGAAGCCGAGCAGTGGCCCGTCCGTCCAGCTCATCGTGTCCCGCTCTCGTCCTGCCTGGTGCGTGCAGAGCCAGACTCGCACCGACCTACGACATTGCCGCGGAGGCGGCCCGCGTGCCGCGAGGCAGGGGACAGGTCCCGTGCCCCGGTAGCCTGGCCCGGTGAGCAACGAGATCGAGATCGGCCGCGGAAAGCGCGGACGCCGGGCCTACTCCTTCGACGACATCGCGGTCGTCCCGTCGCGGCGGACCCGGGACCCCGAGGAGGTCTCGGTCGGCTGGCAGATCGACGCCTACCACTTCGACCTGCCGATCATCGCGGCGCCGATGGACTCGGTGATGAGCCCGGCCACCGCGGTCGCGCTCGGTCGGGCCGGTGGGCTCGGTGTGCTCGACCTCGAGGGTCTGTGGACGCGCTACGAGGACCCGGCGCCCCTGCTCGCGGAGATCGCCACCTTCGACAGTGCCCGCGCGACCGCCCGCATGCAGGAGATCTATGCGGCCCCGATCCAGGCGGAGCTCATCACCGCGCGGCTCAAGGAGATCCGGGCAGCTGGAGTCACCGTGGCCGGCGCCCTGTCCCCGCAGCGCACCAACGAGTTCTGGCGCACCGTCGTCGACGCCGGCGTCGACCTCTTCCTCATCCGGGGCACCACCGTGTCGGCCGAGCACGTGTCCGGCCGCGCCGAGCCGCTCAACCTCAAGCGGTTCATCTACGAGCTGGACGTCCCGGTCATCGTCGGCGGCGCCTCGACCTACACGGCCGCGCTGCACCTCATGCGCACGGGAGCGGCGGGCGTGCTCGTCGGCTTCGGCGGGGGTGCCGCGCACACCACCCGGCTGTCGCTGGGCATCCACGCGCCGATGGCGTCGGCCGTCGCGGACGTCGCCGCAGCCCGGCGCGACTACCTCGACGAGTCCGGCGGCCGGTACGTGCACGTGATCGCCGACGGCGGTGTCGGTCGCTCGGGTGACCTGGTCAAGGCCGTCGCGTGCGGTGCGGACGCGGTCATGCTCGGCGCCGCGCTGGCCCGCGCCACCGAGGCGCCCGGTCGCGGCTGGCACTGGGGACCCGAGGCGCACCACCCGCAGCTGCCCCGCGGGGAGCGCGTCGAGGTGGGCACCGCGGGCTCGCTCGAGCAGATCCTCTTCGGGCCGGGGCACACGGCGGACGGCACGCTGAACCTCATCGGCGCGCTCCGCCGGGCGATGGCCACCACCGGGTACTCGGACCTCAAGGAGTTCCAGCGCGTCGAGGTGGTCGTGAGCCCGTACCAGCCGCACTGACGGCGCCCCACCGATCGCCCCCACGGGCCTGTTCGACCTCTGCGCCGCCCGCCGGCACGGATGTCCGAACAGGCCCGTGTCTCGTGATGGCCCGCCGGAAGTCCTAGACGATCTGCGTTTCGCGCTGCTATATGCAAAGACTCGATGTTTGTTTCGCCCTGCTTGAGTCCGAGTCTGCTTGACGTCCTTCGGTCGACTGCTGCATGCTGCATCTCGGCAGGCGTCACCGACGACGTCTGCCGGCACCCGACGTCGACGTCGGCCGTGCCGGGCACGGACGGAGAGGGCGGGGCATGTACGCACAGGAGCGGCACCAGCAGATCCTTCTCCGGGCGCGCGCCGACGGCCGCGTCGATGTCGCCCACCTGGCCGCCGAGCTCGACGTCACCCCCGAGACCGTCCGCCGCGACCTGAGCGCCCTCGAGCGGCTCGGTCTGGTGCGCCGCGTGCACGGCGGGGCCATCCCCGTCGAGCGGCTCGGCTTCGAGCCGGGGATCGCCGACCGGGAGCGCATGCTCGCGGGGGAGAAGGAGCGGATCGCCAAGGCGGCGCTCGACGAGCTGCCCGACGGCGGCGCGATCATCCTCGACGCCGGCACCACGACCGTCCGGCTGGCCGAGATGCTGCCGCAGGACCGCGAGCTGACCGTCGTCACGCACGCGCTGCCGGTCGCGATCGTGCTGGCCACCCGGCCGAACATCACCCTGCACGTCATCGGCGGCACCATCCGCGGCCGCACCCTCGCCGCGGTCGGCACGTGGGCCGAGCGGGCGCTCGCCGACGTGCGCGTGGACACCACCTTCCTCGGCACCAACGGGCTGACCGTCGAGAACGGGCTGACCACCCCCGACCTGGCGGAGGCCGCCGTGAAGCGCGCGCTCGTCGCTGCCGGCCGTCGCACGGTCGTCCTCGCCGACCACACCAAGGTCGGCCGCTCCGACCTCGCCATCGTCGCGCCGCTGTCGGCCGTCGACACGCTCGTGACCGACACGGGCATCAACGCCGAGCTCGCCGACGAGATCGAGTCCGCCGGACCACGCGTGGTCCGGGCCTGACCGACGTACCTCTGCACTGCACAGCACAGCACCGATCGAAGGAGAACGATGAAGGTCTTCCGCTTCTACGCCCCCGGCGACACCCGGCTCGAGGACGCCCCCGAGCCGACCACCGGCGCCGGCGAGGTCAAGCTCCGCGTGCGCGCCTGCTCGATGTGCGGCACCGACGTGAAGATCTCCACCTCGGGCCACCAGCGCATCCGGCCCCCGCGCGTCATGGGCCACGAGATCGCCGGCGAGATCGTCGAGGTCGGCGAGGGCGTGACCGGCTGGGCGCCGGGCGACCGCGTCCAGGTCATCGCGGCGATCCCGTGCGGCGAGTGCGACTTCTGCACCGGCGGACTGGAGACCATCTGCCCGAACCAGGTCTCGATGGGCTACGACTTCGACGGCGGGTTCGCGCCGTTCATGATCGTGCCGCCCGCCGTGCTCAAGGTGGACGGGCTCAACCGGATCCCCGACGGCGTCAGCTACGCCGAGGCCTCCGTCGCCGAGCCGTTCGCGTGCGCGATCAACGCCCAGGAGCTCATCGACGTGCACGACGGCGACACCGTCGTCGTGGTCGGCGCCGGCCCGATCGGCTGCCTGCACGTGCGCCTCGCCCGGGCACGCGGCGCCGAGACGGTCTACCTCGTGGAGCTGAGCCGGGAGCGTCTCGACCTCGCGGCCGAGGTCGTCAAGCCCGACGCGGCGATCTGCGCGGGCGAGGTCGACCCGGTGGCAGCGGTCCTCGAGCTCACCGGCGGCAAGGGCGTCAGCGTCGTCATCACGGCGGCGGCCTCCGGCGCGGCCCAGGAGCAGGCGCTCCAGATGCTGGCGCCGCGCGGTCGGTTCAGCCTGTTCGGCGGCCTGCCCAAGGACAAGCCGACGATCACCCTCGACTCGAACGTCGTGCACTACAAGGAGCTGATGCTCATGGGTGCCAACGGCTCGAGCCCCGAGCACAACCGCCAGGCGCTCGCCATGATCGCGGACGGTCGCGTCCCGGTCTCCGACCTCATCACACACCTCCTGCCGCTCGACCAGGTCGTCGAGGGCATCGACATCGTCCGTGGGGGCACGGGCATCAAGGTCACGATCGAACCCTGACGATCGCGACCGTTCCATCCGATCAACGACGATCAAGAGCGGAGTGAGCCGCACATGGCCACCACAACAGCAGGTGCTCCACCCGTGTCCCGGGGTAAGAACGCCCAGGTCCACATCCAGAGGTTCGGTGCCTTCCTGACCGGCATGATCATGCCCAACCTGCCGGCGTTCCTGGCATGGGGCCTGATCACGGCACTGTTCATCGCCGTCGGCTGGCTGCCGAACGGCGTGCTCGGCGGGTTCGGCAACGCCGACCTGCCGGGCGCCTGGTCGGGCGCGGCGACGCAGCTCATGCTGGCGGAGGACGGCACGACGTTCCACCAGTACCTCGGGCTCGTCGGCCCGATGGTGACCTTCCTGCTCCCGCTGCTCATCGCGAACGCGGGCGGCCGGATGGTCTACGGCGAGCGCGGTGGGGTCGTCGCGTCCATCGCGACGGTCGGCATCATCGTCGGCAGCACGGTGCCGATGTTCCTCGGCGCCATGATCCTGGGCCCGCTGTCGGCGTGGCTCATGAAGAAGATCGACTCGATCTGGGACGGCAAGATCAGACCCGGGTTCGAGATGCTCGTGAACATGTTCTCGGCCGGCATCCTCGGCGGGGCACTGTCCGTCGCCGCGTTCTACGGCGTCGCGCCCATCGTCACGCAGATCAGCACCTGGCTCGGCGACATCGTCCAGCTGATGGCCGACAACCACATCCTGCCGTTCATGAGCGTGATCGTGGAGCCGGCGAAGGTGCTGTTCCTCAACAACGCGATCGGCAACGGCGTGCTCGTGCCCCTGGGCGCGGCGCAGGTCGCCGAGCAGGGCAAGTCGCTGCTGTTCCTCGTCGAGGCCAACCCCGGCCCGGGCCTGGGCATCCTGCTCGCCTACACGCTCCTCGGAGTCGGTGCGGCGCGCTCGACGGCTCCCGGCGCGATCATCGTGCAGTTCTTCGGTGGCATCCACGAGGTGTACTTCCCGTTCGTGCTCATGAAGCCGACGCTCATCATCGCGGCGATCGCGGGTGGCATGACGGGCATCGGGACGAACGTCGTGATGGGCAGCGGGCTGGTCGGGCCTGCGGCGCCGGGCAGCATCTTCGCGGTCTTCGCGCAGACGGCCCGAGGCAGCTTCCCCGGCGTGATCCTGTCGGTGGTGCTCTCCGCGACCGTGTCGTTCCTCATCGCGGCCGTCATCCTGCGGGCCACCCGCAAGCGTGACCTCGCGGCGGGCGAGACCGGCGACCTCAGTGCCGCGATCGCGCAGACCGAGGCGAACAAGGGCAAGAGCAGCGCGGCACTGAGCGCGCTGGTCGTCGAGGAGCGCACCGCGGAGGCTGCAGAGGCCGCACTGTCGGGCCACGGCACGGCGACGGCCACGGCGGTCCGACCGATCCGGTCGATCGTGTTCGCGTGCGACGCAGGTATGGGGTCGAGCGCGATGGGCGCCAGCGTCCTGCGCGACAAGCTGCGCAAGGCCGGCGTGGAGGGCGTCACGGTGGTCAACAAGGCCGTCGCCAACCTCCAGGACGACGTCGACCTGGTGATCAGCCAGCGCGAGCTGACCGACCGCGCACGCAAGCAGGCGCCGAACTCGCGGCACGTCTCGGTGGACAACTTCATGAACAGCCCGGTGTACGACAGCGTCGTGCAGGAGGCCAAAGCAGGCGCAGCCGGGGAGACAGCCGGGGACGGAGCGTCGTGAGCGACATCCTGACCCGGGACCTCGTCGTCGCCTCGGGGCGGGCGACCGCCCGCGACGAGGCGATCCGGGAGGCGGGCGAGCTTCTCGCGTCCTCCGGCGCGGTCACGGCGCAGTACGTCGAGGCCATGGCGGAGCGGGAGCGGTCGGTGTCCACCTACATGGGCAACTACCTGGCCATCCCGCACGGCACCAACGCCGCCAAGGACGCGATCGTCCGGTCGGCCCTGTGCCTGATCCGCTACGACGAGCCGATCGACTGGGCCGGCAACCCGGTGCGGGTCGTCGTCGGGATCGCCGGCGTCAACGATGAGCACCTGGGGATCCTCGGCAAGATCGCGGTGATCTTCGCCGACGAGGACGAGGTCCGCCGCGTCCTGGACGCGACGACCGCGGACGAGCTGTACGACATCGTCCAGCGGGTCAACACGTGAGCACCGACTGACGGCCGCGGCCCCGGCGCGGGCACGACGCGCCGGGGCCCCGGCACCCTGGACCACCACTTCGACGGAGCACACCTTGATCATCACGGTCACCCCCAACCCGAGCCTCGACCGCACCTTCGACGTCGACGTCCTCGCGGTCGGCGAGGTCACCCGCGCGCACGGCACGCACGTGCACGCCGGTGGCAAGGGCATCAACGTCTCCCGGGCGCTCGCCCGGCACGGCATCCCCACACGCGCCGTCCTGCCGGTGGGCGGAGCCGACGGCGCCGAGCTGGTCGACCTGCTCAGTGCGCTCGGCGTGCCCGCCCGGGCGGTCCCGGTGCGCGGCGCCACCCGCAGCAACGTGGCGGTCGTCGACGCGCGCGGCGTGACCACGAAGGTGAACGCCGCCGGTCCTACGCTCGACGACGACGAGGCAGCCGCGCTGGTGGCCGCCGTCGAGCGCGAGCTGGACGCCGCCGGCCCCTCGGGGTCCTGGCTCGTGCTCGCGGGCAGCGTGCCCCGCGGCGCCGGAGCCGACCTGTACCCGCGGCTCGTCGCGGCCGCGGCCGCCCGGGGCATCCCCGTCGCGGTGGACGCCTCGGGCCCGGCGCTCGACGCGACCGTCCGTGCGGGCGGCACCGCGCTGCTCAAGCCGAACCTCGACGAGCTCTGCGACGTGCTGGGCGCCTCCCCGACCACCGTCGGCGAGATCGTCGCGGGGGCCCGATCGGTGCTCGCCCGCGGCCACGACAGCGCTCTGGTGTCGCTCGGGGCCGACGGTGCGCTGCTCGTCACCGCCACGCACAGCTGGTGGGCCGGCGGCTCGCCGATCGTGCCGCGCAGCACCGTCGGCGCGGGCGACTGCACGCTCGCCGGCTTCCTCGCCACCGACGGCGAGCCGCTCGAGCGCCTGCGCGCCGCCGTCGCCTGGGGCCGTGCGGCCGTGGGGCTGCCCGGCAGCGCCATCCCCGGACCCGCCGACCTCGACCTCGCCGCCGTGCAGGTCGTCGCGGAACCTGACGCTGCGCTCGACCCCGCGGACCTGTTCCGGACCGCCCCCGCCGGGCTCGCCTGAGAACCGGCACCTGACACTCCGCGTCTACTCGTACCGCTGATCCAAGGAGACCTGCCATGACCGAACGCACCGTCGCGATCGCCTCCGCCCAGGGCCTGCACGCGCGCCCCGCCTCCCTGTTCGCGCAGGCCGCCGGCGCCGCGGGCATCCCCGTCACCATCGCGAAGGCGGGCGGCTCGCCCGTGGACGCCGCCAGCATGCTGATGGTGATGACGTTGTCCGCCGCGCACGGCGAGCAGGTCGTCCTGACCGCCGACGGTCCCCAGGCCGACGACGTGCTGGACTCGCTGGTCGGCCTCCTGGCCACGGACCTGGACGCCGAGGTATGAGCGTCGCCGCCGGACCCCGCACCCTCGTCGGCGTGGGGGTCGGGCGCGGTCTGGTCGTCGGGCCGATCGCCAAGGCCTACCCCTCGCCCGTGATCCCGCCCCAGGGCGGCGGCGACCCCGCGCAGCTCGGGCCGGCGTTCGAGCAGGTCGCGACCTCCCTCCAGACCCGCGCGCAAGCCGCGACCGGCGCGCTCGCGGCCGTGCTCGGCGCCACCGCGCAGATGGCCGCCGACCCGGCGCTGCGCACCGAGGCCGAGCAGCGCGTGGCCGCGGGGGAGACCCCCGCCGAAGCCGTCGACCGCGCGATCGCCCGGTTCGTCGACATGTTCACCGCCGCCGGCGGGGCGCTCGCCGAGCGGGTCACCGACCTGCGCAGCGTGCGCGACCGCGTCGTCGCCGTCCTGCTCGGCCTCGACGAGCCCGGCGTCCCGCCGCTGACCGAGCCGAGCATCGTGGTCGCGGCGGACCTGGCACCGGCCGACACCGCGGCGCTCGACGTCCGCCAGGTCCTCGCGATCGTCACCGAGCGCGGCGGGCCCACCGGCCACACCGCGATCATCGCCGGGCAGCTGGGCATCCCGTGCGTCGTCCGCACCACGGGGATCATGGACCTCGAGCCCGGCACCGAGGTGGCCGTGGACGCCGTCACCGGGACCGTCACCCTCGACCCCGGTCCGGAGATCCGGGAGCAGTCGCGGGCGCGCCGGGCGGCGGCCGTCGCGCTGGAGTCCGACACGGCACCCGGGGCCACCGCCGACGGTCACGCGGTCAAGCTGATGGCCAACATCGGCACCGGCAAGGACGCCGACCGCGCCAGCGCGGTGCCCACCGAGGGCGTCGGGCTGTTCCGGACCGAGGTGCTCTACCTCGGACGCGCGACCGCCCCGTCCCAGGCCGAGCAGGTGGCCGAGTACAGCCGGGTCCTGCGGGCGTTCGAGGGCGGCAAGGTCGTCGTGCGCACGCTCGACGCGGGCGCCGACAAGCCGCTCCCGTTCGTCACGCAGGCGGGCGAGGAGAACCCGGCGCTGGGCGTGCGCGGGTACCGCCTGGTGCGGTCGCACCCGGAGCTGCTGGACACCCAGCTCGAGGCGCTGGCCCGCGCGCAGGCCGAGACCGGCACCACCCCGTGGGTGATGGCGCCGATGGTCACGACGCCCGCCGAGGCGCGCGACTTCGCCACCCGGGCACGGGCCGCGGGGGTCTCGATCGTCGGCGTGATGATCGAGGTGCCGGCGGCGGCGCTGCGCGCGCGGGAGATCCTCGCGGAGGTGGACTTCGTCTCGGTGGGCACCAACGACCTGGCGCAGTACACGATGGCCAGCGACCGGCTCCGCGGCGAGCTGGCCGACCTGCTGGACCCGTGGCAGCCGGCCGTGCTCGACCTGGTGGACAGCACCGCCCGGGCGGGGCTGCGGGCGCGCAAGCCCGTCGGGGTGTGCGGGGAGTCGGCGTCGGACCCGGTGCTGGCGCTGGTGCTCGTCGGGCTCGGGGTGACCAGCCTGTCGATGTCGGTGGGTGCCATCCCCGCGGTCCGGTACGCGCTGCGGCACCACACCACCGCGGAGTGCGCGACGATGGCCGCCACCGCGCTCGCGGCCCAGTCGGCCGGCGAGGGGCGCGCTGCCGTCGTCGCCCTTCTCCACCCGGACGTGCGCGAGACGTTGGGCGTGTAGCGGGCGGACCTTCCCGGTGCCGCGCGTACTCTCGCCCGTATGGCGCACGACCCGGGACACATCGAGCTCCACGACCCTGAGACCGACCCGCTGGCGACCTACGTGCTGGAGCCGGACGACGTCCGGCCCCTGCTGCGGCGCGTCGTCGCCTCGCCCGGCGCGAGCACGTACACGTCGCACGCGCCGTTCACCGGTGGCCCGATCGCCGCGATCCCGCTGTCCACGCCCGAGGACGTCGTGCGCGCCGCCAAGGTCGCGCGTGCCGCCCAGCGGCTGTGGGCTCTTCGGCCCCTGCGCGAGCGGACCGCCGTGCTCTCACGAGTGCACGACCTCGTGCTCGAGCGGCAGAGCGACGTGCTCGACCTCATCCAGGTGGAGTCGGGCAAGGCGCGGGTCTCGGCGTTCGAGGAGGTCTGCGACATCGCGCTGGTGGCCCGGCACTACGCCGCGCGCGCCGGTCGCTACCTCGCACCCCGTCGGGTCCCAGGCCTCATGCCCGGGCTGACGACGACGCGCGTGCTGCGGCACCCGGTCGGCGTCGTCGGCATCATCGCGCCCTGGAACTTCCCCCTGACCCTGACGCTCGGCGACGTGCTTCCCGCGTTGGTGGCGGGCAACGCGGTCCTCCTGCGGCCGGACCCGCAGACCGCGCTGACGTCACTGTGGGCCGCCGAGCTGCTGGAGGTCGCCGGGCTGCCCGACGGTCTGCTCCAGGTGCTCGTCGGTGACGGGCCGACCGTCGGGGCGGCCGTCGTGGAGAACGTGGACCACGTGAGCTTCACGGGGTCCACGCGCACGGGCCGGGTCGTCGCCGCGCACGCGGGAGAGCGGCTGGTGCCGGCCACCCTGGAGCTGGGCGGCAAGAACCCGATGTACGTGGCCGACGACGTCGACGTCGAGGTCGCTGCCGAGGGCGCCGTGCGCGCGTGCTTCGTCGGCGCCGGCCAGGTGTGCGTGAGCATCGAGCGGATCTACGTGCACCAGGACGTCGCCGACGCGTTCACCGCGGCCTTCGTCCGGCGCACCAAGGCGCTGCGCCTCGGCTCGGGGCTGGACTACCGTTCGGACATCGGGTCGCTCACGTCCGCCGCGCAGCTGGCCACCGTCGTCGAGCACGTCGAGGACGCCGTCGGGAACGGGGCCACCGTGCTGGCCGGCGCGGTGCACCGCTCCGACGTCGGTCCGTGGTTCTACGAGCCCACCATCCTCACCGACGTGCCGAGCGAGGCGCGGCTGGTGCGCGAGGAGACCTTCGGTCCGGTCGTCACGGTGTCCACCGTGGCCTCCGACGACGAGGCGGTCGCCGCCATGAACGACAGCGACCTCGGCCTGAACGCGAGCATCTGGACGGCGGACACCCGCCGCGGCGCCGCGCTCGCCGCGCGCGTCCGGGTGGGCAGCGTCAACGTCAACGAGGGCTACGTCGCCACCTGGGGCTCGGTAGCCGCTCCCCAGGGCGGCATCGGGGCGTCGGGGATCGGCAGCCGGCACGGCCGCGAGGGCCTCTGGGCGACCACGCGGGTGCAGACCGTGGCGGTGCAGCACGGCGTGCACGGGGTGCTCGGTGGCCCCGGCGTCGGGCTGCACCGGATGTTCGACCTGGGCACCGAGACGTGGCCCCGCGTGTACACCGAGGTGCTGCGGACGCTCAGGGCGCTGCGCCTGCCGTAGCGGTCAGGCGTGCCCGGCCGCCGCAGGTGCGGGGTCCGACTCGTCGCTGGTGCCCTCGTAACCGGCCGCCTCGACGGTGGCCACGGCCTGCCGCGCGATGGCCAGCTCCTCGTTGGTCGGCACCACCATCACCAGGGTGCTGGCCCAGTCCGGGGAGATGATCGTCGGCTCCTTCTTGCGGCCGGCGTTGCGCTCCAGGTCTACCGCGATGCCCATGGCCTCGAGCCCCTCGAGCGCGCGCGCGCGGACGATGTCGTCGTTCTCGCCGACGCCCGCGGTGAACACGATGACGTCGACCCGGCCGAGCACCGCGTGGTAGGCGCCGATGTACTTGCGCAGCCGGTGCACGTAGACGTCCAGCGCGAGGATCGCGTCCTCGTCGCCGGCCTCGACCAGCTTGTGCAGCTCGCGGAAGTCGTTCTCGCCCGCGAGCCCCTTGAGCCCGGACCGGCGGTTGAGCAGGTCGTCGATGTCGTCGACCGACATGCCCGCGTTGCGCTGCAGGTGGATGAGCACCGCGGGGTCGACGTCGCCGGACCGGGTGCCCATGACCAGGCCCTCCAGCGGCGTCATGCCCATCGAGGTCTCCACCGCGGCGCCCCCGCGGACCGCCGACGCGGACGCGCCGTTGCCCAGATGCAGCACGATCTGGTTGAGGTCCTCGAGCTTGCGCCCGAGCACCCGCGCCACCTTGCCCGACACGTACTGGTGCGACGTGCCGTGGAAGCCGTAGCGGCGCACGTCGTGGGCCTTGGCCACGGCGCGGTCGATCGCGTAGGTGGCCGCCGCCTCGGGCAGCGTGCGGAAGAACGCGGTGTCGAAGACGACCACGTGCGGCACGTCCGGCAGCAGCTCGCGCGCCACCTGGATGCCCGTGAGGTTCGGCGGGGTGTGCAGCGGCGCCAACGGCGCGAGGGCGTCGATCTGCGCCACGACGTCGTCGTCGACGATCACGGGGGCCCCGAACACGGAGCCGCCCTGCACCACCCGGTGACCGACCGCGACCACGTGCGCCTCGGCCAGGTCCGGACCGACCTCGTCGAAGAGCGCGAGGACCGCGCGCAGCCCGGCGCCGTGATCGGGCACCGCGTCGGTGCGCGTCGTCGTGTTCCCGGCGTACGTGTGCTTGACCAGGCCCTCGCTCTCACCGATGCGCTCGACGAGACCCGACGCGATCGCCTCACCGCCCACCGGGTTGACCAGCTGGTACTTGATCGACGACGAGCCGGAGTTCACGACGAGAACGCTGCCGTGCTGGTGCGGGGTGGGCTGGTTCATGCTGAGGTCGCCTCCGTCTGTGCCTGGATGGCCGTGATCGCGACCGTGTTGACGATGTCCTGCACCAGGGCGCCGCGCGACAGGTCGTTGACCGGCTTGCGCAGCCCCTGGAGCACGGGGCCGATGGCAACGGCTCCGGCGGAGCGCTGCACGGCCTTGTAGGTGTTGTTGCCGGTGTTGAGGTCGGGGAACACGAACACCGTCGCGCGGCCGGCCACGGCCGAGTCCGGCATCTTGGTCTTCGCCACGGAGGCGTCGACGGCGGCGTCGTACTGGATCGGGCCCTCGACCGAGAGGTCCGGCCGACGCTCCCTGACCAGCGCGGTCGCGGTCCGGACCTTCTCCACGTCCGCGCCCGAGCCGGACTCGCCGGTGGAGTAGGAGAGCATCGCGATGCGCGGCTCGATGCCGAACTGCTGGGCGGTGCCCGCCGACGAGATCGCGATGTCCGCCAGCTGCTCCGCGGTCGGGTCGGGGATGACCGCGCAGTCGGCGTACACGAGGACGCGGTCCTCGAGGCACATGAGGAACGCGCTGGACACGCTGCCGACGCCGGGCGAGGTCTTGATGATCTCGAACGACGGCTTGATGGTGTGCGCGGTGGTGTGCGCCGCGCCGGACACCATGCCGTCCGCCAGCCCGAGCTGGACCATCATCGTGCCGAAGTAGGAGACCGACGAGACGATCTCCCGCGCCCGCTCGACCGTCATGCCCTTGTGCTTGCGCATCTCGGTGTACGCCTCGGCGAACCGCTCCAGCAGCACCGGGTCGTGCGGGTCGATGACGGCGGCCGCGTCGAGGTCGAGGCCGAGCTCGGTGGCGCGGGTGCGGATGGCGGGCTCCTCGCCGAGGATCGTGATCTGGGCGACGCCGCGCTGGAGCAGGGTCGATGCCGCCCGCAGGATCCGGTCGTCCGTGCCCTCCGGGAGCACCACGTGCTGCTTGTTCGCCCGGGCGCGGTCCAGCAGGGCGAACTCGAACATCAGCGGCGTGACCACCTCGGGCCGCTCGACGTCCAGCGCGGCCAGGAGCGCGGCGCCGTCGACGTGCTGCTCGAACAGCGACAGCGCGGTGTCGATCTTGCGCTGCGAGTCGCCGGTCAGCCGGCCGTGCGTGTCCGCGACGGCGCTCGCGGAGCGGAACGTGCCCAGCTCCGTGCTGAGGATCGGCAGCTTGCTCCCGAGCCCGTTGAGCAGCCGCGCGATCAGCGGGGCCGGGCGGAACCCACCGTTGAGGATGATGCCGGCCAGGGAGGGGAACCCCTCGGCCTGGTGCGCCATCAGCAGGCCGAGCAGCACGTCGGACCGGTCGCCCGGCGTGATGACGACGGCACCGTCCGTCAGCTTGCCCAGCAGGTGCTCCATCGACATCGCGCCGACGATGACGTCGAGCACCTCGCGCTGGAGCAGCGCCTCGTCGCCCGAGATGAGCGTGCCGCGCACCGACTCGGACAGCTGCCGGACCGTCGGCGCCGTGAGCAGCGGGTTCTCCGGCACCGCCCACGAGGGAAGCCCGGTGCCGGAGCGCAGGGCGTCGCGGACGCCGCTCACCGAGCCCGGGGCGCAGCGGTTGGCGACGACCGAGACCACCTGGGCGTGGTTGGCGTGCATCTCGGTGACGACGACATCGGCCACCTGGGCGATCACGGCAGGCTTGCGGTGGCCCCCGTTGATGACGAGCACCACCGGGGCGCCCAGGTTCGCCGCGATGCGGGCGTTGTAGGCCAGCTCCGTGGGCCCGGCGACGTCGGTGTAGTCCGTGCCGACGACGACGACGGCGTCGCAGCGCCGCTCCACGTCGTGGTACCTCGCGACGATCTGCGCGAGCGCCTGCTCGGGGTCGTGCAGCACCTGCTCGTAGGTCACCCCCACGCACTCCTCGTAGGTGAGGTCGACGCCGTCGTGCTGGAGCAGCAGCTCCAGGACGTAGTCGCGCACGTGGGTGGAGCGCGCCACGGGTCGGAACACCCCGACGCGCTGGACCGTGCGGGCCAGGAGGTCCACCAGTCCGAGCGCGACCATGGACTTGCCGGAATCCCCCTCGGGGGAGGTGACATAGATGCTGCGGGCCACGGTGGGCGTCTCCTGAAGGTGGTGCGGGTGGTGCGGGACCGTGGGGCGGGCGGCGTCGCCCGCCCCACGGACGGTGTCGAGCTACTCGTTGTCTCCGCCGGTCGACAGCGTCGCCGCCACCTGACCGGAGTCCGACTGGTCCTGCGCGTCGGGCCAGACCCAGTCGCGGACCTCGGGCAGGTCGTCGCCGAACGCGCGGGTGTACTCGCGGGCCCGGAGGCGCTCGTCGACCATCTTCTGCCGCAGGTTGGCCTGGGCCGTGCGCAGGTGCGGCACGTTGTCGATGACGTCGATGACGAGGTGGAACCGGTCGAGGTCGTTGAGCATGACCATGTCGAAGGGCGTCGTCGTGGTGCCCTCCTCCTTGTAGCCGCGCACGTGGATGTTGGTGTGGCCCTTGCGGCGGTACGTGAGCCGGTGGATGAGCCACGGGTACCCGTGGTACGCGAAGATCACCGGCTTGTCGTCCGTGAACAGGCCGTCGAACTGCGCGTCGGACAGGCCGTGCGGGTGCTCCCGCGCGTCCTGGAGGCGCATCAGGTCGACCACGTTGATCACGCGGACCTTGAGGTCGGGCAGCTCGCGGCGCAGGATGTCCGCCGCCGCCAGCACCTCGAGCGTCGGCACGTCGCCGGCGGCACCGAGCACGACGTCGGGCTTCTCACCCGGCACCTCCGACCCCGCCCAGTCCCAGATCCCGAGCCCGCGCGTGCAGTGCGCGACGGCCTGGTCCATGGTCAGGAAGTTCGGGGCCGGCTGCTTGCCCGCCACCACCACGTTGACGTACTGCCGGCTGCGCAGGCAGTGGTCGTAGGTGGACAGCAGGGTGTTGGCGTCCGGCGGCAGGTAGACCCGCACGACCTCGGCCTTCTTGTTCACCACGTGGTCGATGAACCCAGGGTCCTGGTGGCTGAAGCCGTTGTGGTCCTGGCGCCAGACGTGGCTGGACAGCAGGTAGTTCAGGCTCGCGATGGGCCGGCGCCACGGGATGTCATCGGTGACCTTCAGCCACTTGGCGTGCTGGTTGAACATCGAGTCGATGATGTGGATGAACGCCTCGTAGCAGTTGAACAGGCCGTGCCGGCCCGTCAGCAGGTACCCCTCGAGCCAGCCCTGGCACTGGTGCTCGCTGAGCATCTCCAGCACGCGGCCGGCGCGCGCCAGGTGCTCGTCGACGTCGCCCCCGAAGAACTCGGCGTTCCACTGCTTGTCGGTGGTCTGGAACACCGACTGGAGGCGGTTCGACGCCGTCTCGTCGGGACCGAAGATCCGGAAGTTGTCGGGGTTGAGCCGGATGACGTCGGTGAGCCAGTCGCCCAGCACGCGCGGCGCCTCGCTCATCGAGCCGCCCGGCACCGGCACGTCGACCGCGTACTCCCGGAAGTCCGGCAGGCGCAGGTCCTTGAGCAGCAGGCCGCCGTTGGCGTGCGGGTTGTCGCTCATCCGCAGGTGCCCCTGGGGTGCGAGCGCGCGGACGTCGTCGTGCAGCTTCCCGCTCTCGTCGAACAGCTCGTTGACCCGGTACGACTCCAGCCACTTGCGCAGCACGTCGAGGTGCTCCGGGGTGTCCCGCGCGTTGGCCAGCGGCACCTGGTGCGCCCGCCACGAGCCGGTGGTCTTCTTGCCGTCGATGTAGTCCGGCCCGGTCCAGCCCTTCGGGGTGCGGAACACGATCATCGGCCACTGCGGGCGCTGCTCGTTGCCGGCGTGCGCGCTGCGCTTGATCTCCGCGATCTCGTCGAGCACCTCGTCCAGCAGCGTCGCGAACCGGCGGTGGATGTCCTCGTGCGACTCGTCGTCGAAGCCCGCGACGAACATGTGCGGCTTGTGGCCGTACCCGACCATCAGTGACGCGAGCTCCTCCTCGGGGATGCGCGCGAGCACCGTCGGGTTGGCGATCTTGTAGCCGTTGAGGTGCAGGATCGGCAGGACGACCCCGTCGTTCTGGACGTTGACGAACTTGTTCGAGTGCCAGCTGGTGGCCAGCGGTCCGGTCTCCGCCTCGCCGTCGCCGATGACGGTGGCGACCAGCAGGTCGGGGTTGTCGAACGCGGCCCCGTACGCGTGGCTCAGCGCATAGCCGAGCTCGCCGCCCTCGTGGATCGACCCGGGGGTCTCCGGTGCGACGTGGCTCGGGATGCCGCCGGGGAACGAGAACTGCCGGAACAGGCGGTGGATGCCCTCGCTGTCCTCGGTGATGTCCGAGTAGTACTCCGAGTACGTGCCGTCGAGGTACGCGCTGGCCACCAGGCCGGGGCCACCGTGGCCGGGCCCGGTGATGTAGATGGTGGACTGCTCGCGCTCGGCGATCGCGCGGTTCAGGTGCGCGTACAGGAAGTTCAGGCCGGGCGTCGTGCCCCAGTGGCCCAGGAGTCGCGGCTTGACGTGGTCGCGCGTCAGCGGCTCGCGCAGCAGCGCGTTGTCCAGCAGGTAGATCTGACCCACCGAGAGGTAGTTGGCGGCCCGCCACCACTGGTCGATGCGGTTCAGCGTCTCGGCGTCGAGAGCATCACCGCTCCCCGTCCGCCACGTTCCGCGTTCCGACGTCGTCGTGCTCATGCGCGCTCCCCAGTCGTCGTTCCGGCAATCACGCCGGTCCGGTGTCAGCCTGTCGTCGGACCCTGTCGCGACCGGAGGACCTAGGTCCTCCGGTTGCTGCGCGGGCCTAGTTGTCATACAACCGCACTCCGCCGTCCGGCGCAGGAGGGGCAGGTGCACGGGATCGGAACGTCCGATGGCCGGCGGGGCCCACGGGTGCGCAGGTCAGCGGGGTCGTGGGCCCCTCCGAGCGGGGTCTGCGGGAGTGGTCGGGCCCTCCCTGCGAGGTACCGTGAGGGGTGACCGAACACCGCCCCGCAGCCGTCGCGCACGACCGCGCGGCACGGTCGGCGGCAGGCAGTGACGATGGTCACGGTCGCCCGCTCGGGCGCGTCGCCGGGGTGGAGGGGGCGTCGCCGTCCCGTGCGCTGTCCGCGTGGTCGCAGGCCGAGCGACGCCCGCCGACGACCATGCTGCGCGCCGCGGTCCGGCCGCGCATGCTCCTGCTCCTCGTCCTCCTGCTCGCCGCTGCCGCGCTCTGCGCCCGGCTGGGTGCGTGGCAGCTGGACCGTGCGCAGGTGCACGGCGCGGCTGCCGCGGAGCGGCTGACCGCCCAGCTCGTCGCCGCGCCCCCGGTCCCGCTCGACGACGTGCTGGCCCCGCAGACCACGTTCACCGGCGACCTCGTGGGCCGCAAGGTGTCCGTGACCGGCACCTACGACGCCGCCGGCCAGCTGCTGGTGACGGGCCGCGCGCACGACGGGACCACGGGCCTGCTCGTCCTGACGCCTCTGACGACGACCGACGGTGCCGTGCTGCCGGTGGCGCGGGGCTGGGTGCCGACCGCGGCGGACGCCGACGCGCCACCGGCCGGACCGGTCGAGGTCACCGGCTACCTCCAGGCGTCCGAGCAGGCGGGAACCGGGGTGGTCGACGGCCGGACCGACGCGATCAGCTCCGCCGAGCTGCTCAACTCCTGGGGCGGGCCGATCTACACGGGCTACCTGGTGGTCGCCGCGTCCGACCCCGCGCAGGCGTCGGCGGTCGCCCTGCTCGACCCGCCGACGAAGCCCGGCGCCGGGCTGAACATCCAGAACCTCGCCTACGCCGCGCAGTGGTGGATCTTCGGCGCGTTCGCGGTGCTGCTGTGGCTCCGGCTGGTGCGCGACGAGGCCCGCGGCGCCGGGCCGGAGCAGGACGAGCCCGTCAGCCCAGCGGAGGGCGGCGCCGCATCTGCTTGACCGCCCGTCGCTTCTGCTCGCCCTGGACCCTGCGCACCTGGGATCCCCGGCTCGGTCGGGTGGCGCGGCGCGTCGGTCCCGGGGGAGCGAGGGCGTCGTCGAGCAGCGCCTGCACCCGGGTGAGCGCGGCCTCGCGGTTGCGCAGCTGCGACCGGTACTCCTGGGCGCTCAGGGTGAGCGTCGAACCGCGCAGCCGACCCGCCAGCCGCGCCAGGACCCGATCCTGCTGCGTGGGGCTGGTCCACGCGATCCGCGCCAGGTCGACCGTGAGCTCGACGCGTGAGTCGGTGGTGTTCACCGACTGACCGCCCGGGCCGCTGGACCGCGAGAAGCGCCACGCGAGGGCGTCGTCCGGAACGACGACACCCCCGCGCAGCACCAGTGGACCGGTCATGTCACTCGTGCTGCCACGAGTGCCACAGCGCCGCGTAGTCGCCGCCGGCCGCCACCAGCTCGTCGTGCGGGCCGATCTCGGTGATCCGCCCGCCGTCGACGACCGCCACCCGGTCCGCGTCGTGCGCGGTGTGCAGCCGGTGCGCGATGGCGACGACCGTGCGGCCCGCGAGAACTGCCGACAGCGACCGCTCGAGGTGCCGGGCCGCCCGTGGGTCGAGCAGCGAGGTGGCCTCGTCGAGCACCAGCGTGTGCGGGTCGAGGAGCACCAGCCGGGCCAGCGCGATCTGCTGGGCCTGCGCCGGCGTGAGCGCGGCGCCGCCCGAGCCGACCTCGGTCTCGAGGCCCTGGGGCAGCGCCTGCACCCACTCCCAGGCGTCGACCGCGCGCAGGGCACGCTCGAGCGCGGCCGCGTCGGCGTCCACCTGGGCCAGGCGCAGGTTGTCGGCCACCGACCCGACGAACACGTGGTGCTCCTGGGTGACCAGGGCGACGTGCCCGCGCAGCTCCTCCAGCGGCAGGTCGATCAGCGGCACCCCGCCGACCGTCACCGTGCCCGCGCTCGGCGGGTGGATGCCGGCGAGCATGCGCCCGAGCGTCGACTTGCCCGCCCCGGACGGGCCCACGACCGCCAGCCGCTCCCCGGCCGCGAGGTCCAGGGCGATCCCGTGCAGCACGTTGTGACCCTCGCGGTACGCGTACTCCAGGTCCCGGGCGGCGATGTCCTCGTCGACCGGTGTGCCCTCGCGGGCCTGACGGTCCGGCTCGACCAGCTGGACGCCGACGATGCGCGCGAGCGACGTGGCGGCCACCTGGATCTCGTCGATCCAGAAGATCAGCTCCCAGACGGGACCGGTGATCTGGTACGTGTACAGGACGATCGTCGTCACGGCGCCGACCGAGACGTAGCCCTGGGAGGCCAGGTAGCCGCCCCAGAACAGCACCGCGGCGGGCGCGAGGACGAACGTCAGGTCGATGCCCGGGAACAGGATCGTGCGCAGCCGCAGCGTGGCCCGCTCCGCCTCGAACGCCTCCGCCAGGTCCTCGTCCACCCGACGCATGCGACGGGCCCCGAGCCGCAGTGCGTCGACCGTGCGGGCGCCCTCGACCGACTCCGTGATCGTGCCGTTGAGCACCGCGTACGCCGCCGACTCGCGCTGGTACGCGGGCGCGGCCCGCTTGAGGTACCAGCGCACGATGATCAGCAGCGTCGGAACACCCAGGAACATGGCGAGCGAGACGACCGGCGACAGGAGCAGGCACGCCACGATCGTCAGCGAGATGGTGACCACCGCGACGATCACGCGGGGCACACCGAACCGCACCGCGTGCTGGAGCTTGTTCACGTCGTTGGTGGTGCGCGCGACCAGGTCGCCCGTTCCCGCGCGCTCCACGACCGACAGCGGCAGGGCCGTGACCTTCTCGATGAACTCCTCGCGCAGCTCGGCGAAGACCTCCTCGCCGAAGATCATCGACGAGCGCTGCGCGAACCGGATGAGCACCGTCTGCGCCAGCACGGCCACCGCCCCGATGGCGATGAGCGAGTTGACGTACCCGGCGGTGGTGCCCTCGGTGACGGCGTCGATGAGCATGCCGAGCAGCCACGGCCCGGCCAGGCCCGCCGTCGCCGCCAGCGTGTGCAGGACCGCGATGAGGGTCAACGGCCGCCGGTGCTTGCGGAACAGGAGGGCGGTGTAGGCCCGGACCGTCGCCGAGTCCGCGATGGGGAGCTTCATGACCGACCTCCTCCGTTCTCTCCGGCCGACTGGGCGGCCATCAGCTCCTGGTGCAGCCGCTCGTCCTCCGCCAGGTCCTCGACCGAGCGGAAGTCCTGCGACTCCTCGTCCATCCGCCGGCCCACGACCGCGCGGTACGCCCGCGCGACCTCGAGGTCGCCGGCGCCGTGCGTGAGCAGGTCGTCGTGCGTGCCGCGGGCGCGGATGACGCCGTCCTGCACGAACGCGACCTCGTCGACGTGGTCCAGCACCAGCGGGCTCGCGGTCACGACGAGCGTCGTGCGGCCCCGCCGGACGTCGGCCAGCCGTGCGGCGATCCGCGCCTCGGTGTGGGCGTCGACCGCGCTGGTCGGCTCCACGAGCACCAGGATCTCCGGGTCGATGAGCAGCGCGCGGGCCAGTGCGACGCGCTGACGCTGCCCGCCGGACAACGAGCGCCCCTTCTCGGGGAGGTCGCCGGCGAGGCCGTCGGGCACCGAGTCGAGCACGTCCTGCGCATCGGCCGTGGCGATCACCCGGAGCAGGTCGTCCTCGGTGGCGGAGCCGCGCACGTCGAGCTCCTGCTCCAGCCGCCCGGAGAACAGGTGCGGGGTGGCCTCCGCGACCACGATGCGCTCGCGGACCACGTCCTTGTCCAGCTCCGAGAGCAGCACGCCGCCCAGGCGCACCGGGGTGTCCTTCTCGGCGTCGTCGTCGAACCGGCCGAGCCGCGTGGCGATGCGCGCGGACTCGTCGGGGTCGGCGCTCACCAGCGCGACCACCCGGCCGGGCTCGAGCCGCAGGTCGCTGACCTCGTCCACCAGCGGCGCGTGCCGCTCGGGGGAGTCGGCCGTGCCGGGCGTCGCGCCGGTGGCGGGCACCACCTGGAGCACCTTGACCACCTTGGTGGCGCCGATGTGCGCGCGGGTCGCCGCCTGGAGCATCTGCGTGGCGTTCTGCACGGGCCACGACAGGAACGCGGCGAACCCGTACGTCGACACCAGCTGGCCGGGGGTGATGGTGCCGGCCAGCGCCATGTGCGCGCCGAGCCAGATGAGCGTGATGACGAACGCCCCCGGGAGCAGCACCTGGAGCGCGTCGAGGATCGACTGCGTCTTGGCCACCTCGACCCCGCGGCGGCGCGTCTCCTGCGACTGCGCGCGGTAGCGGCCCGTGAAGACCTCCTCGCCGCCGATGCCGCGCAGGATCCGCAGCCCCGAGACCGTGTCGGAGCCGAGCGTGGTCAGCCGGCCGGACGCCTCACGCTGCGCGGCCTGACGCCTCGACAGCGGCTTGACCAGGAGGCCGAGGATCGCCGCGACCGTCGGGAGGCCGAGGACGACGACGAGCCCGAGCGGCACGGAGACGCGGAGCATGAGCGCCGCGACGATCCCGTACGCCACGAGGCTGCCGAGGAAGTGGGCGGCCATCGCGAACACCTCGCCGATGCGCAGCGCGTCGTTGGCGACGGCCGAGACGACCTCACCGGTCGGCAGCTCCTTGGTGATCGTGTGGCCGGAGCGCGCGACGGTGCGGCCGACCAGCTGCGAGGACGTGAAGGCGGCCCGCAGCCAGTTGTTCACGTCGTACCGGTGCCCGATGGCCGAGGCCGTGATGATCACCGCGCCGAGCGCCAGGAGGGTGCCGCACGCGCGCCACAGGTCGGGGCCGAAGCCGCTGGCCAGCCCGTCGTCGATGGCACGGCCGACGACGTACGGGGTGAACGCCTGGCACGCGAACATGGTGATGCCGAGGCCGACGGCGGTCAGGAGGATGCCCCACTGCCGACGCGCCAGCCAGCAGAGCAGCGCGGTAGGCCCGCTCAGAGGCGGGGTACCGGGGTCGTCGAGAGGGAGGGAACGCACGAGCGGCAACGTTACGTGCCGGTACTGACACCGGTCGCCTCGTTTTCGGCGGCCGGCGGCCGGCCGGACGCGAGCGTCAGCCCGTGTAGCCGAGGGACTGGTCGCTCCGGGCCGCCGCCTGGCTGGTCACGACGCAGGTGGCCGTGCCGACCGCCATCCACAGGGCCAGGTCGACGGCACAGGAGCCGGGCGACCCGGTGAACGCCGCCGCGACGAGGGCGTCGCCCCGCCAGGCGAACGGGTTGACCAGGTAGCCCACGAGCACGCCGGCCACGGCCCACGTCCGCAGCCGCGCCCGGTGCGCCTGGAGCAGCTCCTGGCGCAGCGCCCACCAGGGGACGAGCACGAGGACCACGAGGACCAGGGTGGTCCGCACGGCGGTCCCGGCGGCGCCGTCGACCGTGGCGTCGGTGACCCAGGCGCCGAGCAGGGCGGCGGCGATCGCTCCGGCGGCGGTGCCGATCGCGATCCGAGCGGTGAGTGCAGCGCGCATCCGTGGACCTCCCGGCGTCGACGTCCCCCTGCGCCTCCATGGTGCGGGTGAATTCCGGCCGCGTGCGTGGGCCCGTCGGCTCATCCCGGCAGGGCCCCTGTACCCGCCTTCCAGCGCTCGGCGGACCCACCGGCCCGGCACAGGTGGGCACCGTGGGCCCGGGCCGGGACGCAGGGGGCCGGCAGACGATGGGGGAGTGCCTCAGGACTCCTGCGTGACGGTCGTCGACCCGCGTGCCACCACGCTGCCCGGGTGCAGGCCCCACCGGTCGAAGCTCCCCCGCGGGGCCTCCACGACGGCAACGATGCCCCGGCGCGGCCAGGTCAGGCCCCACGGGCGCAGCACCAGGGTGTGCGTCACGACGCCGGACCCGTCGAGCAGGGCGACGTCGAGGCTCACGCGCATGCCGACGCCGTGCACGGAGCTCTCGGGCTCGAGCCAGAGCGCCTCGGGCAGCTCGGTGCGTCCCAGGAGCCCTCGGAGCCGCGCTCGCCAGGTGTCCGCCACCTCGACGGTGGCCACTGTCGAACCGTTCACCAACAAGAGTGAGCGGGCGCGCACAGCCATGGACCTCCCCCTATCATTTGCGTGGTTCGTCGCCCCCGGCACCAATTCCGGGCACGGGTGGCGGCCATCGTCCCAGGGGATCGCCCACAGCAGATCCTCGTCGCGGGCGTCGACCGCTCGATCCGGGGCCTATGACAGGGGGAGCTCCCGACCGATGGCAGCCATCGTCGTCTCTGCGCTCGTCGCGCTCGGTGCGGACTCTCCCGCGCTCGGCGGGCCCTCGCGTGCCCTGGTCGTCACGCCCGGGGACCTCGCCGCCCCCGACTCCGACGCGCTCGCGGGCGCCTCGCACGCGCTCGTCATCGGCGAGCGGCGCCACGAGCCGCTGGTGCGCCGGCACGCCGCGGCGCTGGCCGACCGTGGCCTGCCCGTCGCGTGGCGCGCCCTGCCCCACGGTCCGGGCGCGATCCTGCTGATCGCCAACCAGGCGGCAGCCGTGGGCCTCGACGCCGGCCGGACGGTCGCGTTCGTCGACGAGCTGGCCCGCACCACCTGGAGCGGCGCCTGGACGCCGACGGTCGCCAAGCTCGAGGACCCGGCGCCCTCGGTCGGTCAGCACCTGCGCTCGTGGGCACCGATGGGTGCGGGCTTCGTGGTGACCCTCTCGGGGACGTCGCCCGCGGTCCGTGCCGTCGGTCACGACGTCGCGCCGGACGAGCCGACGGAGGCGCGAGGCCCGCTCTACGGCGGCGCGCCCGAGTGGATCCCCGAGGCGGCCCGTGCGCACCTGCTCGCGGCCAGCGGCTGCACCGAGATCGTCGAGCTCGACGCGCTGGTGCTCGACCCGGCGGAGCGGTTCGGCACGGGGCGCGCCGTCGAGCTCGTCGCGCTGCCCTCCGCCCGGCTCCAGCTGCCCGTCCCGCGCGGCACGTGTCCCACCTGCGACACCGCCGTCGTCACCGACTACTGCCCGTTCTGCCACGTGCGCCGGACGGATCCCGTCGACTCCCGAGGAGCCATTGCGTGAACCCCCGCCAGCGACGCGGAGTCTTGTTCGTCCTGCTGTCCGCCGTCCTCGCCATCGTCGTCTTCTTCCTGGTGGCGTCCTATGTCGGGAACGTCTCGAGCCAGGTCGGCTCGGTGGTCACCGTCTACCGGGCGGCCGACTCGCTCCCGGCGTTCACGACCCTCGACAAGTCGTCGATCGTCGAGGACGAGGTCCCGGAGCGGTGGCTGTCGGGCACGGCGCAGCTCTCGTCGGACGACCTGCTGGGCCGCAAGATCGGGGTCAACCTGGAGGAGGGCACCATGCTCACGAGCGACCTTCTGGTCCCGCCGTCCGACCTGAGCCCCACCGAGCGCGAGATCGCCATCAACGTCGACGCGGTCACGGGCATCGCGGACCGGGTGGAGCCGGGTGACCACGTCGACATCTACGCCGTGTTCGCCGACGTGCCCGGGCTGCCCAAGCAGGTGCGCGTGCTGGTCCAGGACGTGCGGGTCGTCTCCGTGCGCGGCAGCCAGGTGCAGATCGACGAGAGCACCGAGACCGGGCAGTCCACGGTGGTCCCGGTGACGCTCGCGCTCGAGCCCAACGACGCCCTCGCGGTCACCTACGCGTCCGCGTTCGCCGAGGAGGTCCGCCTGGTCGGGCTGCCGGCGGGCTCGTCCGAGGACCGCACGGGGGAGCAGGACGAGTTCGACGCCTCCAACCTCGGCGGCACCGCGGTCCCGGAAGGGGAGCAGGGCTGATGGCCGGCACCGTCGTCATCGGCTGCGCCGACCAGTCGCTCGCGTACGAGCTGCGCTCCCAGCTGTCCGAGGCCGCCGAGGTCGAGGTGGTCGGCGTCGCGGAGACGACGACCGAGATGGCCGACCTCGTCCTGCAGCACGAGCCGAACCTGGTCCTGGTGCACGACCAGCTGGGTCCGGAGCCGGTCCACCAGGTGATCCGCGACCTCGGGATGCGCCGTCCGGCCAGCGCCGCGATCGTGGTCACCAGCGACGGCGAGCCGGAGGCGCTGGCCGCGGCGATGGACGCCGGTGCGCGCGGGGTCCTCGCCTACCCCCTGTCGTTCGCCGACGTCCAGCTGCGGGTCAACACGGCGCTCGAGTGGTCCCGGCACATGCAGAGCCTGCTGATCAACGCGTCCGTCGACGGCGGCAACGCGCGCGGACGGGCGACGGTCGTCGCGATCACCGGCACCAAGGGTGGCGTCGGGACGACGACGCTGGTGACCCACCTGGCCTGGGACGTGCGACGCGAGCTGCCGGACCACAAGGTGCTCGTCGTGGACCTGGACCTGGAGAAGGGTGACGTCTCCAGCCTGATCGAGGCGCGCGCGCGGACGTCCGTGGCGGACCTGGCCAAGGTGGCGCAGGACCTCTCGGTCCGGACCGTCGCCGACGCCGTCTTCCAGCACGAGTCCGGCATCCACCTGCTGCTGCCCCCCGACGACGTGCGCGACGCCGAGCTGGTCACGCCGACCGCGATCCGGCAGATCGTCGGCCTCCTGCGCCAGCAGTACGACCTGGTCCTGATCGACGTGGGCGCGCACGTGACGCCGGTCCAGGCGGCGGTCGTCGAGATCGCCGACGAGGTGGTCTCCGTGATCACCCCGGACCTCATCAGCATCCGCGCCCTGCGCCGCACGCTCGGGTGGTGGGAGACGCTCCAGGTCCGCAAGCCGGACTCGGTGCACGTCCTGATCAACAAGGCGTCGCGCACCGACGAGGTGCAGCCCGAGACGGCGAAGCGGCTCTCCCCGGGGCGGATGCTCACCACGGTGCTGCCGGACATGGGACGCAAGCTCGAGACCGCGATGAACTCGCGCGCACCCGAGCTCGTGACCGACCCCACCTGGTGGCGGTCGCTGCGCGCACTCGGCCGCGAGGTCGGCCTGGTCCGCACGCAGGGCTCCGGCGAGCACCCCGGGCCGGCGGTCGAGCAGTCGTCGCGTCGGTCGTCCGGTCGGCGCCAGAAGTCGGTCGCGAGCGACTCCGGCTCGGCCGCGGTCGAGCTGGTGGCGCTGCTCCCGGCCATCGCGCTGGTCTGCGCGGTGCTCTGGCAGCTCGGCATGACGGGCCTGACGTACGTGTGGACGGGCTACGGGGCGTCCGCGGCCGCGCGGTCCGTGGCACTGGGCGACTCCCCGAACGAGGTGCGGACGGCCGCTCAGGACGCCTTCCCCGCCGGGATGCGGTCGGACGTGTCGGTCGCCGTCGCGTCGCCGTTGCCCTCGTCGGTCGACGTCAGCGTCCGGATCCCCGTGATGATGCCGGGCATCCTCGACACGCCCTGGACCGCCGAGGTGCACCGAGAGGTGGTGAAGGAGCCGTGAGGCGACTGCGCGAACGGCTGCTCGGCGACGACCGCGGCTCGTCGGCCATCGAGATCCTCGGTGTCATGCCGATCGTCGTGATCGTCATCCTCGCGGCGATCCAGGTGGTGGCCGTGTCGGCCACCACGCACGCGGCCAACCAGGCCGTGCGCGACGGTGCCCGGGCGATGAGCCTCGGCCGGTCGGTGCCCGCGGCGATCGACGCGTCGCTGCCGAACGGGCTGGGCGACACGCAGATCACCTACCCGGCCGGAGCGGTCCGGATCGAGGTCCCGGTGCCCCGGATCGCGATCTTCCCGAGCCTCACCGTCACGCGCGAGGCGACCATGCCGCGGATGGTTCCCTGATGCGCGCGGGCTTCGGCGAGTGGGCGCACCGCGCGGACCCGGCGCCGACCGAGGGGACCGCCGTCCCGACGGTGGCCGCTCCCGCGCGCAGCGACCTCGACGAGGGCCTGGTCTCCACGTTCAAGCGCAAGCTGCTGGACGAGGTGGACCTGCACGAGCTCGGCCGCCTGGACCCGGGCCAGCGCCGGATCCGGCTCGAGCGCGTGGTGGCCCACCTGGTCTCCACCGAAGGTGTCATCCTCACCACGCGCGAGCGCAACGCGCTCATCCGCCGCGTCGTCGACGAGTCGATCGGCCTCGGCGTCCTCGAGCCGCTGCTGGCCGACGAGACCGTGTCCGAGATCATGATCAACGGCCCCGACACGATCTACGTCGAGCGGTTCGGGCAGGTGGAGCGCGTCGCCGCGGTGTTCGCGTCCGAGGAGCAGCTCCGCCAGACGATCGACCGGATCGTGTCCACCGTGAACCGCCGGGTCGACGAGTCGAGCCCCATGGTGGACGCGCGGCTCCCCGCCGACGAGCGGATGCCCCGTGGCGCCCGCGTGCACGTGGTGCTGCCCCCGCTGGTGCTCAACGGCCCCACGGTCACCATCCGGCTGTTCCCGAAGTCGTACGGCCTCGACGAGCTGCTCAACCGCGGCAGCCTCGACCAGGCCACGGCGGAGCTGCTGGCGGCGTGCGTCCGTGCGCGGTTCAACATCATCGTCTCCGGCGGCACGTCCTCCGGGAAGACGACGATGCTCAACGCGCTCTCCGCGTTCATCCAGGGCCGGCAGCGCATCATCACGATCGAGGATGCCGCCGAGCTGTCCCTCAGCCAGGAGCACGTCGTCCGGCTGGAGACGCGTCCGGCCAACGTCGAGGGCCACGGCCAGGTCACCATCCGTGACCTGGTCCGCAACGCCCTGCGCATGCGCCCCGACCGCATCATCGTCGGCGAGGTCCGCGGCGGTGAGGCGCTCGACATGCTCCAGGCGATGAACACGGGACACGAGGGCTCGCTCGCCACCGTGCACGCCAACTCGCCGGTCGACGCCCTGATCCGGCTCGAGACCCTCGCGTCGATGAGCGACGTCGACGTCCCCTTCCACGCCCTGCGCGACCAGGTGAACAACGCCGTCGACCTCGTGATCCAGCTGCTGCGCGGGTCGGACGGGACGCGTCGCGTGGTCGAGGTCGGCTGGGTGTCGTCCAAGCACCGTGAGGACTTCGACGTGCAGCCGCTCATGCGGTGGGACCCCGAGATCCCCAACCCGCCCGGTCCGCCCGGACGGTTCGTGCTCTACCCGGTGCCGCAGCGGGTGCTCGACAAGCTGCGGATCGCCGGCGAGCCGATCGGTCTCGCGGCGGTGCCGCTGACCGTGGCCCCCGACCTCCCGGGCGCCGCCCCGGCCGCCACGGGCCGACGGGTGGCCCCGTGATCGTCCTGGTCATCCTGCTCGCGGTGATCGCGGCCGCAGCGTTCTTCGTGATCGGCGTCGGGGACCTCGGGTCCGACATCGCCCGCCGACGCTCCCTGGTGGCCGGCGTGGTCGCGGACGAGATCGGGGCGCAGACCCGGTTCGTCGCCTGGGACCGGGCGTTCGCGCGCACGGCTCCCGGTCGGTGGGTGGCGGGCCAGCTGCTGCTGGCCGGCGAGGAGCGGCGGTCTCCCCTGCTGGTGGCCGCGGTCGCGGTCGGCGGCGGGGTCGCGGTGGGGTGGATCCTCGCCGTGGGGCTCGCGCCCGTGTTCGGGCTGCTGGGCATCGTCGCGGTCGTGGTCGGCGTCCGGGCGTACCTGTCGCGGGCCAAGGACCGCCGCAACGAGCAGTTCATCGCGCAGATGCCCGAGCTGGCCCGGGTGCTGTCCAACGCCACCAGCGCGGGCCTGTCCATCGCCTCCGCGGTCGGCATCGCGGCCACGGAGCTGTCGGAGCCCGCCGGCCCCGAGCTGGCGCGAGTCGCCTCCCGCATGCGGTTCGGCGACAGCCTCGACACGGCGATGCAGGGCCTCGAGGCCCGCCTGCCGTCGCGCGAGGTGACCGTCCTGATCTCGACGCTGCTGGTGAGCGCGCGCAGCGGTGGCTCGCTGGTGTCCGCGCTGCGCGACATCGCGGACACCCTCGAGGCGCGGCGCGAGACCCGGCGCGAGGTGCGCACGACGCTCGCGCAGTCGACGTCGACCGGCTACCTCGTGATCATGATGGGCTTCGGCCTGCTGTTCCTGCTCAACATCATCCAGCCCGGCACGGTGCAGGCGATGCTCGACTCCTGGGTGGGGCGCGCCGCGCTGCTCGTGGGCTCGTCCCTGTTCGTCGGCGGCTTCCTGCTGATCCGCCGGATGACGAGGTACGACGGATGAGCGCGATCATCCTGCTCGTCGCGGGCCTCGGTGCCGCCGGCGCCGCGATCCTCTTCATGGTCGGGTACCGGGCCATGCGCTCCGACGCCCTGGACACCCTGGCCGTGGACGACCTGAACCTGCTGCGCGGGCAGCAGCGCCGCCGCGCGGAGGGCGAGCTGCCGCTCGACAAGCTGGCGCGACGCCAGGTCCCGCGCCTGCGCCGGCTGCTGGGGCCCACCCGGGTGGCACGGCTCCAGCGGATGATCGACGAGGCCGGCCGGCCCGACGGTCTGACGGTCGACGGCTACCTCACGCGGACCGCCTGGTGGGGGATGCTCCTGCTCCCGGTGGTCGTCATCATGCTGCTCACCGGCAACCCGCTGGTCTCGCTCCTGGCGCTGGCCGTCCCCGTGGTCCTCCCGCTGAGCGTGGTCGCCGGGGCGCAGCGCCGCCGCCGGGAGCGCATCGACCGCGACCTGCCGGACTTCCTCGACGTCCTGGCGGTGACCGTCATGGCGGGCGTGAACTTCCGCGCCGCCCTGGCGCGGGTGGCGGAGCGCTTCGAGGGACCGCTGGGCGAGGAGATCATGCTGACGCTGCACCAGATCGCCAACGGCGCGTCGGTACGGCAGGCGTTCCAGGACCTGCGCCGGCGCAGCTCCTCGGAGTCCGTCGCGCAGTTCGTCTCGGCCCTGCTCCAGTCCCAGGAGCTGGGCGCACCGCTGGCGGAGTCGCTCCGGCAGATCGCCGAGGACATGCGCCGGGAGAGCGGGCAGCGCCAGCGGCAGGCGGCCGCGCGCACCGCCCCGCGGGTGACCCTGGTGACGTCGATGGTCCTGGTCCCGGGCGCCCTGATCTTCATCGTGGTGGGGCTCTTCCTCGGGGCCGACGTCGACTTCGGGGCGCTGTTCGGATGAGCGCCGCCATCGATTTCGGGGCGCTGGCCGGGTGAGCACCGTGCAGCGGGACTTCACCCAGCGCGTCGTGGCCGTCGCCCTGATCGTGCGGCTCCTGGCGATCACGGTCGCGCTGTTCGGCATGATCGGCGAGCAGATCACCGGCACCATGCTGGCCAGCGTGCTGGTGCTGTCGGCGACGAGCTTCTCGTTCCTCATGTACCCCTCGGTCGCGCGGTTCGTGGTGCACCACCCGCTCGCGGTGGTGGCCGACCTGCTGCTCACCCTGCTGGTGCTGGCGGCCCTGGGCGTCGAGAGCCCGCTGGTGCTGGCCACGTTCTCCACCGCGCTGGTGATGGGGATCCTGTTCGAGCGCCGGATCGCGGTCCTCGGGGCGGCCGCGCTGGTGACCGGCTTCCTGCTGGTGGACCGCGTGCAGGGGCAACCCACCACCGGGTTCATGATCAACCTCGGCATCCCGGCGCTGTACGTGGGCCTGGTGGCGGTCGGGTCGGTGGTGCGGCACGCCCACGAGCGCGAGGTGGCGATCGCGAGCGACCTCGTGGAGGCCAACCGCGCGGTCGCGCAGGCGGACGAACGCGCCCGGCTGGCCCGCGAGATGCACGACTCCCTGGGCAAGACCCTGCACGGCATCGCGCTGGCGGCCGAGGCGCTCCCGGTCTGGGTCGAGCGAGACCCGCCGACCGCGGTGCGGTACGCGCACGGGCTGGCCGATGCTGCGCGCCAGGCCGCTGCGGAGGCGCGCGCGCTCCTGGTGCGCCTGCGCGCCGACCAGCCCGACCGGCCGCTGGCGCAGGTGCTGGCCGACCAGTGCCGCAGCTGGGCGGCGACCACGGGCGTCGAGTGCACGTTCGTCAGCCACGGCGCCGTCGACCTGTCGACCGACGCGCGCTACGAGGCGCTCGCGATCGTCGCGGAGGCGCTCGAGAACGTCCAGCGGCACGCGGACGCGTCGCACGCGTCGGTGACCCTGGTCGGGGCCGAGCACGGTGCCGTCCGGGTGGAGGTCGTCGACGACGGCCGCGGGTTCGTCGTGCTGGACGGCGAGGTCAGCCCGCCGAACCACTTCGGCCTGACCGGCATGCGCGAGCGCGCCGTCCAGGCGGGGGCCACCCTCGCCGTCTCGTCCACGCTCGGCCAGGGGACCCGCGTGGTCCTCACCCTCGACCCGGTGAAGGAGACCTCAGGTGTCAGGTGACGGAGCCGGCTCGCCGGTGGCGGGGGTCGACGCCGACCACCCGGCGCTGACTCAGGTGACCGTGGTGATCGTCGACGACAACGCGGTCATCCGGATGGGGCTGCGCAGCCTCCTCGACGCGTCCCACCGGATCCGCGTGGTCGGCGAGGCGAGCGACGGCGAGGAGGCGGTCCGGGTGGTCCGCGCGACCCTCCCCGACGTGGTCCTGCTCGACGTGCGCATGCCCCGGCGCGACGGCGTCCAGGTGGCCGCCGAGGTGCGGCAGTGGTGCAAGATCCTCATGCTCACCTACTCGGACGCGCCGGAGATCGTGCGCGCCGCGGTGGACGCGGGTGCGAGCGGCTACCTGGTGCACGGGGAGTTCGCGTCGCACGAGCTGGAGCGGTCGATCCTCGCGGTCGCCGACGGGTCGTTCCTGCTCTCGCCGCTGGCCGCGGAGGCGCTGCGCACCACCTGGGCGATCCCCGCGGCGACCGCCCCGGAGCGCCCGGACGTGGGCCTCTCGGAGCGGCAGCGCGAGGTCATGGAGCTCATCGCCGCAGGTCGGACCAACGGCGAGATCGCTGCCACGTGCTACCTGTCGGAGAAGACGGTGAAGAACCACGTGAACCACATCTTCGCGCGGCTGGGTGTCCGGACCCGGGCGGAGGCGGTCTCCGTGTGGCTGGGTGGGGCCTGACGCCCAGGGTCTGCACGGGACGAGATGGGCCCGAGGTTGGGCCCACGGACCCGCCGCGGACGTCCGGACCGTCCGTAATGTTTCAGGTGTCAGCACGGGGACCGGATGACCGGGACCACAGAGAATCCAACCGGTCAACCCGGGCGGCACACGTGGAGGAGCACAACATGACCCGCATGTTCGTCAACACCAAGATCCGCATGATGAAGGCGATCGAGGCCCGCGAGGCCGGCCAGGGCACGCTCGAGTACCTCGGCATCGTCGTCGTGGTGGCGCTCCTGATCACGGCCATGATCGCGGCCTTCACCACCTGGGACCTCGGCGCCAAGCTCACGGCGGCCCTCGCCAAGATCACGACGGCGATCGGCTGACCTGTCCCACAGGCCCTGAACGGCGGCCCGGCGCTCACGCGCTGGGCCGCCGTCGTGGGTGCGGGGGTCGGTGGAGCCGGACGCAGCAGGAGGATCCGGACGCAGCCCCCTACTCTGACCCGATGACGAGCATGAGGAGACACGTGAGACGCGCTCTGGGGATGGCGGTCGTGGCCGTCGTGCTGGTCCTGTCAGGAGCGACTGCGGACGCGGCCGACACGGACCCCGTGCCGTCCGGCACCGTCTCGGTCGACGGCCAGGACGTCCCGATCCTCGGCTCGTTCAGCTATCACCAGCGCAACAAGGACACGAACCCCGAGATCCGCGGGCTGGTGCACGGGGTGCGGCGCGTCGACGGTGGCACGGTGCTCTACTACTCGATCGGGTGGAACGGCACCGACCCGTTCCAGGGCGGGTTCGCCTTCAAGGACTCGATGCACCCGTACAAGATCCTGCACGGGACCGACTTCTCGCTCGTCGACGCCGCGGGGCTGACGCTCTACCACCCGCTGGCCAGCGACGAGGCGACGTTCACCACCTACGCGCCCGACCTGGACTCGGAGTCCGGCGAGCTCCGCGTCGGCTGGGCGATGTTCCCCGAGCTGCCGGCCGACGTGTCCGCGGTCGAGATCATCGCGCCGTACGGCACCGCGGCCGGGTCCGTCCCGGTCGAGGACGGCGCGCTGGAGCCCGTCGGCACCGACCCCGCGCCGTACGTCGGCGAGGGCTGGCCGGCGCTGCCGAAAGCCTCGGAGACCGCCGCCGCCAACCCGGACGCGTTCACCTACACGCTGGTCCGCCGGTCCGGCGACGTCGCGGGCACCGCCCTGGTGGAGGAGTCCCCGGAGGCCGTCGCCGTCACCCTGGACGCGAACGTCCTGTTCGCCTCCGGGTCGGCCGAGCTCACCCCGCAGGCGGCCGACACCCTGACCGCGATCGCGGACGACATCGCCGCGCGCGGGACGGGGGAGGTGGTCGTCACCGGGCACACCGACTCCGACGGGTCCGACAGCTTCAACCAGACGCTCTCCGAGCAGCGGGCGGCGTCGGTGCTGGCGGTCCTCCAGCCCCGGTCCGGGTCGGCGGTGACCTTCGTCGCGGTCGGCAAGGGCGAGAGCGAGCCGGTCGCGGACAACGCCACCGACGAGGGCAAGCAGGCGAACCGACGGGTCACCGTCGTCTACGGCGTCAAGGGGGACTCATGAAGGGGCTCAGGTGGATCGTCGCGGGCGTGGTGGCGATCGCCGTCGGAGGCGTCGCCCTCGTGGCCTGCACCGGTGACGACGAGCCGACCCCCACGGGCACCGGCACCGCGTCGTCCTCCCCGGCCGCGGAGGGCATGACCCGCGAGGAGCTGGAGGCCGCCGTGTTCGGTAGCGACTCCGCCTCGACCGTGCTCGGCTCGGTGGAGGGTGCCGTGCGCGACCCCCTGCACCCGTTCCCGGCCCGGATCGACGTGACCGAGGTCGTGGCCGCCGAGGCGAGCACCACCGTGCGGTTCACCCTGGTCAACCTCGAGGACACCGACCCGCTGCTCCAGCTCACGGCGTTCAACGACCAGCGCCCGCTGACCATGGACATCCGCGACGTCGCGCTCGTGGACCCCACGGCGTCGCTGCGGTTCCTGCCGTACGTCGGGGCGCCCAACGCGGCCGGCGAGACGGCGAGCATCTGCGCGTGCTCCACCGCGCCGTTGCAGATGTCGGAGGTCGGCCAGCTCCTGTCCGCCACGTTCCCGCCGCTCGACCCGTCCACCGAGACGGTGACCCTCGAGATCCCGGGCTTCCCGCCCGTCGAGGGCGTCGCGGTGTCGCGCCCGTGAGGTTGTGGCCCGGACGCGTCCGTCGGGCGCTGCGGGGCGACGACGGGCTCGCGGCGACGGGGATCGTCCTGACGGTCGTCATCGGCGTCCTGTTCCTGCTGTTCCTCATCGTCATCCCGCTGCTGTCCGGCACGGAGAAGGCGGGCCGCACCCAGACGGCTGCCGACGCCGCCGCGCTGGCCGGCGCGAAGGGAGCCCGGGACCGCGCGGTGGACGAGGTCGCGGCCGCCGTCTGGGCGCTGCGCCCCGAGGCGCTCTCCGGGACCCGTCAGGTCTGGCGCTTCTCGGACGCGGTCACGGGCGGCAGCGGGTTCGCGGGTGCTCAGGAGTACGCGCTCCGCAACAACGCGTCCGTCGACGCCTACCACCACGACGCCTCGCGGGACCGCGTGCAGGTGGACGTCCGCCTCGGCGAGCCTGCCCCGCAGGGCGGCCCCGTGCTCTCCCGTGCGGTCGCGCAGGTGGGTGTCGAGCTCGCCAGCTGCGAGGTGGTGGCCGCGCGAGAGATCACCGGCTACACCGAGCCGCCGCCGGAGGAGACGCCGACCCCCGAGCCGCCGCCGCCCTCGCCGACCCCGAGCCCGACGCCCACCCCGACGCCCACGCCCCCGCCGTTCGTGCCCCAGCCGATCTACAGCGCCTGGGAGTTCGGCATCTCCTGCGACGGCGAGCACCACTTCGACGACTCCGACTCCACCCTCGACCAGCTGGTCGACCGGGCGCGGTCGCGGCTCGAGGACCTGGAGCCCCGGCTGGTCTCCTGACCCACGCGGCTCCTGGGTCCGTGGGCCCATGACCAGCACGGGAACCGAGTCGTGGGTCCTGCGGACAGCGCCGCGACCGCCCGTACGGTGAAAGTGCTCGGCCGAGCAGCACCCACGGACGGAAGGTTGATCGAGTGACACCGACACGCGCGCTCCGGCGCCGCGCACCCCGGTCCGACGATCGCGGTGCGGGCACGCTCGAGTACATCGGAGTGGTCGCCGTCGTCGCCGTCCTCGTCGGCGCTCTCGTGCTGGGCTTCGCCAACAGCCACTACGGCGAGAACCTGTCCGCCCAGCTGTGCAAGATCACGTCCGCGGTCGACGGCGGCTCCTGCCCCGTCCCGCCCACCGAGCGCGCACCCGAGGACTACGTGCCGCCGGACGCGTGCGTCGTGTCGTCGAACGGCGAGGAGTCGAGCACCGGGCTCACCGTCGTCGTCGACGTCCAGGGCGGGGAGACGTGGCTCATCGAGAAGCTCGGTGACGGCACCTACCGGCTGACCCGTGCCCGCTCCGGCGGCGTGGGGATCGGTGTCGGCGTCGGGTTCGACTTCTCCGCCACGGTCGACAGCCAGACCTACGGCCTGGGTGCGACCGCGAAGGCCAACGTGGCGCTCGTCGGCGGGGGCGGCGAGTCGTACATCGCCACGTCCGAGGAGCAGGCCCGCAACATCCTCGACCAGAAGCGCAACGACGAGACCAAGGACTCGCTCGTCGGCGACGACAACCCGGTCCGCGACGGCGTCGACTGGCTCAACGACAAGCTGGGCGGCAGCAACGCGTACGAGCAGCTCGACCCCGACGAGTGGTTCGTCGAGGCCGGCATCGAGGGCGAAGCCTCCGCGGGCGCGAGCACCCCGCTCGGCACGGTCGGGGCCGAGGCGGCGATCGAGGCGTACCTCGGGCGCACCAACCGCGCCGACGGCACCTCGACCGACTACCTCCGCGCCGAGATGTCCATCGGCGGGGGGATGGTGGGTCGCGGGCCGAACGCGCAGGGGTACGACACGTTCATCAACTACACGGCCGAGGGGTCCGCCGGCGCGGTCATCGAGGTCGACCGCGACAAGGACGGCAACCCGGTCACGTTCCGGATCAAGAGCGTGCTGATGGGCAACGCGACCGGCGACAGCTCGTACTCGGGACCCGTCGAGGACGACCCGGAGTACACGGAGCGGACCATCGACATCCCCCTCGACTCGGCCACCGGCCGGCAGACCGCCGCGCGCGTGCTCCAGGCGGCCGGTATCCCGTACTACCCGGGGATCACCGACTCGGTGGACATCCCGCAGATCGCCCAGGACAAGCTCGACCCGACGGCGCTCGGACGGGAGCTCGGGGCACTCGCCGCGGCGCGCGGACACATCTCGGAGCAGACGTACACGCTGGGCACCAGCGAGGACGGGTTCAACGCCGAGGGGGAGCTGGGGGTCCAGCTGGGCCTGTCGCACAGCTCGATCACCAGCAGCCGGTCCACGTCGGACTACCGGTACTGGGACGGCACTGAGATGACGGACCGCGCCGGGTGCACGGCGTGACAACCTACTCCCGGCACGCCGACCGGCGTCCCTGTCGTTCTCGGAGGTCCCCCATGCGCCGTCCCCAGCTGATCGCCGCCCGCGCGGTGGTCCTCGTCGGGGCGTTCGCCCTGCTCGCGGGCTGCACGTCGTCGTCGGGCGACGAGACTGGTGGCGTGCTGACCCCGAGTGCTGCCCCGTCGGGCTGGGACGCCCAGGAGCTCGCCGGGGTGAAGCTCTCGACGCCCGCGGACTGGGAGTCCTACGAGACCGAGCCGCCGTCCGGCGGCGGTGCCGACGTCACGGCGGCGGGCATGAAGATGCCGCTCGGACCCGACGGTGCCGGCGGCTCGGTGTACGTGGTCACCTCGGGCTCACCCACCAGGGACGCCAAGGCCTCGAGCGCCAACAGCCGGACGGTCGGGGAGGCCACGCTCGGGGCGGAGGACGTCGTCGAGGAGGACCTGACGTGGCCCGGGGCGGACGCGGCCGCCTACCTCGCGTACGAGGCGGACCTGCCGATGCCGTCGGGCGACGACGTGCGGTTCCGGTACGAGACCCTCACCCTCGACCTGCCCGACGGGAGCCAGTCGATCGTGACCGTGGTGGGCCCGGTGTCGCGGTACGAGGAGACCGGCCAGCACGACGTGCTGGCGAGCGTCACGGTCGGTGACTGAGCGCGTGGGCATCTACTCGGGCAGCAACATCCGGCGGACCGCCCGGATGTTCGGCACGGCCGCGTTGGTCGCGGCCCCGCTCTTCGCCCTGCTCGGCCTCGCCGGCATCCTCGGCCTCGGCTCCTTCGGTGGGACCGCTCCGGTCGAGATCCTCAGCTCGGCACCGGCCGGTTCGCCGGTCGAGCTGCGCAACAGCGTCCACGGCGACGCCGTCTGGGGTCAGCCGGGCGTCGACCTCTCGGCGGTGACCTGCGAGGGGTCCAGCTCGGACGGCGCGAGGACCGTGGACCTCGATGTCGGCGCGGTGGACGGGAGCCCGGCGGAGGTCGTCGACGCGCAGGGCACGGGGACGTGGACCAGGCTGTCGAGCACCGACGCGCTCGACGGGGTCTCGCTGGTCACGTGCAGCGGTGGAGGGCTCCAGACCGTGGGAGTGTCGGTCGACCCCGGGGACGGCAAGCGCGGCACGCCGGGCGCCCTGTTCCTCGTGTTCGCGGCGTTCCTGGTCGTCCTCGGCCTGGTCCTGAGGCGCACGACCGCCCCGCAGCCGCGGTGATCCAGGTCCGCTGAGGACGGCGACCAGCGGTCAGGCGGCCGGCTCGTAGCCCAGCGCCTCGCGGTGCGTCGCGGACCGGGTGGCCAGGAGCACGGCGCCCATGCCGACGCCGGTCCAGAGCACGAGGTCGACGACGGCCGAGGCCAGGCCGACAGGGACGAACGACTGCGCGACGAACGCGCGGCCCAGCCAGGACAGCGGGTCCAGCAGGTAGCCCAGCACCAGGCCGACCGCTGCCGAGCGGCGCAGGACGGTGCGGTCGACGTCGAGCAGGTGCCGTCGCGCGGCGATCGCGGGGGCCAGCACCAGGACCAGGACGACGAGCACGGTCCGCACGGCCACGCCGGCGCCGACGGAGAGCGTCGAGCTCCCCACCCACAGGGCGAGCAGGCCGGCGACGAAGCCGCCGATCGCGGTCGACAGCGCCACCTGCACGGTGAGCGACAGGCGCATGGTCGGACATCCCCTCGTCGGTCGTCCGCCCCGTCGGCGGACCGCCTGGAGGGTATCCCGACCACCGGGCCCAGCACGGGTGGGTCCCGAGGCCCAGCGCGTGGGTCCGCAGACGAACCGGGGGGCCCGAGACCGGTGCGCGGGGCCGCCCTAGCGTCGAGGTATGGACCAGATCGACCTCAGAGCAGCGGCCGTCGGCGTCGTCGCGGGCACGCTCGGCTACGTCCTCGTCGCCGCGCTGCTCGGGACCGGCGAGGCGCGGCCGCTCCTGGTCCAGGCCGGTGCGCAGCTGGGTGTGCTGGCCGTCGTCGGTGCCCTCGTCGCACTGCTCCAGCGTCGTCGGTTCGGCACCTACACCCGCACCGCCGCCCTGCGCACCGCGCTCACCGCCGGCGGGGCGGGGCTGGTCGTCGTCCTGGTCCTGGGTGTCGCTGCCTCGGCGGCCACCGACGGGCCGGGGCTGACGCCGGCGGTGATCCTGGTGAACGCCGCCATCTGGCTCGGCGGGACCGCCGTCGGCTCCGTCCTGGTCCGACCCGGCGAGGCCCGCGCGCTCCGCACCGTCCGCGCCGCCCAGTGAGCCGGCGGCCGGTGCGGCGCGACGACAGTGGCGCGAGCACGTCCGAGCTGCTCGGCGTGGTGGCGGTCGTCGCCCTCCTCGTCGTCGGAGTGATCGGCGGCCTCTCCAGCTACCCGGACCGCCTCGCCGACGCCCTGTGCCGGATCGTCGCCGCGACCGGCGGCGGGAGCGGAGCCTCGTGCGGGTCGACGCCCGTCGCCGAGCCGACCGACGAGGACTACCTGCCGCCCGCGTGCATGTCCCACGAGGAGAGCGAGCAGTACTCGGCGACGGTCAAGGTGTGGTTCTTCGAGCTGGGCCAGGACTCGGGATTCGTCGTCCAGGAGTTCGCCGACGGGACCGTGCGCGCCACCGTGACCGACGGGGTGGGCCTCGGCGCCGGCGGCTCGCTCACGTCCAGCACGTTCGACCTGGGCAAGCTGGGCGGAGGCGACAACTCGGGGCTCGACATCGACCTCGGGGGCGGCGTGACGTTCTCCTACGGCGACACCTGGGCCTTCGACTCGCCCGAGCAGTGGGGCGAGATGAAGGACCAGCTCGACGACTACCTCATGCAGCAGGAGATGCTCAAGCACGAGGGCGGCGTGTGGGCGGCCAAGTCCATGGGGTGGAAGGACCCGCCCAAGGACCCCCAGGTGTCGTTCGCGAAGACCGAGCTGGAGCTCTCGCTCACCGCGGCGTTCGGGCTCAAGGACCCCACAGGCGCCACGGACGCGGCCGGCGACGCCGAGTTCTTCGACCCCAACCTCGGCGTGACGTTGTCCGCCACGGCGGGCGCCGCGGTCGTCATCGAGACGAACCACGAGACCGGCGAGCAGAGCTGGACGTACGAGGTGTCCGGTGAGGGTGCCGTCCGCGCCGACGTCGTCGTGGGGCACGGCGAGGCGGCCGGAAAGATCGACGGGGCGTTCACCGTGACGCGCAACAAGGACGGTGAGGTGACCGAGGTGGTGTTCCAGTCCTCCCGCGAGGGGGGTGTCTCGGGCGGCCTCGGGAACGACTCGTTCGAGCAGGCGTCGGGCGGCGGCGAGCACACCGAGTCCGACTCGCTCGTGACGACGACGCGGCTGACGGTCGACGACGCGAACCGCGACCTGGTCGACACCTGGCTCGCCGACCGCAACGACGCCGGTGTCGCGGTGTCGCTGCCGTTCGCCGCGATGGTGCCCAGCAGCCCGTCGGACGACCCGTTCCTGGACCTCCTGCACCGCAGCGCCACCACCAGCCAGATCGTGTACCGCAACGTCAAGGACTCGTGGGAGTTCGAGGCGGCCGTGAAGAAGGGCTGGCAGTTCGGGTTCGGCATCTCGGGCGAGAACGCCACCGCCGACGCCGTCGAGGCCGACTACCTCGGCGCGCCGACCAGCGACGGCACGCGGCTCTTCCTCCCGGACGAGTCGTGCGGATGACCGCGCGGCAGCGGCTGCGGCCGGTCGACCTGCTGTGGGCCTGGGCGGCGGCCCTCGTCGGCTTCCTCGTCGGCGAGTACGGCTCGGGGGTGCTGCTCGCGGCGCGCGCCGGGGCGGTGGGGACCGACGGTGTCCTCGGGCTGCTCTGGCTGCCGTGGCTCGCCGCGCCCGTGCTCGCCGGGCTGCTCGGTGCGTGGGCCCTTCCTGCCGCGCGGGTGGCCGCCCGGTGGCAGTGGCTGCTCGGGACGGTCCCGATCCCGCTCGGCGCGGCCGCGGTGACCACGACCGTGGTGGTCGCCACCGGCTCGACCGCGGCGGGGCTGCTGCTCTCGATCGTCGTGCAGGTGGTGGTGACGGCGGCCGTCGCGCTCGGGGTGGGAGCATGGCGCTCCGCCCGGCTCGCGCGCTCGCCCGGGGCGCCGCTGACGTACACGACCCCCCACCCGGAGGACCAGCTCGCATGACGTCGTACTCCCGCACCGTCGCCGCCGTCGCCGCGCTCACCCTTGCCGCCGTCCTGGCCGGCTGCTCCGCCGGGTCCGGCGCCCCGGCCGGGTGGACCCGCGTGCAGGACGGCTGGCTCCAGGTGGACGTGCCGGACGACTGGTCCGACGGGGAGCCCCTCGACGCGCCCTGGACGCTCAGCCGCCAGGACGCCGAGGGCGACGACGCGACGATGCAGCTGGCCGGGGCGCCGACGCTGGGGTACTACCGCGCCGACGAGGGGCGGGGCACCCTGCTGGCGTCCATGCAGGTGGGCGGCTACCCGGACTTCGCGGTGGTGGACCAGTCCGACCCGGTGGACACGGCGGAGCTGGAGCTGACGCGGACGGACTTCACCTACGCCGCGCAGGACGGCGGCGACACGCTCCAGGGCGTGCTGTGGGTGGGCTCCGACCCGGACTCCGGCAAGGCGGTCGCGGTGCAGCTCACGGGTGCGGAGCTGCCGGCCGACGTGGTCGACCAGGTGCAGGACAGCATCGCGGTGCTGGACACGGAGGCGACGCCCGCACCCTGACCGTGCGACGCGTCACAGCGGCCGGTCCACGGGGTCGACCGCGACGCAGCCACCACCGGGCGCCGACTACCCTGGCGTCGTGACGCAGACGCCCGACCCGGCCGCCACCACCCACCGTCCCGTGCTCGTCGTCGACTTCGGTGCGCAGTACGCGCAACTGATCGCCCGACGGGTCCGCGAGGCCAACGTGTACTCCGAGATCGTGCCCCACACGGCGTCGGTCGCGGACCTGCTGGCCAAGGACCCGGCCGCGATCATCCTGTCCGGCGGGCCGTCGTCGGTGTACGCGGTCGGCGCCCCGTTCGTGGACCCCGCCCTGTTCGAGGCCGGCGTCCCGGTCCTGGGCATCTGCTACGGCTTCCAGGCGATGGCGGCGGCGCTCGGCGGGACGGTCGCGCAGACCGGTCAGCGCGAGTACGGCGGGACGGCCGTCGAGGTCACGTCCGCGGGGACCGTGCTGTCGGGGAGCCCCGACTCGCAGACCGTCTGGATGAGCCACGGCGACGCGGTTCACGCCGCGCCCGAGGGGTTCGAGGTGCTGGCGACGTCGGCCGGCAGCCCGGTCGCCGCGTTCGAGAACCGCGCCCGGCGGCTGTACGGCGTGCAGTGGCACCCCGAGGTCAAGCACTCGCCGCTGGGCCAGAAGGCGCTCGAGAACTTCCTCTACGAGGGCGCGGGCCTGAGCCCGGACTGGAACGCCGGCAACGTCGTCGCCGAGCAGGTGGACAAGATCCGCGCGCAGGTGGGCGACGCCCGGGTGATCTGCGGGCTGTCCGGTGGCGTGGACTCCTCGGTCGCCGCGGCGCTCGTGCAGAAGGCCGTGGGCAGCCAGCTCACCTGCGTCTTCGTCGACCACGGGCTGCTGCGCTCCGGCGAGGCCGAGCAGGTGGAGAAGGACTTCGTGGCCGCCACCGGCGTGCAGCTGAAGGTGGTCGACGCGCGCGAGCGGTTCCTGCACGCGCTCGCGGGTCACACCGACCCCGAGACCAAGCGCAAGATCATCGGCCGCGAGTTCATCCGGGTGTTCGAGCAGGCCGCCCGCGAGGTGGTCGCGGAGGCAGGGGAGGGCGAGGAGGTCAAGTTCCTCGTCCAGGGCACCCTCTACCCGGACGTGGTCGAGTCCGGCGGCGGCGAGGGCGCGGCGAACATCAAGTCGCACCACAACGTGGGCGGGCTGCCGGACGACCTCCAGTTCGACCTGGTGGAGCCGCTGCGCACCCTGTTCAAGGACGAGGTCCGCGCGGTCGGCCTGGAGCTCGGGGTGCCCGAGGGCATCGTGTGGCGCCAGCCGTTCCCCGGTCCCGGCCTGGGCATCCGGATCATCGGCGAGGTCACGGCCGAGCGCCTCGACATCCTGCGCGCGGCCGACGTCATCGCGCGCGAGGAGCTGACCCGCGCCGGCCTGGACCGCGACATCTGGCAGTGCCCCGTCGTGCTGCTGGCCGACGTGCGGTCGGTGGGCGTGCAGGGGGACGGCCGGACCTACGGGCACCCCGTCGTGCTGCGGCCGGTCTCGTCGGAGGACGCCATGACCGCCGACTGGACCCGCCTGCCGTACGACGTGCTGGCCACGATCTCGACCCGGATCACCAACGAGGTGCCCGAGGTCAACCGCGTCGTGCTCGACGTGACGAGCAAGCCGCCGGGCACCATCGAGTGGGAGTGACTGGGAGTGACTGGAAATGACACCGTGACCGAGTCCACGACGACCGTCGACCCCTGGGTGCGCAAGGCCACGGGGGCGATGAAGCGCTATCGCGTGCTCGCGTGGATCACCGGCTCCATGCTGCTGCTGCTCTGCCTCGAGCTGCTGCTGAAGTACGTGTTCCACGCGGGCGGCGTCGACGCCTCCGGGCATCCCGAGCCGGTCATCGGGGCCTGGGTGGCCTACGCGCACGGGTGGATCTACGTGGTCTACCTGGTGACGGTGTTCGACCTCTGGTCGAAGATGCGCTGGCGCCTGGGCCGGCTGGCCACGATGGCGGCGGCGGGCGTGGTGCCGGTCATGTCGTTCATCCTCGAGCGCAAGGTGCACGCACAGGCGCTGGCCCGCATCGAGGCCGCCGGTGGCGCACGCGGGTGAGAAGCTCCGGATCATGGACGGTCGTCGGTTTCGCGCCGTTACGGTGAGCGCGTGCTGATCGTCCACGTCTCCGACTGCTACGCGCCACGCACCGGGGGGATCGAGTCGCAGGTGGGGGACCTCGCCGCGCGGCAGGTCGCCGCCGGCCACGAGGTGCACGTCCTGACGGCCACCCTGGGCGTGGGTGGCGAGCGCGGTGGGGTCGTTGACCTGGAGCACGGCGTGCACGTGCACCGGCTGGGCGCTCGGATGCCGTTCGACCTGCCCGTCAACCCCGTCGGCCCCCGCCTGGTCCGCGAGGCCTACGCCGCCCTGCGGCCCGACGTCGTGCACGTGCACGCCGGGGTGCTGTCGCCGTTCGCCTACGACGGCGCGCGGATCGCCCTCGACCTGGGCCTGCCGACCGCGATCACGTGGCACTGCATGCTCGACGGGGTCGTCGGCCCCCTGCGCACCGCTGTCGGACGCACCCGCTGGCAGCGGACGCCCGCCGCGCTGAGCGCGGTCAGCCACGCCGCCGCGGCACGCGTGCGGGAGGTGTTCGGCACCGAGGTGGCGGTCATGCCGAACGGGATCGACCTGGACCTGTGGGCGCCCCGGACCTTCTCCGAGGGGAGGGGACGTCCGGGCGAGCAGGGCCCGCTGCGGCTGGTCTCGACCATGCGCCTGGCTCCGCGCAAGAGGGCGGTCCCGCTGGTCGAGCTGGTCGGTCAGGCCGCCCGCCGCCTGCCGCCCGACCGGCTGCGCCTGTCGATCATCGGGTCGGGCCCGGCTCAGGGACGGGTCGCCTCCACCGTCTCGGCGCGGGGGCTCCAGCACGTGGTGGAGCTGCGCGGCCGGCTGACCCGGCCCCAGGTCCGCAGCGCGTACACCGACGCCCACGTGTTCCTCGCGCCCGCCGAGCTCGAGGCGTTCGGCATCGCCGCGCTCGAGGCGCGCACGGCGGGCCTGGCGATCGTCGCCCGGCGCGGCACGGGCATCGAGGAGTTCGTCGAGGACGGCGTCGACGGCCTGCTGGTCGCCGACGACGCCGAGATGACCGAGGCGGTCGTGCAGCTGGCACGCGACGGGCGCCTGCTCGAGGGCATGCTCACGCACAACCGCGCCGTGCGCCCCCGGTTCGGGTGGGACGACGTGCTCGGCGCCGCTGACGCGGAGTACGCGCGGGCACGCGCGGCGAAATCTCCCACTTCGTCACCCGCCCCTCACTAGAGTCGATCCCGTTGGACGGTTCTGTCAGGGGCCGCACGGCACACCTGCCCGTCCTCTGGGGGTTCAGAGAGGGAGACATGACGACGACGACGGGACAACCGAAATCGGTCCGCGTGCTCGGGCTGCTGACCATCATCTTCGGGATCATCTTCATCATCGCGGGTGGCATCACGTGGGGCGCCGTGGCCAGCAACCTGGCGGCCGAGCAGATCACGGTGTCCGAGGACGCGCAGGCATTCGGCGGCCAGCTGGTCGACACCCCGTGGGAGGCCTGGTTCCAGGCCGACATCATCAACACCCACGCGCTCGCGGCCACCGACGGCCAGACCTACGCCCAGCTGGACCAGGACGACGAGCGCCGCGGCACCGTCATGACGGCGTCGTTCCTGCGCGCCTCGCTGTTCACCTCGGTCGTGGCGTTCGGCGTCGCGCTGCTCGTGGTCGGAATCGGCGTCGTGTTCATCCTCATCGGGTGGGCGCTGCGCAAGGTCGGCACCACCACCTACGCGGACACGACCGCACCCGTCGCTCCGGACCCGGTGGCCTGACGACGACAGGGGCGACGTCCGAGATCTCGGACGTCGCCCCTGCGTGCGCGGTCAGCGTCGGGCGTTGCGTGCTCCGCTCACGATCGAGCCGACCAGCAGGGCCGTTCCGGCGACCGCGAGGAGCACGATCATCGCGAGCTGGAGGTCGATCTCGACCCCCGCCGCCCACGCGAGCAGGCCGACGCCGATCGCGGCGATGACCAGGCCCCAGACGACCGTCCCGACGCGCAGCCGGCGGCGTGGCGTGACGACCGGTGCCGGCTCCGGCTCGGACGGCAGGGCCGCTGCCACGTAGGGGTCCGGGCTGCTGGGGGGTTCGTCGGCGCGCGCGGTGCGGTCCGACGGGGCGTACAGCGCGCCGATCGGGGACGTCGCCGTGGTGGGCTCGGGCGACCCGAACGGTGCCGGCTGCGTGACCGGCAGCGGCGTCGTCTCGTCCGCTGCGCCCTCGTCGACGGGGATCACGGTCGTGTCGTCGTCGTCGTCGTCGGCGGCGGGCTCGGGGTCGGTGACCGGGAGGGCGAGCGTCTCGTCGTCGTCGCGGGGGGTCTTGTCGGTGGGCATCAGTTCTCCTCGATGATCGAGACGTCGCCGGCGCCGATCTGCACCTGCAGCGCGAGCTGCGGGCCGTCGGAGCCGATGCCGTCGGTCGTGAACGTGCTGGGGTTGAGGCCCACCCCGTCGGAGCCCTTGCTCTGGCCGTCGACCTCCCAGCGCACAGTGCCCGCGCCGGCCTCGACGTCGGCGGACACGGTCGCGTCGCTCGGCACGACGACGGTGAGGTCACCGGCCGCCAGCGAGATCGGGACCACGAGGGTCTGGGACGTGAGGGGCACGTCGGTGAGGTCGATGGTCACGTCGCCGAAGCCCATCGAGAACCCGTCGGCGGCCTCGGAGCGGTCCGTGATCACGGCGGTGCCGTCCGCGGCGAAGTCGTGCCGGGCGTCCGACGACCAGGTCCAGTCGGCGTTCTGCACCGCGCCGAGGGGCACGGCCACGAGGACGCCGACGACCGCGAGGCCGCCGAGGGCGCCGCTGGTCCTTCCGCGCAGACCCGACACGATGATGCCGAGGCCGGCCAGGACGATGCCCACGCCCAGCGCGGTGAGCGCGACGGGTCCGGTGAAGTCGCCCGTCCGCTCGGCGATCAGCAGGAGCGCGAGGGACAGCAGGCTGAGCGCGACGACCACACCGACCGTGCCGGCACCGGCACCCGGGGTGCGCGGACGCGGCGGGCGCGGTGGCCGGGGGTGATTCATCGGCCGGGGGGCGGGGGCGGGCTGAGCCGGGGCGTAGGACGTCCACGCCGGGGCAGCGGCCGGGGGAGCGCCGTACGCGGAGGTCGTCGGCGTCGCGGCGGCGGTCGGGTAGCTGGTCGCGGGGTAGGTGGCCGCGGGGTAGGTGGTTGCTGGATAGGTGGCTGCGCCGGCCGGCGGGACGTAGGGGACGTACGGCGGGGCCGGCGGGCGGGGCTTGGACGGCTGCTGGTTGGAGACGACGGCGATCAGCGTGACGATCCCGCCGACGAACGCGAGCCAGAGGATGCCCTGGACCCATCCGGGCGGGCCCCAGAAGAAGAACCAGTTGTCGCCGCGGCCGAAGCCGACGATGACGAACGCGAGGGCGCCGAGCAGCGCGATGTCGAACCGGCCGAGGATCATCTCCTCGAGGTGGATGCGTCCGTCCCGGCGCTCGGGCAGCAGGGCCCACGCGGCGCCGTACGCCACGAGACCGAGCCCGCCCAGCAGGAGGGTCGCGAAGAAGATGCCGCGGACCAGCAGCGGGTCGATGCCGAAGCGGTCGCCGATGCCACCGCTCACGCCACCGATCCAGCGGTCGTCGGCGCGGGTGATCCCGAGGCGGCGCACACCGGCGAAGAAGCTGTTCGAGGCGTGCCCGGGTGCTGCTGCGGGTGCCGGGTCCGGTGTGGCGGTGCCCGGTGCCGGCTCCGGGCCGGCGGGGGTGGTCGTGTCCATGACTCGATCCTGCTCGCCCGGACGATCCCGGGGCATCGGGTGGTCCCCTGAGCGCACCCTGAACCTGGTGCCCGAGAACCCCGAACCGACCCCGGACGCGACCCCGGAAGGCCTCGGGGCGTGTGACGATCGGACCGTGCACCCGACCACACCCGTTCTCGCGCCGACGCGCCGGCTGCCGTTGCGCCGGCCCGCGCGCGGCCGGTGGTTCGGCGGCGTCGCGCTGGGGCTCGCCGCGCACCTCGACCTGCCGGTCGCCCTCGTGCGGCTCGCGTTCGTCGTGCTCACGCCGATCGGCGGGATCGGACCCGTGCTGTACGTGTTCTGGTGGCTGGCGATCCCGGCGGGCGACCCGGCCGCCGCCGCGCAGGAGGTGCGTCCGAGCACGCTCACCCGGCTGGCCCGACGGCAGGCGGTGATCGAGCCGGGCCGGCGCATCCCGGTGACGGACATCGCGATCGGCGCCGTGCTGGTGATCGCGGCCGCCCTGCTCATCGCGGTCCGGTCCGGCGCCGACGTGGACGCGCAGTGGCTCCTGCCCGCGCTGATCGTGCTGTCAGGCCTGTGGCTGGCGTGGAGCCAGCTCGACGAGGTGCAGCGCGGTCGACTGCGGGACCGGGCCGGCGGGCGGACGCCCGTGAGCCTCCTGCGGGTCGCCGGCGGGATCCTGCTCGCGGGCGTCGGCGTGCTCCTGTTCGTCGGCCTGGCGTCGGGACAGGGCGTCGAGACGTCGACGCTCGCGCAGTCGATCGTCGCGGCGCTGGTGATGCTCGGTGGCGTCGCGCTGGTGCTCACGCCCTGGTGGTTGCGGCTGGTCCGGGAGCTCGGCGACGAGCGGGCGGCCCGCGCGCGGGAGTCGGAGCGTGCCGACATCGCGGCGCACCTGCACGACTCGGTGCTCCAGACGCTGGCCCTGATCCGGTCCCGGGCCGACGACTCGGCGGAGGTGGCCCGCATGGCGCGCGCGCAGGAGCGCGAGCTGCGCGAGTGGCTCTACGACGACCGCCCCGCGCCGGGTACGTCCGTGGCGGCGGCGCTGCGGGAGATCGTCGCCGAGGTCGAGGACTCGCGCTCGGGGCCGACCGGTGACCCGGTGGCCGTCGAGTCGGTGGTGGTCGGCGACCGCGTGCCCGACGCCGACACCGAGGCGCTGCTCCAGGCCACCCGGGAGGCGCTGGTCAACGCGGTGGTGCACGGGCGCCCGCCGGTGTCGCTCTACCTCGAGGTGGGTGCGTCCGAGGTCGAGGTGTTCGTGCGCGACCACGGCGACGGGTTCGACCTCGACGAGGTGGGCACCGACCGGTTCGGGGTGCGGGAGTCGATCATCGGGCGGGTGCGTCGGCGTGGCGGCAAGGCGACCGTCACCAGCAGCCCGGAGCGCGGGACCGAGGTGCACCTGGTCGTACCGATCCGGTCCACGGACGAGCAAGGAGCGCAGTCATGAGCGAGGCAGTCGACGTGGTGCTCGTGGACGACCACCACATGTTCCGGACGGGCGTGAAGGCGTCGCTCGACGCCGGCGTGCGGGTGATCGGCGAGGCGGACACGGTCGACGAGGCGATCCGCCTGGTGCGCGAGCTGAAGCCCCCCGTGGTCCTGCTCGACGTGCACCTGCCCGGCGGGGACGGCGGTGGCGGCGCCGAGGTGATCAAGGCGTGCACCGACCTGCTGGGCCAGACCCGGTTCCTGGCCCTGTCGGTGTCCGACGCCTCCGAGGACGTGGTGGCGGTCATCCGCGCCGGCGCCCGCGGCTACGTGACGAAGGCGATCGACGGCACCGACCTGTCGGACGCGGTCCGCCGGGTGGCCGGCGGGGACGCGGTCTTCTCGCCCCGGCTGGCGGGGTTCGTGCTCGACGCGTTCGGCGCCGCCGCGGGGGACGTGGCGATCGGCGACGACGAGCTGGACCGGTTGTCCGCCCGCGAGCGCGAGGTCATGCGGCTGATCGCCCGCGGGTACTCCTACCGCGAGGTGGCGTCCGAGCTGTTCATCTCGATCAAGACCGTGGAGACCCATGTCTCCGCCGTGCTGCGCAAGCTCCAGCTGTCCAGCCGCCACGAGCTCACGCGGTGGGCGGCGGCCCGGCGGCTGCTGTGATGCTCCGCGTCGGCGCCTACGCGGTCGTCGTCGACTCGGGACGGGTGCTCCTGCCGCACTGGCGCGGGGACGGCCGGTGGATGCTGCCCGGCGGTGGGATCGACCCCGGCGAGGATCCGGCCGACGCCGCGGTGCGGGAGGTGCTCGAGGAGACCGGCTTCGACGTCGAGCTCGACGGCCTGCTCGGCATCGACTCGTTCGTGGTGCCGGCGGCGGACCGGATCAACGCCTCCGACGGCCCGATGCACTGGTTGCGGATCGTGTACCGAGCGCACGTCGTCGGTGGCGCGCTGCGCGACGAGGCGGACGGCTCCACCGACACGGCGGCGTGGTTCGACCTCGCCGAGGTGCCGGGGCTGCGCCGGGTGGAGCTGGTCGACGTCGCCCTGCGGCTGGCCGGGCACTAGAGGGAGCCGTACAGCGCCTGGAGGTAGGCGTCCGAGCGGGCCGAGCCGAGGATCCCCGGGGACATCCGGTTCATCACGTAGGCGAACGTGAGCCCGCGGTCGACGTCGTTGACGACGAGCGAGCCGCCCCAGCCGCCCCAGAACGCCACGCGGCCCTCCGGGATGTACGGGGTGCTCGCCGGGTGCGGGACCGCGTAGCCGAGACCGAACCGCAGGGGCACGCCGAGTACGAGGTCGACGTTGTCGGTGTGCTGCGCGAACACCAGGTCGACGGTCTCGGGGGAGAGCAGCCCGCCCCCGCCGTTCGTGAGCACCGACTGGACCGTCGCCACCGAGCGTGCGTTGCCGTGGCCCCCGGCGCCCCCGATCCCGGCCGCCTTCCACTCCCGGGTCCAGGTGATCGAGGCGTCGAGCACCGGCCCGGTGAGCGTGCGGCGGGCGGGGGAGTCGGGGGGCAGCAGTGCCAGGTCGATCTGCGACGGCGGCGGCGGGACGACGTGGCTGACGCGCGCATCCTGGCCTTCCGGCAGGCCGAGCCAGAAGTCGGCGCCGAGCGGCTCGGTGATCTCGGCGCGGAAGAACTCGCCGAGCGATCGGCCGGTCACGCGCAGGACGAGCTCGCCGACCAGGTGCCCGTAGTCGAGCAGGTGGTACCCGGACAGGGTGCCCGGCGGCCACCAGGGAGCCTGCGCGGCGAGCCGGGCGGTCGCGGCGGGGACGTCGAGGATGTCCTCGGCCGTGACCGGCTGGTCCCAGCCCGAGACGCCCGAGGTGTGGTTGAGCACGTGCCGGACGAGCACGCCCTCCTTGCCGGCGGCCTTGAACTCGGGCCAGTAGGCGCCGACGGGCTCGTCGGGGTCGAGCAGCCCCCGGTCGAGGAGGACGAGCGCCGCCAGGGACGTCATGGTCTTGGAGATCGACCAGACGTTCGTGAGGGTGTCCGCCGTCCAGGGAACCGTCCGCTCCGGATCGGACCAGCCACCCCAGAGGTCGGCCACCAGTGTCCCGCGCTCGACGACGGCGACGCTCGCGCCGAGCTCCGCGCCGGAGTCGAGGTGCTGCTGGAACGCTGCCCGCAACGCGGAGAACCGCTGGTCGGCGAAGCCCTGGACCGGTGTGCTCGTCATCGAGCCCTCCTGCGTCGGTGGATCGTGTGTACTGTGGCCTGCAACATACCGCGCGGTCGGTATGCCGACAACGCCGTCGACCCGGAGGTGCACGTGCAGATCGTGGGCGCGGTGCTGGAACGGTCGGGCGCCCCTGCCCCGTTCGCGGCGTCGCGGCCGTTCACGGTGAGCGTCCTCGAGCTGGACGGTCCGGGACCCGGCGAGGTGCTCGTCCGGATCGAGGCGGCCGGGGTATGCCATTCCGATCTCTCCGTCGTCGACGGGAACCGCGTCCGGCCGACCCCGATGCTGCTGGGCCACGAGGCCGCGGGGATCGTCGAGCGCCTCGGCGCCCGCGTCGACGACCTGGCCGTCGGCGACCGCGTCGTCATGACCTTCCTGCCCCGGTGCGGACAGTGCCCCGAGTGCGCGACCGACGGCCGGCTGCCGTGCCGGGTGGGCAGTGCCGCGAACGGCCGCGGCTCGCTGGTCGGTGACGGGATGCGGCTGCACCGCGACGGACGGCCGGTCCACCACCACCTGGGCGTCTCGGCGTTCGCCAGCCACGCCGTGGTCAGCCGCACGTCTGTCGTGCGGGTCGACCCCGACGTGCCGCCCGAGGTCGCCGCGCTGCTGGGCTGCGCCGTGCTCACCGGCGGGGGAGCGGTGGTCAACGCGGGCCGGCCGCGGGAGGGTGACACCGTGATGGTCGTGGGGCTCGGGGGCGTGGGCATGGCCGCGCTGCTGGTCGCCGTCGCGCTCGGGTTCGAGGTGATCGGGGTGGACGCGCTCGCGGACAAGCTCGACGCGGCGCGCGCCAACGGAGCGGCGGCGACGTACTCCCCGGAGGATCTCCCCGTCCGTGCGCCGGTCGTCATCGAGGCCGCCGGCAACGCCCGCGCGTTCGAGACGGCGTTCGCCGCGACCGCACCCGGCGGGACCACGGTGACGGTCGGCCTGCCCGCCCCCGACGCCCGCGCGTCCGTCAGTCCGCTCACCCTCACCGCCGAGGCCCGGACCGTCGTCGGCAGCTACCTCGGCTCCGCGGTCCCCTCCCGCGACATCCCGCTCTACGTCGACCTGTGGCGCTCCGGGCGGCTCCCGCTCGAGCGGCTGGTCTCCTCCCGGATCACCCTGCACGACCTCGACGTCGCCATGGACCGCCTCGCGGCCGGTGGCGAGCTCCGCCAGCTCATCGTTCTCGACGAAAGGACTACCTCGTGACTCGCACCGCCCTCGTGACCGGAGCCGCCCGCGGCATCGGCGCCGCGACCGCCCTGCGCCTGGCCGCCGACGGCTACCAGGTTGCCGTCCTCGACCTGCGCGAGGAGGACTGCGCGGCGACCGTGGACGCGATCCGTGCCGCGGGGGGGACCGCGACCGGCCTCGGTGCCGACGTGGGCAGCACCGACGACGCCGTCGCCGCGGTCTCGCGCGTGGTCGAGGAGCTCGGCGCGCCGACGGTGCTGGTCAACAACGCCGGGATCCTGCGCGACAACCTCCTGTTCAAGATGACCGAGACCGACTGGGACTCGGTGATCTCGGTGCACCTGCGCGGCGCGTTCCTCATGAGCCGCGAGGTGCAGAAGCACCAGGTCGCGGCCGGCTGGGGGCGGATCGTCAACCTGTCGAGCACGTCGGCGCTGGGCAACCGCGGGCAGGCGAACTACGCGACCGCCAAGGCGGGGATCCAGGGGCTGACCAAGACGCTCGCCATCGAGCTGGGCCGGTACGGGATCACCACCAACGCGGTGGCTCCGGGGTTCATCGGCACCGACATGATCCGGCAGACTGCCGAGCGCATGCACGTCACGTACGAGCAGTTCGTCGAGGCCGCGGCCAAGGAGATCCCGGTCGGGCGCATCGGGGTGCCCGAGGACATCGCCAACGCCGTGTCGTTCTTCTGCTCCGAGGCCGCGAGCTTCGTCAACGGGCAGGTCCTGTACGTGGCGGGCGGGCCGAAGGCATGATCGCGGTCGACGCCCCCGCGGGGCTGGTGGACGCCGTCGGGCAGAGCGCGACCGCCGACCGCTGGTTCACCGTCGACCAGGCGCGGATCGACGCGTTCGCGGACACCACGGACGACCACCAGTGGATCCACGTCGACCCGGTCAGGGCTGCCGCCGGCCCGTTCGGCGCCACCGTCGCGCACGGGTACCTCACGCTCTCCCTGATCCCCGCGCTCACCGACGGGCTGGTGGAGGTCGGCGGCACCGGGCTGGTGGTGAACTACGGGCTCGACCGGGTGCGGTTCCTCCAGCCGGTGACCGCCGGCTCGCGCATCCGGGCGACCTCCACCGTGACGTCCGCCGAGCCGACCCAGCAGGGCGTCCGCGCGACCTTCACGGTCACCGTCGAGATCGAGGGAGCCGCCAAGCCGGCCCTGATCGCGGAGACGGTCGTCCTCTACTTCGCCGCCGCCTGACCGCAGCGTCCGAGCAGATACGGGTCAGAGCCCGCATCTGCTCGGACGCTGTGTCAGGAGACCCGCTCGACGACCATCGCCATGCCCTGGCCGCCGCCGACGCACATGGTCTCCAGCCCGAACGTCGCGTCCCGGACCGCGAGGCCGTGCAGGAGCGTGGTGGTCAGCCGGGCGCCGGTGCTGCCGAACGGGTGGCCCACCGCGATCGCGCCGCCGTGCACGTTGAGCTTGTCGTGGTCGATCCCCAGCGCGCGGGCCGACGGGAGCACCTGTGCGGCGAACGCCTCGTTGAGCTCGACCAGGTCGATGTCGTCGATCGTCAGCCCCGCGCGGGACAGGGCCATCAGCGAGGCGTCGACCGGTCCGAGGCCCATGATCTCCGGCGACAGGCCGCTGACCGCGGTGGACACGATGCGCGCGAGCGGGGTCAGGCCGAGCTCGTCGACGATCCGGTCGCTGACGACCACCACCGCGGCGGCGCCGTCGTTGAGCGGGCAGCAGTTGCCGGCCGTGACCGTGCCGTCGGGCCGGAACACCGGGTTCAGGCCGGCCAGCGACTCCACCGTCACACCGGCGCGAGGTCCGTCGTCGGCCGACACGACCGTGCCGTCCGGCAGGGTCACCGGGGTGATCTCGTCGGCCCAGAACCCGTCGGCCAGTGCCTTCTCCGCGCGGTTCTGGGACAGGGCGGCGAACTCGTCCTGCTGGCGCCGCGTGGTGCCGGTGAGCGCGGCGACGTTCTCCGCCGTCTGGCCCATCGCGATGTAGGCGTCGGGGAGCAGTCCGCTCTCGCGCGGGTCCGTCCACGGGTCGGCGGAGACGGCCCGCGCGGCCGTGCGTCCCACCGCCTCCGCGAACCGGGGGTTCTCCAGCGAGACCCCGGGGATGTAGTCGCTGTTGCCGATGGCGGACCGGCTCACGCACTCGACGCCGGCCGAGACGAACACGTCGCCCTCGCCGGCCTTGATCGCGTGGAACGCCATGCGGGTGGTCTGGAGCGACGACGAGCAGTACCGGTTGACCGTGGTGCCCGGGACCGAGTCGAGGCCGAGCAGCACGGCGACGATCCGGGCCATGTTCATGCCCTGCTCGCCGCCGGGCATGCCGCAGCCGAGCAGCAGGTCCTCGACGCGGCCGGGGTCGAGCGACGGCACCTGCGCGAGCGCGGCACGCACCATCGACGCGGCGAGGTCGTCGGGCCTCATCGAGGCGAGGGACCCCTTGAACGCGCGGCCGATGGGGGAGCGGGCGGTCGCGACGATGTACGCCTCGGCCATCAGACGAACGCCGCGATGCCGGTGATGGCACGCCCCACGATCAGGTGGTTCATGTCCTTGGTGCCCTCGAACGAGTACACGGCCTCGGCGTCGGCCATGTAGCGCGCGACGCCGTGGTCCAGCTGGATGCCGTTGCCGCCGAGTGTCTCGCGGCACAGCGCCACGGTCTCGCGCATTGCGGTGGTCGTGTACGCCTTGGCCAGCGCGGAGTGCTGGTCGCCCTGCCGGTCCTGGTCGCCCAGCTGGGAGGCCCGGACGCACAGGGCGATGCTCGCGGTGATGTTGCCCAGGCAGCGGGCGAGCCGGTCCTGGACCAGCTGGAAGGACGCGATCGGCTTGCCGAACTGCTCGCGCTCCAGGGCGTACTTCACGGTGGCCTCGTACGCGCCGACGGCCACCCCGACCGCCTGCCACGCGACCTCGGCCCGGGTCAGGCGGAGCACGGTCGCCACGTCGCGGAACGAGTGGATGTTCGGCAGCCGGTCGGCCTCGTCCACGATCACCCCGTCCAGCAGGATGTCCGCGTTCTGCACCGACCGCAGCGCCTGCTTGCGCTCGATCTTGGTGGCGGTGAACCCCGGCGTGCCGCGGCGCACGATGAACCCCTTGACCTGGTCGTCGGCGGTGTCCCGCGCCCAGATGACCGTGAGGTCCGCGAACGTGGCGTTGCCGATCCAGCGCTTGGCGCCGTTGAGCACCCAGGTGTCGCCGGTGCGGTGCGCGGTGGTGCGCAGGCCGCGGGCGGTGTCGGAGCCGGACAGCGGCTCGGTGAGGCCGAAGGCGCCCACCAGCTCGCCGCGGCTCATCGGCGGCAGCAGCTCGGCGCGCTGCTCCAGGGAGCCGCCGACGCCGATCGCGCCCATGGTCAGCCCGTTCTGCACGCCGATGAACGTCGAGAAGCCTGCGTCGACCCGGGAGAGCTCGAGGGCGACCCAGCCGCGGTAGACCGCGCTGTTCTCGAAGCGGACCGTCTCGGGCCACATCGGACCGAGCATCCCGAGCCGTCCGATGTCCGGGATGAGGTGCACGGGGAACTCGGCCCGGTCCCAGTAGTCGTCCGCGATCGGCCGGACCTCGGTCTCCAGGAACTCCCGGATCTCCATCACGTGCTCGTTCTCGACCGGCGTCAGCAGGTCCTGGAAGGAGTAGAAGTCGCTGGTCAGCAGCGCGTGGGTCACGTCGGTCTGGGTCACGTCATGGCTCCGCTCGTCGATCGGCTCTGATCTCGTTCCGAGTCTGCATCATTTTCGTAGATGTTGCATACCCCCCGCCGGCACGGAGTAGGTTGCCGCCATGACGAACCTCGACGTCATCGAAGACGGGCTCGGACGCATCGGCACCCGCGTCGCGCCCTCGTGGCTGTCGCAGCGGCTGGAGGACGCCGAGCACCCGGAGGCGGTGCGGGCGTTCGTCGCGGCCCGCGAGACGTTCATCGAGGGGGCGCGCATCGACATGGGGCGCCTCGCGACCCGGCTCGGCGTCGACCGGACCTCGCTGTTCCGCTGGGTGGGCAACCGCGACGCGCTCCTCTCGGAGGTTCTCTGGTCGCTGGCCGTCCCCACGCTGGAGCAGGCGGAGGCCGCGACGCGCGGCACGGAGGGTGCCGCCCGGGTGGCGGCGGTCCTCACGCACTTCGCTCGCGACCTGATCACCGCCGACTACTTCCGGGGCTTCCTGCGGCGCGAGCCGGCGCGTGCCCTGCGGCTGCTGACCACCAAGGAGAGCGACATCCAGCGGCGGTACGTCGCAGTGGTCGAGGCGCTGGTCCGGCAGGAGCTGGGCGAGCAGCCGTTCGGCGGGGCGGTCGGCGCGCGCGACCTGGCCTACCTGCTGGTGCGCGTCTCGGAGTCGTTCACCTACGCGGACCTCATCACGGGCGACGTGCCGAGCGCCGAGCGGGCGCGGGCCGCGTTCGAGCTGGTGCTGCGGCCATGACCTACCCGCATCGCGCCGCGTTCTCGACGAGATGGAACGACAACGACGTCTACGGGCACCTCAACAACACCGTCTACTACGAGGCGATGGACACGACGATCAACGTCTGGCTCATGACCTCCGCCGGGCTCGACCCGTCCGCCGGGGAGCCGATCGGCGTGTGCGTGTCGTCGTCGTGCGAGTTCACGGCGTCGGCCGCCTTCCCGGAGGCACTCGAGGTCGGGCTGCGGGCCGGCCGGCTCGGGACGAGCAGCGTCACCTGGGAGCTCGGCATCCTGCGCGGCGGGGAGCTCATCGCAGAGGGCAGGTTCGTGCACGTGTTCGTCGACGACGCGACGCGCCGCCCGGTCCCCATCCCCGCGCAGATCCGAGCGGCCATCGAGCGCGACCTGGTCGTCTGATCGGGTAGCATACCGACCGGGCGGTATGACGAGGTGCCTCCCGGAGAGGCGGTCGACGATGACCCGACGCATGCCGGACCCGCCCGGGCTGGACGTGGCGCGACTCGAGGCCTACCTGAGGCGTGAGCACCCGGCCACGGTGCACGACGGTCCGCTGTCGGCGCGGGTGATCGCCGGAGGGCGCAGCAACCTCACCTACCGGGTCGACGGCGGTGCGAAGCCCCTGGTCGTCCGCAGGCCGCCGCTCGGGCACGTCCAGACCACCGCGCACGACATGGCCCGCGAGTACCGGGTGATCTCGGCGCTGCGCGGGTCGCACGTGCCGGTGCCGCCGCCGGTCGCGCTGGTGGAGGACCCGGCCGCGGGCACGGGCACGGTGTTCTACGTCATGGACCTCGTCGAGGGTTCCGTGCTGGCCCACCAGGCGCAGAACACGACCTACACCGCCGACGAGCTGCGTGCCGTGAGCCTCGAGCTGGCCACGCTGCTGGCGGAGCTGCACGCGATCGACCCGGCGGACGTCGGCCTCGCGGACCTCGGGCGGTCCGACGGCTACCTCGACCGGCAGCTGCGACGGTGGCGGACCCAGCTGGACGGGTCGCGCTCGCGGCCGGTGCGCAGCCTCGACGACCTGCAGGAACGGCTGGCCGAACGCGTGCCGACGACGCGACGCAGCAGCATCGTGCACGGCGACTACCGGCTGGACAACGCGCTCGTCGGGGGAGCCGTCCCGCACATCACCGCGATCCTCGACTGGGAGATGGCCACCCTGGGTGACTCGGCGGTGGACCTCGGCATGCTCGGCCTCTACTGGCACATCCGCGGCATCGCCGGAGCCGAGGGGGTCGCGCCCAGCGCGGTCGACCCCGCCGCGGGCTACCCGGAGTTCGACGAGCTCGTGGACACCTACTGCACCCGCCTGGGCACCAGCGTGCCGGAGCTCGGCTGGTACCGGGCGTTCGCCGCGTACAAGCTCGCGGTCATCCTTGAGGGGATCCACTTCCGGTTCCTCGGCGGGGACACCGTCGGGGAAGGGTTCGACCGCATCGGGGGGCTGGTGGAGCCGCTCGCCGACGAGGGCCTGGCGCAGCTGGCGGGGGTGCGCTGATGGACTTCGCACCCGACGCAGTGACGGTCGACATGGTCGCGCGCACGCAACGGTTCCTCGACGAGCACGTCTACCCCGCCGAGCCGGTGCTGGAGGCCGAGCTGGCGGCGACGCCGACCGGGTGGGGGACCAGGCCCGTGGTCCGGCGGCTCCAGGGGCTGGCCAGCGAGCAGGGCCTCTGGAACCTCTTCCTGCCGAGCGTCCTGACCAACCTCCAGTACGCCCCCGTCGCCGAGCTCACCGGCCGCAGCCCGCGCCTGGCCCCGGCGGCGTTCAACTGCGCCGCTCCGGACACCGGCAACATGGAGCTGCTCACGCAGTTCGGCACGCCCGAGCAGAACGAGCAGTGGCTGGAGCCGCTCCTGGACGCCGAGATCCGGTCCGCGTTCTGCATGACCGAGCCGGACGTGGCCTCGTCGGACGCCTCGCAGATCGCCACCCGCATCGTCCGCGACGGCGACGAGTACGTGATCACCGGCCGCAAGTGGTGGTCCACGGGCGCCATGAACCCCGACTGCGCGCTCCTGGTGGTCATGGGTGCCACGGACCCGTCGGCCGAGCGGCACCGTCGCCAGAGCATCGTGCTGGTGCCGCGGGACGCTCCTGGGGTGCGGATCGTGCGGCCGCTGACCGTGTTCGGCTACGACGACCGCGACCACGGCGGGCACGCGGAGATCGTGTTCGAGGACGTGCGCGTCCCGGTCGCCAGCATCCTGGCCGGCGAGGGCGAGGGGTTCGCCATCGCGCAGGCCCGCCTGGGCCCGGGGCGGATCCACCACTGCATGCGCTCGCTCGGCATGGCGGAGCGAGCGATGGACCTGGTCGTGGAGCGTGCGACGTCTCGCACCGCGTTCGGGAAGCGCCTGGCGGACCAGGGGGTGGTGCGCGAGTGGGTGGCCGAGTCGCGGCTCCAGATCGAGGCCCTGCGCCTCCTGGTGCTCAAGACCGCCTGGCTGATGGACACGGTCGGCAACCGCGCGGCCATGACCGAGATCCAGGCCATCAAGATCGCGGTCCCGCGGGCCGTGCAGCAGATCCTCGACCGCGCCATCCAGCTGTTCGGCGCGGCCGGCCTGTCCGGCGACCAGCCGCTGGCCGAGATGTTCGCCGCCGCCCGGGCCCTGCGCCTGGCGGACGGTCCGGACGAGGTCCACCTCGCCTCTCTCGGGCGAGCCCAGCTCACGAAGGGAAAGTGACATGACTGATCAAGCCCTCGACGGCGCGGGCTGCGCCAGCCTGTCCGTCGCGGCGATCCTCGCCGAGACCGCGCACCGCACCCCCGACCGCACCGCGTTCCTCCTGGGCGACCAGGTGGTCCGCTACGGCGAGCTGTGGGACCAGACGCGGTCCTACGCCGGTGCCCTGCGGGCTCGTGGCGTCGGGCCGGGCGACCGCGTCGCGATGCTCGTGCCGAACGTGCCCGACTTCGCCCGCGTCTACTACGGCGTGCTGGCGCTGGGTGCGGTCGTCGTACCGGTCCACCTGCTGTTCAAGGCAGACGAGATCGAGTTCGTCCTGCGCGACTCCGGCGCCACGGTCCTGGTCGCGGCGGCGCCGATGCTCGCCGAGGCGGCGCCCGCGGCGGCACGGGTCGGCATCCCTCTGCTCACCGTGCTGGTCTCCGACGGCATGGCGGTCCCCTTCCCCCGGCTCGAGGACGAGGCGGCAGCGGCGGACCCGATCGACCGGTACGAGTCCGTGCACCCGATCAGCGCCGCGACGATCCTCTACACGAGCGGCACCACGGGCCGGCCCAAGGGGGCGGTCGGCTCGCACCTGTCGATCGTCGAGCAGGTGCACGTCGCGCTCATCGACCTGTTCGACATGCGGCGCGACGACGTCGTCTTCGGCGGGCTCCCGCTCTTCCACACGTTCGGGCAGGTCTCGGTGATGAACACCGCGTTCCGCCGCGGCGCCGCCGTGATCCTGCTGCCCAAGTTCGACCCGGACCAGGCGCTCGCGCAGATGGTCCACCACGGCGCCACGGTGTTCACGGCGGTCCCGACCATGTACATCGGCCTCATCCAGGCCGCCGCGCGCAGCACGGACCGTCCCCCTCTGCGCTACGCGGTGTCCGGCGGTGCGGCGCTGCCGGTGGCGGTGCTCGAGGCGTTCTCCCGCGACTTCGGCGCCGAGGTGCACGAGGGGTACGGGCTGACCGAGACGTCGCCGGCCGTCGCGTTCAACCGCGTCGGCGAGCCGATCCGGCCCGGCACCGTCGGGCGACCGCTGTGGGGCGTCGACATCGCGATCGCGGACGCGAACCTCGACGACCGGGTCGTGCCCCTCCCCACCGGCGAGCTCGGCGAGATCGTGGTCCGCGGGCACGCCCTGTTCAAGGGCTACCTGGGCAACCCCGAGGCGTCGGCCGCCGCGGTGGTGGACGGCTGGTTCCGCACCGGTGACCTGGGCACCATGGACGCCGACGACATCGTGACGATCGTGGACCGCAAGAAGGACATGATCGTGCGCAACGGCTACAACGTGTACCCGAGCGAGGTCGAGGACGTGATGATGCGGCACCCCGCGGTCGCGTTCGCGGCGGTGTTCGGGCTCCCCGACGAGGCGCGCGGCCAGGAGGTGCACGCCGCGGTGGTGCTGCTCGACGGGCACGAGGCCACGCCCGAGGAGCTGGTGGCGTTCACCCAGGAGCGCATCGCGGCCTACAAGTACCCCCGCGTCGTGCACCTGGTCGACGCCCTGCCCCTCGGCGGGAGCGGCAAGGTGCTCAAGCGCGAGCTGGTGGCGCAGTTCGCGCAGGAACCCGTCGAAGCCTGAGACGCAGACCGGAGGCCCGGCCCCTCGTGGGGACCGGGCCTCCGGTGCGTGCGGGGCTCAGGCGGTCGGGATGCCGTCGCCCTCGAGCGCCACCGGCTCGCCCGTGTACGGCACGACGTCCCCGTCGCCGCCGTCCGTGGTGAACACGTCGCCGACGTAGTCCTGGACGCCCTGGTCCACCGCGGTGATGCCCACGCCCTCGAACGCGGCGTGGCTGTCCTTGGAGAAGCTCAGCGGCACGATGCCGTTGCCGGTCAGGGCTCCCACCTCCAGGGCGTCGAGCACGCTCTCGCGCGTCGGGTCGTCGCCTGCCTTGGCGAGCGCCTGCGCGAACAGGTACCCGACCGACATCCCGAACACGGTGTTCCCGCTGAACTGCGCGCCGCCGTTGTACTCGTCGTTGATCTCCCGGAACAGGGCGACCCACTCGTCGTCCGGGCTGAACGGCAGGTAGTTCGAGCTGACGAAGCCCTGGAGCAGCAGGGGCGCGACGTCCTCGCCGAGGTAGCCCACCAGCGTCGGGTAGTCGCCGCCGGACGACGACGACACCCACTGCGCCTGGTACTTCATCTTGGCGGCGGTGCCGAGCGCCAGGGCCGTGAACCCGTTGACGGTGGCCAGGAAGTTGACCTCGCAGCCGGCCGCCTGCATGGCGCCGATCTGCGCGACCACGTCCTGCACCGACACGGAGTAGGTCTGCGTCGAGGCGAGCCCGTCCGCGCCGAGCACGGCGATCAGCCCCGTGGTGAAGTCGGTGCCGAAGTCGTCGTCCTGGCCGAGCACGCAGTACGTCTTGCCCGGCCAGGTCTCCTTCGCGTAGGTGGCCAGCGCCTTGGCCTCGACGATGTAGCTGGCGTTGTACGCGAACGTCCACGGGTACGTGCCCGGCTGGTCCCACTTGGGGCTGCCGGAGGCGACGAACAGGTCCGGCACCTCGTTCTCGTTGAGGTAGTCGACCACCGACGAGTGCGTGGGGGTGCCCAGGCCGTTGAGGACCGCGAACACCTCGTCCTCCTGCACGAGCTCGCGCACGACGGTCTGCGTGGTGGCCGGGTTGTAGCCGTCGTCCTTGACCACGTACTCGATGCTGCGGCCGTTGATCCCGCCGTTGTCGTTGACGTAGTCGAAGTACGCCTTCGTCGCCGCCGAGATGGACGAGTAGCCCGCGGCCGCCGGCCCGGTGAGCGGCGTGTGCGTGCCGACCGTGATCGTGTCGTCCGTGACGCCGGGCGACGCCTCGGGGGTGGAGCAGGCGGACAGGCCCGCCGCGGCGAGAGCCGCGACGGCCAGCACGGCGGGGACGGACCGGGAGCGCTGTGACATCGGTGTCACCTCTGTTCTTCGGTAGGGACGAGGACCTTGCGCGGAGCGGGTTCTTCGATCAGGCGGGGTGCGGCTGGGAGGCGCCGACGGCGCCGGGTGAGCAGGCCGCGCAGCCCCTCCGGGGCCACCGCCATGACGGTGATGAGCAGCAGCCCGAAGACGAGGACCGCGAGGTTGCCGTCTAGCCGCTGGGAGGCATCGGCAGGCATGCCCGCCGTGAGCCGGCCGATGAGCCAGGGCAGGAGCACGATCACGGCCGAGCCGAGCGCCGCGCCGAGGATGCTGCCCAGCCCGCCGATCACCACGGCGACGACGAGCAGGAGCGAGAAGCCGACGGTGTACGCGCCCGGGCTCACGGCCTGGGCCACGAAGCACAGGACCGCCCCGCCCAGCCCCGCGGCGACCGAGCTGGCCGTGAACGCCATGACCTTCACGCGTCCCGCAGGGATGCCGCTGAGCCGCGCGGCGACCTCGTCGTCACGGACCGCCTGCATCCGCAGCCCGAACCGCCCGCCGCGCAGGACGGTCAGTGCGGTCACGACGACGGCCGCGACGACGACCGCCACCATCGCCTGCCACTGCTCGAGCGCGATGACCCGGCGCAGTGCGTCGGGCGTCCCCTCGAACGCGGTCTGCACCCCCTGGTCGCCGTGCAGCACGGTGGACCAGGTGGAGGCGACCGCGGGCAGGGCGACGACGACGGCGAGCGACAGGCCGGCCAGGTACGGCCCGGACAGGCGCGCGGCGGCCAGCCCGAGCAGGAGACCGACGACCGCGCTCGCGGCCGCACCGGCGAGCAGCGCGATGACGAAGCGCGCGGCCCCCTCGAACGGCAGGGCGTTGCTGGTCAGGGCGTACCCGTACCCGCCGACCGCCATCAGGGCCGCGTGCCCGAGGGACAGCTGCCCGGTGGCGCCGACGAGCACGGTGAGCCCCGCCGCCGCGCACAGGTACGCGGCGACGAGGGCGAGCTGGTAGTTGCGGAACGGGTCGAGCGCGAACGTGCCCAGCAGGGCGACCGCCGTCCAGCCGGCCGCGAGCGCCAGCGTGCGGACGAGCGGTCGCTGCCCCGGCAGGCGCTGGCGGCGGTTCATGCGTGCCTCGCTGCCGCGGCCGCGAACAGGCCCGCCGGTCGGAGCAGGAGCACCAGCACCAGCAGCGCCAGGACCGCGAGGGGTACCAGCCCGGCGCCGAGGTACCCGGTCACCAGGCTCATCGCGACGCCGACCACGACCCCGCCGACCAGGGCACCGACCGGGGAGTCCAGCCCGCCGACCACCGCGACCGTGAAGCCCAGGACGAACAGCGAGTCGGTGGCGTGCGGGTTCAGGCCCAGGCTGGTCGGCACCAGGAGCAGCGCCGCGAGCGAGCCGACGACGCTGGACAGCACCCAGCCGATGGTGACGGTGCGTGAGACCCGGACTCCCAGCAGCCGCGACACCTCGGGGGCGAACGCGGCAGCACGCATCTGCAGCCCGAGCGAGGTCCACCGGAAAAGGACGGCCAGCACCACCATGACCACCACCGCGGTGACCAGCACGAACAGGTCGTACGGTGACAGCAGGGGCACTCCGCCGACGAGCACCGCGCTGTCGTCGAACGGGACGCGCATCGGCCGGTACTCCGGGCCGAAGACGATCCCGAGGGCGGACTGGAGCACCATCACCAACCCGATCGCCAGGATGACCCCCGACAGCGGCGAGCGGGGCGACGCGAACCGCATCACCCCGCGCTCGACGGCGAACCCGAGGAGCGCCCCGGACAGGAGCGCGGCCAGCAGCCCCAGCCAGTAGCTCCCGGTCAGGGAGGTCACCTCGAACGCGACGTAGGTGCTGACCACCGCCATCGCGCCCTGCGCGAAGTTGATGACGCGCGCGCCGCGCCAGATGAGCACGAGGGCGAGCGCGAACAGAGCCAGGACGGCGCCGCGCGCGAGGCCGGTGCCCAGGAGGAAGACCAGTCGGTCCATCAGAACCCCAGGTAGGCGTGGCGGAGGCGGTCGTCGGCGGCGAGCTCGTGGGCGGGCCGGGACGCCACGACCTCACCGAGACCGAGCACGACGCCGTGGTCGGCCACCGACAGCGCGCCGACCACGTTCTGCTCGGCGAGCAGGACGGTGAGCCCGGTCCGGTCGGCCAGGCCGCGCAGGACGCCCATGATCTGGGCGACCACGCGGGGGGCCAGCCCCAGCGACGGCTCGTCGAGCAGCAGGACCGTGGGACGCGCGACCAGCGCCCGGCCGAGCGCGAGCATCTGCCGCTCCCCGCCGGAGAGCTGGTGGCCGGCGTGGTTCCTGCGTCGCGCCAGCGGCTCGAACAGCGCGTAGACCTCGGCGATCGCCGCTCTCCGGTCGGCCCCGCGCCACAGCCCGCCGAGCCGCAGGTTCTCGTCCACGGTCAGCTCGGCCACCACGCCGCGACCTTCGGGCACGTGCGCGAGCCCGGTCCGGACCCGGTCCTCGACGCTCACCCCCGCCAGGTCCCGGCCGGCCAGCCGGACGGAGCCACGGGTCGGCGGAACCAGCGCGCTGAGGGTGCGCAGCAGGGTCGTCTTGCCCGCCCCATTGGCCCCGACGAGCGCCACGATGCTGCCCGCCGGCACGTCGAGGTCGACGTCCCGCAGCACCGGCGCGCCGCCGTACCCGACCGTGAGGCCCCGGACCTCGAGCAGCGCGCTCACGACGCCGTCACCTCGATCCCCAGGTAGGCCTCGTCGACGGCGGGGTCGCCGGCGACCTCGTCGGGCGTGCCGGACGCGATCACGCGGCCGAAGTCGAGCACCACCACGCGGTCGCACACGCCCATGACGAAGTCGACGTGGTGCTCCACCAGCAGCACGGCGCAGCCCGTGGCCGCGGTGCGGCGGACCAGGACGCCGAGGGCCGCGATGTCGTCGGTGCCGAGCCCGCCGGCCGGCTCGTCGAGGAGCAGCAGGCTGGGCTCGGCGACCAGGGCCCGGGCCAGCGCGACCTTCTTCTGCTCCGGGTAGGGCAGGTCCCCGACGGGTCGGTCGGCGTGCTCCGCGAGTCCGAGGTCGGAGAGCTGTCGCTGGGCGTCGGCCCCGGGGTCGTGGGCGCCCAGCCGGCCGGCCAGCACGTTCTCGCGGACCGTGAGGCCGCGGAACAGCCCGAGCCCCTGGAGCGTGCGGGCGACACCGCGCCCGGCCAGTCGCGTCGGGTCGGGGGCCAGCGGCCGTCCGCCGACCGCGATGCTGCCCGCGCTGGGGCGGACCAGGCCGCAGACCGCGTTGAAGAGCGTCGTCTTGCCCGCGCCGTTGGGTCCGATGAGCCCGACGACCTCGCCCTCGTCGACGTGCAGCGAGACGTCGTCCAGGGCCGCGATGCCGCCGAACCGCACGCTGAGGCCGTCGACGGCGAGGCGCGGGGCGCCCTGTCGGGGTGGGCTGGTCACGGGAGACATCGGCACCTCTTCGTGTCGGTGAGGACGAACGTACAACAGAAACCGACCGGACGGTATGTCCTTCTGAGCACAGTTCTGTCACGGTCGTGCGGGGTCGGTCAGGAGTGCGGGAGGCCCGCGATCATGCCGCCGTCGACCACCAGCTCCGTGCCCGTGGTGTAGGCCGAGGCGTCGGACGCGAGGAAGACCACGGTGCCCGCGACATCGGCCGGGAGCGCCGGTCGGCCGAGGGGGATGGGTGTCGCGGTGGGGTCCAGGCGTGCGGTCATCGGGGTGAGCACGAAGCCCGGGTGCACGGAGTTGACCCGGATGCCGTCACGGCCCAGCTCGACCGCCAGCGACTTGGTCAGGCCGCGGACGCCGAACTTCGACGCCACGTACCCGTGCAGGTGGTCGCCGCCGCGCATGCCCTCGACCGACGAGATGTTGATGATCGACCCGCGCCCGGCTGCCTTCATCGCCGGCACCACGGCCTGCGCGCCCAGGAACACCCCCGTGAGGTTGACCGCGATGACGGCCTCCCACTTGGCGAGCGGGTAGTGGTCGATCGGTCCGGCGTTGGCGATGCCCGCGTTGTTGACCAGCACGTCGACCGCGCCGAAGGTGGCGAGCGTCCGGTGCACCGTCGCGGCCCAGCTCTCCGGCGACGTGACGTCCAGGTGCACGGCCAGCGCCCGGTCGCCCAGCTCGGCCGCGAGCGCGGCGGCGGCGTCGTCGACCAGGTCCGCGATCACCACGCTCGCCCCGGCCGCGTGCAGGGCGCGCGAGAACGCCGACCCGAGCCCTCCGGCCGCGCCGCTGACGATCGCGACGCGTCCGTCGAGCGTGCTCACGAGACCCGCACCACGAGGCGCCCGGTGGTGCTGCCGTCGGCGAGCCGCTGCACCGCCGCGGGGGCGTCCTCGAACGCGACGACCTCGCCGACGACGGGCCTGATGCGCTCCTCGTCGACCAGCCGGGTGAGCTCGGCGTGCGCGGCGTCCACCAGATCGGGGCGGCGTTGCGCGTAGAGGGCCCAGTGCAGGCCCAGCACGCCGTAGTTCTTCACCAGCGCGTGCCCGGCGTTGACCGCCTGGATCGTCCCGCCCGCGAAGCCGACCACGACGATCCGGCCCTCGAACGCGATGCACTTCGTGGACTGCTCGAAGACGGCCCCGCCGACGGGGTCGAACACGACGTCGGCACCCGCACCCGCGGTCTCGGCCTTGACGACCGCCACGACGTCCTGCGTTGACCGGTCGATCACGACCTCCGCGCCTGCCCTCCGCGCGACCTCCGCCTTGGCCGCGTTGCCGACCACGCCGATCACGCGCGCGCCCGCGGCGGCTCCGAGCTGGACGGCGGCGGTGCCGACCCCACCGGCGGCCGCGTGCACGAGCAGGGTCTCGCCGGGCTGCAGGGCCGCGCGGCGGTGCAGGCCGAACCAGGCGGTCTGGTAGCCGATGGTCAGCGCGGCGGCCTCGGCGTCGTCCAGCGCGGCCGGGGCCGGGAACACCTCGCGCTCGTCGAGCACGGCCAGCTCCGAGAGGACGCCGATCCGGGAGCCGACGACGCGGTCGCCGAGCGCCACGCGGGACACCCCGTCGCCGAGGGCGACCACCTCTCCGCACAGCTCGATGCCGGGGGAGAAGGGCAGCGGTGGGCGCACCTGGTACTCGCCGCGGGCGAGCAGCACGTCGGGGAAGTTCACGGCGACCGCGCGCACCCGGACGAGCACCTGCCCCGGGCCGGGTGTCGGATCGGCCACCTCGGCGAGCTGGAGGACGTCTGCCGGCTCGCCGTGCCGGGTCACGTGCCAGGCGCGCACGGCGGTCAGGCCTTGATCGCGACGAGGAAGAGGTTCGTCAGCTGCTGCGCGAGGACCCCCTTGTCCTCGGCGCCCTCCGGGGAGTACCAGTTCGACAGGTAGTGGACGTCCGCGAAGAAGTGCGCGACGAGCACCGCGCGGGGGATGTCGGTCCGGTAGAGCTTCTCCTCCTGGCCGCGCTCGATGAGGCCCGCGAACACGTCGTGGTACTGCCGGCGTCGGCGGGTGACCTCCTTCTGGCGCGGCTCGGAGAGCATGTGGACGCTGCGGAAGAAGACGGTGCCCTCGGGCAGGAAGTCGATCGACGTCTCGACCACGTCGACGCACACGTCGTGCAGGGTCTGCGCGGTCGAGGTCCCGCGGCCGACGAGCTCCTCGAGGTGGTTCGTCTGGAGCGTCAGCATCCGCTCGTAGATCGAGAAGAGGAGGTCGTCCTTCGACTCGAAGTAGTGGTACATCGCGCCCTTGGTGACGCCGGCCGCCTCGACGATCTGCTGCACCGAGGTGTTGGCGTACCCCTGGGTGGAGAACAGGTCGACGGCGGCCCGCGTGATGTCGTCGACGACGCTGGACGTGGCCATGGTGGTGCCTCTCTCGTGTGCGACTAGCCGACGGCGACGGCACTCGCGCCGCCGTCGATGGTGAGCGTATGGCCGGTGATCCAGGCGGCGTCGTCGGACAGCAGGAACGCGACCGGGCCGGCGACGTCCTCGGGCTCACCGATGCGGCCGAGCGGGTAGACCGCGGCGAGCCTCGCCTCGCGGTCGCCCTCGTACAGCGCCTGCGCCAGCCGCGTCCGGACGACGGCGGGGGCCACCGCGTTGACCCGGATACCGGGCGCCAGCTCGACCGCGAGCTGCTGCGTGAGGTTGAGCAGCGCGGCCTTGGAGACGCCGTAGAACGCGACGCCCGGGCTGGCCGACAGGCCTGCCACCGAGCCGGTGTTCACGATCGAGCGGCGCAGCCCGGCCGCGACGGCCGAGCGCGTCCAGTCCAGGGCCGCCACGACGTTCACGTCGAGGATCTTGCGCACGACGGAGCTCTCGATCTCCAGCGTCGGGCCGTAGGCGGGGTTGATCCCGGCGTTGTTCACCAGGTGGTCCAGGCCGCCGAAGCGGTCGCGCACGAGGGCGAAGACGTCGGCGCGGTGGTCCTCGTCGTCGGCCCTGCCCGCGACGCCCACCGCGTGTCCTTCGGAGATCGCGTCGAGCCGGGCGATCGCGGCCGTCAGCGACTCCGGCTTGCGCCCGGTGATCACGACCGTGGCACCCTCGGTGACCAGGCGTTCCGCGACGGCCAGGCCGATCCCACGGCTGGCCCCCGTGATCAGGGCGACCCTGCCCTCGAACCTGCGCATGCCCGCTCCTTCGATACCGACTGTTCGGTATGCCGCCAGACAGTAGCGCATCGGCGCGGTGCTTTATCTGACGCTGCGTCAGATAGGCTCCTCGCATGGATCTCGTCTACCACCTGCTCGTCGTCCTCCACCTGCTCGGCTGGGCCATCGTGCTCGGCGGCACGCTGGTCAACCTCCGCACCCCGAAGATCGCCACCGGCGTCCTGCACGGCATCCTCACCGCGCTGGTCACCGGCATCGCCCTGGCCGGCATCGCGTCGGCGGGGCTCGCCGGGCACGAGCCCGACACCACCAAGATCGCCGTCAAGCTCGTCGTCGCGGTCGTCGTCACCGTGCTGGTCGTGCTCGGCGTGCGCAAGCCGTCGCGCGTGACCACCGGCTACCTCGGCGCGATCGCCGGCCTGACGGCGCTGAACGTCGCGATCGCGGTGCTCTGGCGCTGACGTTACTGTCCACCCCGTGAACTCCGTCGGTGACCTCCTGGTCGGGCTCGTCGTGCTGGTCGGGCTCTTCGGGGTCGTCGTCCAGGTGCTGCCCGGCGGTCTGCTCGTCGCTGGGGCGGTCATCGTGTGGGGCGTGGTCACCGGGGGAGTCGCGGGCTGGACGGTCGTCGCGATCACCGTCGTGGTCACGGCGCTGGCGTTCGTCGGCAAGTACCTGCTGGCGGGCCGGCACCTCAAACGGGCGGGCGTGCCGTCGTCCACGCTCGTCTGGGGCGGGATCGCGGGCGTCGTCGGGTTCTTCGTCATCCCCGTCGTGGGGCTGTTCGTGGGGTTCGTGCTCGGGATCTACCTCGCGGAGTGGCTCCGGTCGCGCGAGCCCCGGCCGGCCTGGCGGGCCACCGTCGCGGCGCTCCAGGCCACGGGCCTGACCATCCTCGTCGAGCTCGCCGCGGCACTCGTCGCCACGGGTGCGTGGCTCACCGCCCTCGCCCTCACCTGACCGGGCGCGTCCACAGCCCAGCACGGGAATGTCGGTTCCGGCGCCTATCCTGAGGCTGCCATGACGTCGCTCTTCGAGAACCTCTCCCTGCCCCTGCCGGGCGCCTCGGCAGACCCCTCCGGCGACGCCGCGGCCGAGGCTGCCGCCGCCCGCCGCCGAGCAGAGGCCGACGCCCTGCTCAAGGGCCTCAACCCGCAGCAGCGCGAGGCCGTGCTGCACCAGGGCGGCCCGCTGCTCATCGTCGCCGGCGCGGGATCGGGCAAGACGCGGGTGCTGACCAACCGCATCGCGTACCTGCTGGCCACGGGGCGGGCCCGCGCGGGCGAGGTCATCGCCATCACGTTCACCAACAAGGCCGCCGCGGAGATGCGCGAGCGCGTCGAGAGCCTGGTCGGCCCGGCCGCCGGTCGCATGTGGGTGTCCACGTTCCACTCGGCGTGCGTCCGGATCCTGCGCCGTGAGGCCGCGACCCTGGGCCTGCGGTCCAGCTTCTCCATCTACGACTCGGCCGACTCGCAGCGCCTGCTCACCCTGGTGGCGCGCGAGCTCGACCTCGACGCCAAGCGGTACCCCGCCAAGGCGATGGCGAACAAGATCTCCTCGCTCAAGGACGAGCTGGTGGACCCCGAGACGTTCGCGGCGACGTCCGGCAGCGGTGCCGCGAACGACTTCGACACCGCGCTGGCGCAGGTCTACACGCGCTACCAGGCCCGGCTGAAGCAGGCGCACGCGCTCGACTTCGACGACCTGATCATGACCACCGTGCACCTGCTGCGTGCGTACCCCGCCGTCGCCGAGCACTACCGGCGCCGGTTCCGGCACGTGCTGGTCGACGAGTACCAGGACACCAACCACGCCCAGTACGCGCTGGTGCGTGAGCTGGTGGGTTCCTCGCGCGGGATCGTCGACGACTCCACGGACATGGAGCTCCCGCGCGGCGAGCTCACGGTCGTCGGCGACGCGGACCAGTCGATCTACGCGTTCCGCGGGGCGTCCATCCGCAACATCCTCGAGTTCGAGGTGGACTACCCGGACGCGCGGACCATCCTGCTCGAGCAGAACTACCGGTCCACGCAGACCATCCTGTCGGCCGCCAACGCGGTGATCAGCCGCAACCCCGGGCGGGAGAACAAGCGCCTCTGGACCGACTCCGGCGCGGGCGCACAGATCGTCGCCTACGTGGCGGACACCGAGCACGAGGAGGCGCGGTTCGTCGCGGAGGAGATCGACCGGCTGGGCGACTCCGACGGGGTCCGGCCCGGTGACGTCGCCGTGTTCTACCGCGCCAACGCGCAGTCCCGCGCGCTCGAGGAGGTGCTCATCCGCGTCGGCCTGCCGTACAAGGTGGTCGGCGGCACCCGGTTCTACGAGCGCAAGGAGATCAAGGACGCGGTCGCGTACCTGCGCGCGCTGGACAACCCCGACGACGACGTGAGCGTGCGCCGCATCCTCAACGTGCCCAAGCGCGGGCTGGGGGACCGGTCGGAGGCCATGGTCGCCTCCTTCGCGGAGCGCGAGCGCATCTCGTTCGGCGCCGCCCTCGACCGGCTCGACGAGGTCCCCGGCCTCGGCACGCGCGCGATCACGGGTCTGTCGGCGTTCGCCTCGATGATGGCCGACCTGCGGACGCTGGCGTCGACCGCCGGCCCCGCCGAGGTCCTCGGCGCGATCCTCGACCGGTCGGGCTACCTCGCGGAGCTTCGGGCTAGCGACGACCCGCAGGACGGCTCCCGGGTGGAGAACCTGGCCGAGCTGCACGCCGTCGCGTCCGAGTTCGAGCAGAGCGATCCCGAGGGGGTTCTCGCCGACTTCCTCGAGCGCGTCTCGCTCGTCGCGGACTCCGACCAGATCCCGGACGACGACGGCGGGGACGGCGACGGCGCGTCCCGCCCGGACCCCGGGGTCGTCACGCTGATGACCCTGCACACCGCCAAGGGCCTCGAGTTCCCGGTCGTGTTCCTCACCGGCATGGAGGACGGCACGTTCCCGCACCTGCGGTCGCTCTCCGACTCGCAGCAGCTGGAGGAGGAGCGCCGGCTGGCGTACGTCGGGCTGACCCGCGCGCGCGAGCGGTTGTACATCTCGCGGGCAGCCGTTCGTACGGCGTGGGGCGTGCCCAACGAGTTCCCGCCCAGCCGCTTCCTGGACGACCTGCCGGACGAGCTCATCGACTGGCGCCGGCGGGAGTCGTCGACCTCGCAGCTGCGCGGCGGGTGGGGCTCGGGCTACGGGTCGTCGGGCGGAGGCGGCGGTTACCGGGCGTCGTCGGCGCCGCGGACCGAGCGCAAGACGCTGCCGTCGACGGGCGCCACGTTCGGGTCGGCCACCCCGCGGCCCGAGTCCGCGATCCCGCAGCTGGCGATCGGCGACCGCGTCACGCACGACTCGTACGGCCTGGGCACGGTCATCGGGCTCGAGGGTGCGGGTCCGAACGCCGTGGCCAAGGTCGACTTCGGCACCGACGGCACCAAGCGCCTGCTGCTCCGGTTCTCGCCGGTCACCAAGCTCTGACACGCGGCCTGCGCCCGCCAACGGCGCAGGCTGCCCGGCGCGATCACCGTCATCCCACCGGGACGTCGGCCCAGGTCGCGGCGACCGCCTCGTGGACGCGGTCGGCGCCGACCCCGAGCGAGCTGAGCACGCGGGCAGCGGGCGTGTCGTCGAGGCGCACGACCGCCAGGAGCAGATGGCCCGTGTCGATCCGCCGGTGCTTGTAGCGCAGGGCCTCCCGCAGCGCGATCTCGAGCAGCTTCTTGGCCGAGGTCTCGAACGGCAGGTGCCCGGACGGGCTGTGTGCCGGTCGCGCGTCGAGCGCACCCGGACCGAACGACGCCTCGACCTGCGCGCGCACGGCCTCCAGGTCGATGCCGACGCCGGCGAGCGCGTCGGCGTCGATGGCGCCCGGCGGCAGCGTGCGGACCGCCGCGAGCACGGCATCGTGGCCGACGCCCAGCCGGTCCAGCGCCCGTGCGGCGATCGTGTCGGGCGTACGGACGATGCCCAGCAGCACGTGCTCGGTCCCCACCCGGTCGGCACCGAGCGCGCGGGCCTCCTCCTGAGCCTGGACGACCGACTCGCGGGCGTCCTTGGCGAACCTCTCGAACATCAGCCAACCCTCTTCCCGTGCTTCTTGTGGACCGCCTGCCGCGAGACGCCCAGGGCGTCGGCGACCTGCTGCCAGGACCAGCCGAGCCGGCGGGCGCGCTCGACGTGCAGCGCCTCCAGCCGGTCGGCGAGCGCGCGCAGCGCCCGGACGGCCCGCAGGCCCTCGGCAGGTTCGGCAGCACTCGCGGCTGCGGTCATGAGCTCATCGGACATGCCGTCAACCTACGTTGACGCATGGAGCCATGTCAACTCGCATTGACAGCGAAGGAGGAAGAGGTCAGGGGTGGGGGATCACCTGGGGGTGGGCCAGGTCGCGGTTGTCGATGACCACCGTGGCGCGGGACGCGGGCCGGCAGGCGGCCAGGTAGCGGCGCTGGCCCTCGACGTAGCGGGTGTTCGCGGGGTGGGTGGGGTCCGGCGAGCAGCCGTCGCGGACGGCCATCCGCGCGAACGTCTCGGCGAAGTCGACGTCGAGGTAGACCGACAGGTCCCACCACGCGGCCAGCTCGTCGCGGTGCAGGAAGATCCCGTCGACCACGAGGACGGTGCGGTCGGTGCCGGCCTCGCGGGGCAGGTGCAGGGGGTTGTCGGTCGCGACGTCACGCACCGCCCGCCGGAAGCGCCGGGAGCCGCCCGGCGCGAACGGCTCCAGCACCTGCGTCCGCAGCGCGTCGTAGTCGTACGAGTCCGCCCAGAACCCCTCGGGGGAGTGCCGGCCCTGGCGGTAGCGCTCGTCGCGGGGACGGTGGAAGCCGTCGACGCAGACGCGCACGACGTCCCGGCCCTCGCGACGCAGGTCGGCGGCCAGCTCGTCGGCGAACGTGGTCTTGCCGGCGCCGTCCATGCCGTCGACCCCGACGAGGACGGGACGGCCGAGCGCGCGGGGGTCGGGGATGCGGCCTGTCACCTCACGCACGACGGCGAGGCGGGCGACCGACGCCGTGGGCGCCGTGTCCGACGGGGCGCTCACCGCGACCGACGCCGGGACGCCGACGAACCGCCGGGATCGAGCGTTGCAGCGACGTGCGTCACCGGGTCCATGCGGGCGAACGTAGCGGAACGTCCGGTTTGTCGGGAAGGGTTCGGGGACGCGTCGGGGAGAAACCGTGAAGAACGAGCGTTGCGCACGCCACATCTGTCGATGTGAAGAGATCTCCACCCGGCGGCTACCATCGACCGGGGCGTTTCGGCCGCACCGAGGCCGTCGAACGCCGGTTGATGAGAGGACCCAGACCAGGTGGACCTGTTCGAGTACCAGGCACGTGACATCTTCGAGAAGCACGGCGTTCCCGTGCTCGGCGGCGTGGTCGCCACGACTCCCGAGGAGGCCCGCGCCGGCGCGGAGCAGCTCCTGGGCGGTCAGCCGGGAGTCGTGGTCGTCAAGGCTCAGGTCAAGGTCGGCGGCCGCGGCAAGGCCGGCGGCGTCAAGCTGGCCCGGTCGGCGGACGACGCGGCCGAGAAGGCCACCGAGATCCTCGGCATGGACATCAAGGGCCACACGGTCCACCGCGTGATGATCGCGGCCGGCGCGAAGATCGCGACGGAGTTCTACTTCTCCCTGCTGCTCGACCGCTCCGAGCGCCGCTACCTGGCGATGTGCTCGGTCGAGGGCGGCATGGACATCGAGCAGCTGGCCGTGGAGCGTCCCGACGCCCTCGCCAAGGTGGCCGTCGACCCGCGCACCGGCATCGACCAGGCCAAGGCCGACGAGATCGTCCGCGCCGCCGGGTTCGACGCCGAGATCGCGCCCAAGGTCGCGGCGGTGCTCCAGACGCTCTGGACGGTCTACCGCAGCGAGGACGCCACCCTGGTCGAGGTGAACCCGCTGGTCCTCACCGAGGACGGCGAGATCGTCGCGCTCGACGGCAAGGTCACGCTCGACGAGAACGCCTCCTTCCGGCACCCGGAGCACGCCGAGCTCGAGGACGCCGCCGCGGCGGACCCGCTCGAGGCGCGTGCCAAGGAGAAGGACCTCAACTACGTCAAGCTCGACGGCGAGGTCGGCATCATCGGCAACGGCGCCGGGCTCGTGATGAGCACCCTCGACGTCGTCGCGTACGCCGGCGAGGCGCACGGTGGCGTGAAGCCGGCCAACTTCCTGGACATCGGTGGCGGCGCCAGCGCCGAGGTCATGGCCGCGGGCCTGGACATCATCCTCACGGACCCGCAGGTCAAGGCGGTGTTCGTCAACGTCTTCGGCGGCATCACGGCGTGCGACGCCGTCGCCAACGGCATCGTGGCCGCCCTCGAGATCCTCGGCGACGAGGCCTCCAAGCCGCTGGTCGTGCGCCTGGACGGGAACAACGTGCTCGAGGGCCGTCGGATCCTGGCCGAGGCCGGCCACCCGCTGGTCACCATCGCGGACACGATGGACGGCGGCGCCGACAAGGCGGCCGAGCTCGCCCACGCCGCGGCCTGAGACCGTCGACCCACACAGACGAGAGAGAAGCAGACACTCACATGGCGATCTTCCTGACCGAGGCATCCAAGGTCATCGTCCAGGGCATGACGGGTTCCGAGGGCCAGAAGCACACCACCCGCATGCTCGCGTCCGGCACGTCCGTCGTCGGCGGGGTCAACCCGCGCAAGGCGGGCACCTCGGTCACGTTCGGTGACGGGGACACGGCGACCGACGTCCCCGTGTTCGGCACCGTGGCCGAGGCCATGGACGCCACGGGTGCGGACGTGTCCGTCGTCTTCGTGCCGCCGGCCCACACCAAGGCCGCGGTCGTCGAGGCGATCGACGCCGGCATCCCGCTCGTCGTCATCATCACCGAGGGCGTCCCGGTGGCCGACACCGCCGAGTTCTTCGCGCTCGCGCTGGACAAGGGCGTGCGGCTCATCGGCCCCAACTGCCCCGGCCTGATCAGCCCCGGAAAGTCCAACGTCGGCATCATCCCGGCGGACATCACGGGCCCGGGCCGCATCGGCCTGGTGTCCAAGTCGGGCACGCTGACCTACCAGATGATGTACGAGCTGCGGGACCTCGGGTTCTCCACGGCCATCGGCATCGGCGGCGACCCCATCATCGGCACCACGCACATCGACGCGCTCGCGGCGTTCGAGGCGGACCCCGACACCGAGGTCATCGTGATGATCGGTGAGATCGGCGGCGACGCCGAGGAGCGTGCCGCGGCGTACATCGCCGAGCACGTCACCAAGCCCGTCGTCGGCTACGTCGCCGGCTTCACGGCGCCCGAGGGCAAGACGATGGGCCACGCCGGCGCCATCGTCTCCGGCTCGTCGGGCACCGCGCAGGCCAAGAAGGAGGCCCTCGAGGCCGCGGGCGTCAAGGTCGGCAAGACGCCGTCCGAGACGGCCGTCCTGGCGCGCCAGCTGTTGAGCTAGCACCGCTGACCTCGTTCGACTCTCGGCCCCGGTGAGCCAGCGCTCGCCGGGGCCGACGTGTCTCACCCGACAGCCGACGCGCCGCGTGGGGTTCGGCGCTCGGGCGGGCCCGGCGGCGACGATGGCACGGTGAGCACCACCGGCCCCCGCACGGGGGGAACCCCCGTCGTCGACCGTCGCCGTCGCCGCACCCTCGTCGACGAGCCCGCACCGACCTTCTTCACCAGCGCGCTCGACGGCGCCCCGCGCTGGGTCGCCGGCGTGCTGTCCGCGCTCCAGGCGGCCCTCCTCTCGTTGCTCGTGCTGGCCCTGCCGGCGGTCGCGGCCTACGTCGCCACCTCGGCCGACCCCTCCAACAGCGGGATCGGCTGGTTCCGCTCCGTGGGCGTCGGGTCCGCCCTCTGGCTCCTCGGGCACGGCGTGCCGGCCCACGTCGGCCCCGTCGTGGTGTCCCTGGTCCCGCTCGGCGTCACCGCGATCGCGCTCTTCGTCTGCTACGCGTCGGCCCGTCGGTCCGGCCTGGCCACCTGGTCGTCCTACGCCGCGGGCGTCGGGACGTACGTGCTGGTGACGGTCGTCGTGGCGCTGCTGTCCGGGGGCTCGCCCGGGCGTGCGTTCGTCGGGGGCGCGCTGGTCTCCGCCGTCGGGTTGGGCGCCGGTCTGCTGGCTCGCCCGGAGGCGCCGTCGCCGCGGACCCTTGCCCGTCCCGTGTGGTCCCGGTGCCCGGCGCCCCTGCGCACCGGTGGCGTCGGGGGCGTCCTTGGTGCAGCCGCTCTGGTGCTCGTCGCCACCCTGGTGACCACCCTGTGGGTCCTGGCGGGCCGGGCCACCATCGGGGACGTCGTGCGCGGGCTCGGTCTCGATGCCGTGGGCGGCGTCGTGCTGGCGGTCGCCGAGCTGGCCTACCTGCCCAACCTGGTCGTGTGGGCGCTCGCGTGGCTCACCGGCGCCGGCTTCGCGGTGGGTGAGGGGACGCACTTCGGACCCGACGGGGTCGTCGGCGGTGCCCTGCCGGCGGTCCCCATGCTCGGTGCGCTCCCGGCACCCGACGTCGCAGGTCCGGCGACGAGCCTGGTCCCGCTCGTCGTGGTGGCCGTGGGCGCGCTCGTCGGCTGGTACGTCCACCGTCGGCTGGTGGCTCAGCGGTGGTGGGACGCGATGCTGGCCTGCGCCGCCGCCGGGGTGACCGCCACGGTCCTGGTCGCGGTGCTGGTGACGGCGGCGAGCGGCGGCATCGGCCCCGACCGGCTGGCGCACGTGGGGGCTCACGGCGCCGTGGTGGGGCTCCTGGCGGGCGCGGGGGTGCTCGTCGGGGCGTGCGCGGTGGCGCTCCCTGGGGACCGTCTGCTGCGCGCCGAGATCGGGCGGTCGGCACGACGGATGCTAGGTCGGGGTGCCGGGGACGGCGCCTGACGGCGTGCGCGACGCACGTCCCGGTGGTTCTCAGCGAGCAGCAGGCGTCGCCACGGGATCGGACTCGACGGCGGGGAGTCGACGCGACAGCGCGGCGGCGAGGGCAGCGAGCGCGACGAGAACTGCGCCCACCAGATGGAAGGCCTGCAGCGCGCCCCGGGTGCCGGTCCCGCGGGCCGCGACGGACGCGAGGACGCCGACGCCCATGGACCCGCCCAGCCGCTGGGAGATGGTGTAGAGCGTGTTCCCGTCGGCCAGCTCCGACTCCTCGAGCGGCGCCAGGAACGCGATGAGCAGCGGCGTGGTGACCAGACCCGCGGCGGCCGCGCGCCCGCACAGCATGGCGGCCGTCACCCACAGCGGAGTGGTCTCCGTGAGCGCGAGCAGGGCCGCACTGGACAGCGCCAGCACGGCGAACCCGAGGGTGACGAGGTCGCGGAGAGGTATCCACCTCGACACCCGCTGACCGAGGACCGTGCTGAACCCCATGACGATGCCTTGGGGGAGGAGCGCGACTCCGGTCGCGAGGGCGGTGTGCCCCTGCACGCCCTCGGTGAACACGGGCATGAGGAAGATGGTGCCGAAGGCGATGACGGACGCCACGACCTGCAGTGCGAGGACGAGCACCGCCCGCCCGCCGCGCACGACGTCGAGCCGCAGGACGGGTTGATCGCGACGACCTGACGACCAGCCGAACGCGACGAGCAGCGCGACGCCCGCGAGGAGCAGGACGTAGAGGTCCGCGTGACGCCAGCCCGCCGAGGTCCCACGGGTCGCGGCGAGCAGGGTGCACACCAGGCCGCTCGCGAGCAGGACGAAGCCCAGCGGGTCGAAGCGAGCGTCCGCCCGGGCACGCTCGCCGACCGGAGGCAGCCGGAGCATCAGGAGCAGCCCGAGCACCCCGAGGGGCACGTTCACGAGGAAGACCCACCGCCATCCGCCCGCACCGATCAGCAGGCCACCCAGCGTCGGGCCCAGCGTGGGGGCGAGGAACAGCACCAGGGCGGCCGACAGGGGGATCTTCCCCGAGCCGCCGACCCCGTCCTTGCCGAGCAGGATGCTGAGCGCGAGCGGCACGAGCGGCGCGCCCACGAAGCCCTGGAGCACGCGCGAGGCGATCAGCACGTCGACGGTGGGTGCCAGCGCGCAGAGGGCGGAGACGGCGACGAAGAGCACCATGCTCACGACGTAGACGCGCATGGTGCCCAGCCGGCGCGACGCGTAGGCCGTGAGCGCGAGGCCGACCGCCAGCGACAGGAGGTACCCGCTGACGACCCACTGGACGGCGTCCAGCCCCGCGGCGAGCTCGTGCGCGATGTCCGGCACCGCGACGTTGACGATGCTCGAGTCCAGCATGCTGAGCACAGGTCCGACGAGCAGCCCGAAGCGCGCGACCGAGCCGAGCGTGGTGCCGGAGCCCTGCGGCGCCCGCGTCGGGTTCACGGCTGCTCCGCCTCGCCCCGCAGCGCCTCGATCCACAGGAGCTCCTGCTCCAGTCGCTCCACCAGCTGCTCCTGTGCACGACGCCGCCACGACCGGGCGGGATCGGCGTCGGCGAGCAGGGAGCGCACCTGGGCGAGCGCGGCCTCCACGACGTCCTGCCGGGCGCGCAGGACGGCTCGCCGCGCCGGCACGGCGAGCTCGTCGAAGAAGCTCACGCGGAGCAGGAACTCCTCGTCGTCGCTGGCCAGGTCCGGCGGGAGCGTCGAGACGAGCTCCGTGAGCAGCTCGCGTCCTCTCGGGGTGAGGGCGTAGACGTTGCGCGCGGGCCTGCCCTCCTGCAGCTCGACGGTCTTGGTGACCGCCCCTGACTGCTCGAGCCGTCGCAGCGCCGGGTACAGCGAGTTGTTGTTCACCGCCGCGATGGACGGGCGCTGCACGCGCCGCTTGAGCTCGTAGCCGTGCACGGGACCGCGCCGCAGCACGCTCAGCGCGTAGATCTCGATAGTCATTCGTCCAGACTAACCTAGTGTTCACTGGACTATGCCGGCTCGCGAGTGCCCTCTTCAAGGGGTCGTCGCGCCCTAGGAGCCCGTCTCGAGCGACGTGCGCAGCTTGCTGAGCTCCTGCTCGTACTGCGACTCGCACGTGCTCGTCGCGGTGATCGTCAGGGCCCCTTCGAGGCACTTCTGCCGCGCCAGCAACGCGGGCCAGGAGGAGGCGAGCACGCCGAGGAAGAGCGTCCACAGCAGCGCGATCACCACGCCGGTCGTGAGCAGGGGCACGAGGCCGCGGGTCCGGCCGCGTGCGGCGACGACCAGTGCCCGGACGCCCACGACGAGCGCGGGGACGGCGAACAGCAGCGCGGGCGCCTGCCACGGCAGCGGCAGGGTGGCCACCAGGACGGACGCCAGGACGAGGACGCCGAACAGCCGCGTGAGGCTCGCGGCGCGCGCGACGACCTCCGGGTCCGGGGGCAGCCGCTCGGGTTCGAGCGCGACCTGCCGCCGCTGCACGGGCATGGGCATCGGGGGCGGCCACGAGGGCCCGTCCTGCGGGGCCGGCGCGTCCGCCCGGTCGCCGTCCGGCGTGCGCGGACGGTCCTCGGGGGGCGCGTAGGGGTTGCTCACCCCAGCATTCTCGCCCACGAACCGGTGACGGCGCCCCCACACCAGGCGCCGGTAGGGTCGGCCCGTGACGCACGAGACACCCCACCGCCCCACCCCGGCCACCCGCGACTCGGGTCGGCTCGTGGTCCTCGTCTCGGGCACCGGCTCGAACCTGGCGGCCCTGCTCGCCGCGCACGACGACCCCTCCTACGGCGCCCGTGTCGTCGCCGTGGTGGCGGACCGCAGCGGGATCCGGGCGCTGGACATCGCGCGCGAGGCCGGCATCCCGACCGCGGTCGTCTCGCTCAAGGACTTCGACGACCGGGCCGCCTGGGACGCCGCTGTCACCGAGACCGTGTCGGTGTTCTCGCCCGACCTGGTGGTGCTGGCCGGGTTCATGAAGCTGTTCGGGGCGTCGTTCCTCGGGCGCTTCGGCGGCCGGATCATCAACACGCACCCCGCCCTGCTGCCGTCGTTCCCGGGCGCGCACGGCGTGCGGGACGCGCTGGCCTACGGCGTCAAGGTCACCGGGTGCACCGTCATGGTGGTCGACGAGGGTGTGGACACGGGCCCGATACTGGCGCAGGCGACGGTGACGGTGGAGGCCGACGACGACGAGGCCGCGCTGCACGAGCGCATCAAGGCTGTCGAGCGGACGCTGCTGGTCGAGTGGGTCGGCCGGATCGCCCGCGGGGGCCTGCGGGTCGACGGGCGGCGCGCGATCGTCGGCTGAGGCCGGGACGCGCAGGCTAGACTCGGCCACGGTCGTGACTGGCGCAGGTGGGCTCAACCACCGGGGAGCGGCCGCAATGTCCCGCCACGCACCGCCCGCCTGGGTGCATGGGTCCGCCCTAGCCGACCCTGCACCCCCGGGAGCCGCCATGTCCTCCGAGCACACCCAGCGCCCTGTCCGCCGCGCGCTCGTCTCCGTCTACGACAAGACCGGCCTGACCGACCTGGCCGCCGCGCTGCACGCCGCCGGCGTCGAGATCGTCTCCACCGGTTCGACCGCCTCGACGATCGCCGCCACCGGAGTCCCCGTGACCCGCGTCGAGGACCTCACCGGCTTCCCTGAGTGCCTCGACGGGCGCGTCAAGACGCTGCACCCGCGGGTGCACGCCGGCGTGCTGGCCGACACGCGCCTGCCTGCGCACCTGGCGCAGCTCGAGGAGCTCGGCATCGAGCCGTTCGAGCTCGTCGTCGTCAACCTGTACCCGTTCACCGCGACGGTCGCCTCCGGCGCCGGACCCGACGAGTGCGTCGAGCAGATCGACATCGGCGGTCCGTCGATGGTCCGGGCCGCCGCGAAGAACCACCCGAGCGTCGCCGTCGTCGTCGACCCTGCGCGGTACGACGAGGTCGTCGCCGCGGTCGGTGCGGGCGGGTTCACGCTCCCTGCGCGGCGCCTGCTCGCGGCCGACGCGTTCGCCCACACCGCTGCCTACGACGCCGCGGTGGCCAGCTGGTTCGCCGCCGAGTACGCGCCCGACGAGCAGGCCGCCGACTCCGGTTTCCCGGCGTTCACCGGGACCACGTGGGTGCGCGGCGAGGTGCTGCGCTACGGCGAGAACCCGCACCAGCAGGCGGCCCTGTACCTGACGCCCGACGGCGCCGCGGGCCGCGGTCTGGCCGGTGCCGAGCAGCTGCACGGCAAGGCGATGAGCTACAACAACTACGTCGACGCCGACGCCGCCTGGCGCGCCGCCCACGACCACACGGACCCGGCGGTCGCCATCATCAAGCACGCCAACCCGTGCGGCATCGCGGTCGGCTCGGACGTGGCCGACGCCCACGCGAAGGCGCACGCGTGCGACCCGGTCTCGGCGTTCGGCGGTGTCATCGCCACCAACCGGACCCTGACGGCGGCGGCCGCGGAGCAGATCGCGCCGGTGTTCACCGAGGTGGTCGTCGCCCCCGCGTTCGAGCCCGAGGCGCTCGAGATCCTCGGACGCAAGAAGAACATCCGCCTGCTCCGGGTCGCCCCCGTGGACGGCGTGCGCACGGAGCGTCGCGCGATCAGCGGCGGCCTCCTGGTCCAGGAGCTCGACCAGGTGGACGCCCCCGGCGACGACCCCACGACGTGGACGCTCGCGGCGGGCACCCCGGCGGACGACGCCACGCTCGCCGACCTGGCGTTCGCGTGGCGGGCCGTGCGCGCGGTGAAGTCCAACGCGATCCTGCTGGCCGACGCCGGCGCCTCCGTCGGAGTCGGGATGGGCCAGGTCAACCGCGTCGACTCGTGCCGGCTGGCCGTCGAGCGGGCCAACTCCGGGGACGCCGAGCGCGCTCGCGGGGCCGTGGCCGCCTCGGACGCGTTCTTCCCGTTCGCCGACGGCGCCCAGGTGCTCATCGACGCCGGGGTGCGCGCCATCGTGCAGCCGGGCGGGTCCGTCCGCGACGAGGAGGTCGTCGCCGCGGCGCAGGCCGCCGGGGTGACGCTCTACCTGACCGGGACGCGCCACTTCGCCCACTGATCAGGCGAGCTGATGAGGCGAGCTGGTCAGCCGAGCGCAGCGGACCGCAAGGGACGCCCCGGGTCGCCCGCCGCCGCGCGGTCGAGCCGGGGCAGCCCCGCGCCGGTGAAGAGCCGACGCGCGGCCCCGACGTCCCGCGGGCGGTCGACGGTGAGGATCGCGGAGACCTCGTCGGAGCCGCGCCGGAACCAGAGCGCCGCCCAGCCCGGTCCGGCCGGGTCGCCACGGAGCACCACCTCGTCCGCCGTGCGCGGGTGCCCGAACAGGGCCAGCTCGTGCCCCAGCTGGGTGGAGAAGACGTAGGGCGCGACGTCCGGCGGGGTGTCGTCGGGGGTGCCCAGCAGGCCCGCGACGAGCGCGGCGGGTCCGCGCAGCGCACCGTCCCAGTGGCCACCGGGGATCCAGCCGTGGCGCGGGGAGCGCCGGAGCGCGACGTCGCCGACCGCGCGGACCGATCGCGGCGCGCCGAGCACCGCGTGGTGCTCGTCGACCCTCAGGGAGCCGTCGTCCTCGCGGGGGAGCGCCCCGGCCAGCCAGTCGGTGGTCGGGCGCGCGCCCACGGCCGCCAGGACGACGTCCGCGGCGATCAGCTTGCCGTCGGCCAGGCCCACGCCGTTGGTGCCCACCTCGACCACGTGCTCGCCCGTCAGCAGCCGCACGCCGGCCGCGGCGTACCACGGGGTGGTCAGCTCACCGACGGCCTGGCCGAGCGCCGCGGCGAGCGGTGCCCCGGTCGCCTCGACCACCACCACCTCGACGCCCGCAGCGGCGGCCACCCCCGCCACCTCCGCGCCGATCCACCCCGCACCGATCACGACGAGGCGCGCCCCCGGGCTCAGAGCCGCACGGAGCCGGTCCGCGTCCGCGGCGGTGTGCAGGGTCAGCGCGGTCTCCCACCCGGGCGGGCGGACCGCGTGGGCGCCGCTGGCGACGACGAGCGCGTCGGCCGACAGCGGGCCGTCGTCGGTCAGCACCTCGGGGCGCGCGCCCGAGAGCGACAGCGCGCGGGCGGGCGTGCTCAGGTGGACCTCGTCGGCGAGGGCGAGCAGGTCGACGCCGATCTCGTCCGTGAGCCAGGTGGGCGTCGGCCGGTCGAGCAGGTGCTTGGACAGCGGGGGGCGGTCGTACGGGGCGATGCCCTCGGTGCCGAGCACGACGACCCGCCCGTCGAACCCGCGTTCGCGCAGCGCCGCCACGGTCTGGGTGGCCGCGAGTCCCGCGCCGACCACCAGCACGTCCCGCGGCGAAGAGGTATCCAGGTGCTCGTCGTCGGTCCGGGCGCTCACCTCGCAACGGTAGTCTCCCGTCGGGAGGCACGAGCGAGATGGTGAGGGAGCGCATGAGCGGGGGAGCCGGGGTGCATCGCGCGGCTCCCGCTCACCCCGGATCCCCGAAGCGCCCCGAGCCCGCCGTGCCGGACGTGCCCCCCGTGCCGCCCGTGCGACCGGCCGACCCGACGCCCCCGTCGACCGGTCCGATCCCCGTCGAGCAGGCGCCGCTGGACCCTCGAGCCATCGCGCGCGCGTCGCTCGACGCGGCCCGCAACGTGTCCCTCTGGTGGACCTGCTCGGGCATCGTCGTCGCCACGCTGGTCGCCCTCGTCGTCGGCACCCGCGAGGGCGCGTGGGTGCTCTCCGGCGTCGCCCTCGTGGGCGCGCTCGTCCGGGCGGTCCTGCCGTCGCCGGGTCCCGTCGCGCTCAGCGTGCGCGCCAAGGCGATCGACGTCGTCGTCCTCGTCCTGTTCGGCACCGGCATCGCGCTGCTCGCCCAGATCCTGCCCCGCTGACGCACGGACGCCCGGCACCACGAGGGTGCCGGGCGTCCGGTCGTGCAGCGGGTCAGGCGGAGGTCAGCGCTCCGTGACCACGAGGACGTCGTCCGTGGTGACGTACGCGTCGTCCTCCTCGAGCAGGTTGTCCTCGGCCGGCTCCGCGGCGAACGCGCGGTAGACCAGGCCGGCCAGCGCGGCACCGACCAGCGGGGCCACCCAGAACAGCCAGAGCTGGCTCAGGGCCCAGCTGTCCGAGAAGACCGCGGCGGCGGTCGAGCGCGCCGGGTTGAGCGACGCGTTCGTCACGGGCATCGCGACGAAGATGAGCACGGCGAGCGACAGGCCGATGGCGAACGGCGCCTGCACGTTGGCCGACCGGCGGTCGGTGGCGCCCAGGATGATGCCGACGAACACGGCGGTGACGACGATCTCGACCAGCAGGCCGATGACCAGCGAGAACTCCACGGTGCCCTGCGAGGCGGTCGACAGCGGCGAGTGCTCGCCGAAACCGTTGGCGACGCTGCTGAAGAAGGACTTCGCCGTGGACGCGGGGTCCTGCGTGATGGCGCTGGGGAGCGCCGACGGGACGGTGATGAACAGGACCGCCGCCGCGAGGATGCCGCCGACCAGCTGCGCGAGCCAGTAGGGCAGGACGTCCTTCCACGGGGTACGCCCGCCGATGGCCGCACCGAGCGTCACGGCCGGGTTGAAGTGGCCGCCCGACACGTGGCCGACGGCGATGATCGCCGCGACGACCGCGATGCCGAAGCCGAGACCGACGGCGAGCGCGCCCAGCTGGCTGATGCCGTTGTAGAGCGCGATGCCCAGGCCCACGAGCACGAGCGCGAACGTGCCGAACGCCTCGGCGCCGAGCCGGGAGACCAGGCTCGGCCCGGTCACGACGACGGTGCCGGCGGGCACGACGTACGCGTCGAGCTCCTCGACGACGACGTCCTCGTCCGCGGGCTCCGGCGCGACGACGGGCTCCTCGACGACCGGCTCGGCCGCGGCGGCTGCCGTCGTCTCCTCAGGAGCAGGAGCCGGAGCCGGAGCCGGCGCGGCGGCGGGGGTCGTGTCGGGCTCCGGGGAGCCGGCGGCCTTCTCGGGGTTGTCCTGTGACATGTCGATCCTGTCGTGAGTCATCGTCGATGGGCGATCTGGTGCGCGGGGAGCCTGCCACGCCCGGCTGTGCGGTCGTGACGACGCGGTGCTCGGCGTCGTTCCCCTGACGGGGGCCAGCATGCCAGTCCCGTGCGGTCCGGTCACGGCAAACGACAGCGTGCGACTCACGCGGATCTCTCGACGTCGAGTAATCTTGTCCGCGGACCCGCGCCGGCAGCCGCTCCATCGTGCCGTGCCCCCACCCGTCCCCAGCATCAGGAGATCCCCGCATGGCGAAGATCAAGGTAGTCGGCCCGGTCGTCGAGCTCGACGGTGACGAGATGACCCGCATCATCTGGCAGTTCATCAAGGACCGCCTGATCCACCCGTACCTCGACATCGACCTGCGCTACTACGACCTGTCGATCCAGAACCGGGACGCCACCGACGACCAGGTGACCGTCGACGCCGCGAACGCCATCAAGGAGCACGGGGTCGGCGTCAAGTGCGCCACCATCACGCCCGACGAGGCCCGCGTCGAGGAGTTCGGCCTGAAGAAGATGTGGGTGTCGCCCAACGGGACGATCCGCAACATCCTCGGCGGCGTCGTCTTCCGCGAGCCGATCATCATCAGCAACATCCCCCGCCTGGTGCCGGGCTGGAACAAGCCGATCATCATCGGCCGTCACGCCTTCGGCGACCAGTACCGCGCGACCAACTTCAAGGTCCCCGGCGCCGGCTCGCTGACCATGACGTTCACGCCCGCCGACGGGTCGGAGCCGATCCACCAGACGGTCGTCACGTACCCCGAGGGCGGCGGCGTCGCCATGGGCATGTACAACTTCAACGACTCGATCCGGGACTTCGCGCGCGCCTCGTTCGCCTACGGCCTGCAGCGCGGCTACCCGGTGTACCTGTCGACGAAGAACACGATCCTCAAGGCCTACGACGGCTCGTTCAAGGACATCTTCCAGGAGGTGTTCGACGCCGAGTACGCGGCGGACTTCGCCGCCGCCGGGCTCACCTACGAGCACCGCCTCATCGACGACATGGTCGCCGCGGCCATGAAGTGGGAGGGCGGCTACGTCTGGGCGTGCAAGAACTACGACGGCGACGTGCAGTCCGACACGGTCGCGCAGGGCTTCGGCTCGCTCGGCCTGATGACGTCCGTGCTCATGACGCCCGACGGCAAGACGGTCGAGGCCGAGGCCGCGCACGGCACAGTGACGCGCCACTACCGCCAGCACCAGGCCGGCAAGCCGACGTCGACCAACCCGATCGCGTCGATCTACGCCTGGACCGGTGGCCTGAAGCACCGCGGCAAGCTGGACAGCACGCCCGAGGTCACGCAGTTCGCCGAGACGCTCGAGCAGGTCGTCGTCGAGACCGTCGAGTCGGGCGCGATGACCAAGGACCTCGCGTCGCTGGTCGGCCCGGACCAGGCGTGGCAGACCACCGAGGAGTTCCTCGCGACGCTCGACGCCAACCTGGCGGCCAAGCTCGCCTGACCTCGCACATCACGGACGGCGTCCACCCTCGGGTGGGCGCCGTCGGTCGTCTGCGGGGTAGCGTGAGGGCGCCGTCGTCGTCGATCGAAGGAGCCCGTTCCGTGGCCAGCTCGCCCGTCACCGTGACCGTCACCGGAGCCGCCGGCCAGATCGGCTACGCGCTGCTCTTCCGCATCGCGTCCGGCCAGCTGCTCGGCCCCGACACCCCGGTCCGGCTGCGCCTCCTGGAGATCCCGCAGGCGGTCAAGGCCGCCGAGGGCACCGCGATGGAGCTGGACGACTGCGCGTTCACCACGCTGGACAGCGTCGAGATCTACGACGACGCCACCGCCGCGTTCGACGGGGTCAACGTGGCACTGCTCGTCGGCGCCCGGCCGCGCACCGCCGGGATGGAGCGCGGGGACCTGCTCTCGGCCAACGGCGGCATCTTCAAGCCCCAGGGCGAGGCGATCAACGCCGGTGCCGCCGACGACGTCCGGGTGCTGGTCGTCGGCAACCCGGCCAACACCAACGCGTTCATCGCGGCCTCGCACGCCCCCGACGTGCCCAGCGAGCGGTTCACCGCGATGACCCGCCTGGACCACAACCGCGCGCTCTCCCAGCTGGCGACGAAGACGGGGTCGACGGTCGGCGACATCGCGCGGCTGACCATCTGGGGCAACCACTCCGCGACGCAGTACCCGGACCTCTCGCACGCGACGGTCGGTGGCCGGCCCGCCCTCGAGGTCGTCGGCGACGACGCCTGGGTGCGCGACACGTTCATCCCGACGGTCGCCAAGCGTGGCGCCGCGATCATCGAGGCCCGCGGCGCGTCGTCGGCGGCGTCCGCGGCGAACGCGGCCATCGACCACGTGCACACCTGGGTGCACGGCACGCCCGCGGGCGACTGGACCTCCGCCGGCATC